>DASYMP010000035.1:0-32107 GCA_036009005.1 Thermoleophilaceae bacterium | reverse complement strand
TTCTCCTGCGGGCTCAGCACAGCCGTGGGCTCGTCGAGGATCAGGAAGCGGGCGTCGGCCATCAGCGCGCGCGCGATCTCGACGCGCTGCCGGTCGCCCGGCGTGAGTGCTTCGACGCGCGCCTTCGGGTCCAGCTCGAAGCCGAGCCGCCGGCCGCTCTCGGCGAGCCGCTCGCCGAGCTCGGGCGCGATCGGTCCTGCGCCGCCCTCCTGGAGGACGACGTTCTCGAGCACGGTCAGCCGCGGCACGAGCGTCGAGTCCTGGTGCACCACCGAGATGCCGCACTGGCGCGCGGCCATCGCGGTCTCGAGCCCGACCGGCTCGCCGTCGACCAGCACCTCGCCCGAGTCCTGGTGGTAGATCCCGGCAAGCGTCTTGATCAGCGTCGACTTGCCGGCGCCGTTCTCGCCGAGCAGCGCGTGCACCTCCGAGGACCTGAACTCGAGGTTCAGGCCGTCGTTCGCCCTGACATGGCCAAAGTGCTTGACCAGGTCGCGGACGACGAGGGTGTGGTCGGCGGATTCCTGCATCAGCGGGCGGGAATGGTACGGCCGGCGCTCGAGAGTCCTCTCACGCCGGCCGTACCGAGTCGCTGGGACGTCCCTGCCGCTACTCGCCCACCGCGTGGGTGAGATCGACCTTGACGGCCCCACTCTTGATGTCGTCGAAGAGCTTCTTGCCCTTCTCCTCAACGCTCGCGTCCGAGTTGGCGAACGCCGTCAGCTCGAGGCCGCCGGTCGCAACGCCGCTCGCGTACACCTTGGGCTCGAGCTTCTTGTCGAGCAGGAGCTTGGCGGTGTCCACGTAGCCGTCCTCGTAGTCGATCGCGATGCTCGTGATGATCTGGTCCGGAATGTCGTTGGCCCAGTCGAACATCGTGCCGACGTACTTCACGTCCGGGTGCTCCTTGATCGCCGACTGCACGCCCGGCGTGGCGGCGTCCTGGAAGTCGATGATCACGTCCGCGCCCTTGCCGATCAGCGCGTTCGTGGCCTGCTTCGACTTGCCGTTGTCGTCGAACGTGCCGCTCCATGTGACCAGCAGGTTCTTCTCGCTGCCACACGCGGCCTTGACGCCGTCCGTGACGCCGCCGAGTCCGTGCGTGTAGGCCGGGATCGGCTGGGCCAGGACGACCCCGATCTTCTTGGACTCACTTGCCGTGCACGCGATCGCGCCGGCGAGGTAGCCGATCTCGTTCCAGTGCAGGTCGATGCCCACCACGTTCGGGAGGCCCTTCGTGTCGGCGAGCGCCGAGTAGACCCAGAACCACTTGTCGGGGTACTTGGCGGCCGCGTCCAGAACGCCGTCGGCGAAGCCGGCGCCGTTCGAGATCATGACGTTGTGGTCCTCGCGGACCAGCCTGTCGAGCGTCTGGCCGGCCTGGTCGAACGCGATGTTCGACAGCCATGTGGGCTTCGCGCCGAGCACTCCGGCCGCCTTCTCCATGGCGAGCTTGCCCTGCTCGTCCCACCTGCTCGTCTCGGGCGACGTGATTCCGAACGCCGCAATCTTCGCCTGCTTGCCCTGGGGCGGGCCCGAGCCGGTGTCGGCGCTATCGCCACCGCCACCGCCTCCGCCGCCGCTGCTGCTCTTGTCGTCGTCTCCGCAGCCCGTGACGGCAAGCGCGAACGCCGCCATGAGCAGCGCGACGACCACGTATGGCAGCGCTCCACCTCTTCGGTAGTTACGCATGATCTGGGTCTGGCTCCCTTCGCGTTGGTTCAAAAGCAACGTCAAGCTGGCCCTCGCCCCGACCTTAGACCGCGTTGATATTGGCGTCAAGATACTTGATCCAATCTTAAACACGCGGTTCATGAGGGGATGACGGGCAGCAGTAGGTACGAGGCCCGGTCGCCGCCCGTGTGGACGGTGACGCGGTTGTCATAAATCGCCGGCGGTCTGTCCGCCGGGTCGTCGTGGAGGAACGGGCCACAGCCCTTCAGCTCGTTCTTGAAGTTGGACAGGCGCGCGCCCTCGCCGGGGTACTCGTAGTCGCGCCCGCGGACATTCAGCGCGAGCCTGTAGCCGGGCGGAAGCACGATCGAGGTCGGCCAGATCTCGATGTCGAGCTCGTAGACCTCCCCGGGCGTGAGCGGCTGGCGCTCGTCGTGGGTGTGGTACGGCCGGTAGGGCAGCGACAGCTCCGGATCGAGCTTGCGGTGCGACGCGCGCAGCCAGCCCTGGCCGACCGGGGTATGCGGGTCCACCGCGCCGCGGAAGACAACCTCCTCGCCCTCCGGGTCGAACACGCGCACGACGAGGAACAGGTCGGCGTCCTCGGTCGACGACGAGACCCACAGCTTCGCCGCGAGCGGGCCCGTGATCTCGAGCTCCTCCTCGGCGGCCGGCAGCCAGAACGTGACGCCGTCCCCCATCGCGTCGTACTCCACCGTCCCGGCCTCGGGGGCGTCGGGGGTGAGGCGCTCGCCGTCGGGCTCGAGGTACATGTTCGTCCAGCGCGTGCGCGGGATCGGCCAGTCCTCCTCCTCGCGGAGCTCGAAGCGCTCGCCGGGCCGGCGCACGTTCAGGAGCACCTTCGGCTGGCTCGACCAGCTCGTGTCCTCGTCCTTCAGGAAGAAGTCGAAGAAGCGCCTCTGGAGCTCGCGGCCGTAGTCGGTGTAGAAGTGGGTCCAGTGCCAGATGCCGTGCACCTCGAGCCACTTCTGCTCCGAGGCCGCCCGCAGGAAGCCCTCGAAGTTGCCGCGCGGGTGGAGGCCCTGGCCGCCCCAGTTGCCCGCGGTGAAGAGCGGGGCCGTGACGTTCTCCCAGATTGGCGAGCGGGCACGGTGGTAGTCGTCGTCGAGCGGGTGCGACAGGATCTCGGGCCCGAAGTTCGCGCGGTTCTGGGCGAGCTCCTCCTCGGAGAGCGTCTCGTCGCCGCAGACGAGCTCGCCGGTCACGACGCTCCGCGGGCCGTTCTCGCCGAGGCCGTACTGGACCGACTTGACCTGCATGTCGTACCAGTGGTGCCAGAAGGTCGAGTAGATGCCGCCGTGGTGGGTCATGTCGCGGTACCAGTCCGCGGCTCCCTCCCAGACGCACATCGCGGCCAGGTGCGGCGGCTGGAGCGACGCCACCTGCCACTGGTTGATCGCGTAGTAGGAGATGCCGTTCAGGCCCACCTTGCCGTTCGACCAGTCCTGCACGCCGGCCCACTCGATGCACTCGTAGTAGTCCTGCGTCTCGCGGGGCGAGAAGTGGTCGATGTACCCGGGCGAGCGGCCGGTGCCGCGCGAGTCGACGCGCACGCAGGCGTAGCCGTCCGGGACCCACTTCTCCGGATCGACGACCTCCCACTGCTGGTACTTGTTGGACGAGCCGGCGGTCACGTCGGGGTGCTCGTCGGCCATCTGCTTCCAGGCGCTGGGGTAGCCCTCCTGGAACGAGAGCCCCTTCGCGTACGGACCGTAGGTGAGGATCACGGGGTACCGGCCCTCGTCGGTCGGGAGGAAGACGTCGGCGCGCAGGACGAGGCCGTCGTCCATCTCGATCTCCACGTCCCACCCGATCCGCATGCCGTCGCGGACCTCCCACCTCTCAGCCTGCGTCATGCTCCGACTACCTCCGTGTTCGTATCTATGGGGCTCACCAGGCGACCCAGCCGCCGTCGGCGAGCAGGATGTGTCCGGTCACGAGGCTGGCCGCGTCCGAGACGAGGAACAGCACCGGACCGGTGACCTCCTCCGGCTCGCCGATGCGACCCATCGGGATCCGGCGCAGCACCTCGCCGCGAAAGCCCTCGTCCTTGAACATCGGCTCGGTGAGCGGGGTGCGCACGAAAGTGGGCGCGACCGCGTTCACGTTGATGCCGTGCGGCGCCCACTCGACGGCGAGCGCCTTCGTGAGCCCGTCGACGCCGTGCTTCGAGGCGCAGTAGGCGGCGCGGCCGGGGTAGCCGACCGAGCCCATCTGCGAGGACATGTTCACGATCCGCCCGCCGCGCCCGGCCGCCAGCAGCCGCCGGCCCACCTCGCGGCAGACCAGGAAGGTGCCGCGCAGGTTCACGTCGATGACCAGCTCCCAGTCCTCGACCGAGAGCGCCGCGGTGGCTCCGGGGCGGTTCACGCCCGCGCAGTTGATGGTGATGTCGAGGCCGCCGTGCTCCTCGGCCGCGGCGGCGGCCGCCTCGACGGCCGCGGGGTCGCGCACGTCGGCGGCGTGGGCGAACGCGCGCCCGCCGCGCGCGGCTGCCTCCTCGGCCACCGTCGCGAGCTCGGCCTCCGAGCGCGCCACGAGCGTCACGCTCGCGCCGGCGTCCACGAGCGCGAGCGCGCACGCGCGCCCGATGCCGCGCCCCGCGCCGGTCACGAGGGCGTGCCTGCCCTCGAGGTCGCTCACGGCTCCCAGACTGCGATCGCGCGTGCGGGCGAGCCCGTGCCGCCCTCGAGGCGGAGCGGGAAGAACATGACCCAGAAGTCGCGGTCGCGCGGCAGCCGCGTCATGTTGTGGACCATCTCCGTGTGGATCACGCAGCGCTCGCCGTGCGTGCGGTGGTTCGGGTACTCGAGGTCGGCCGGGTGGTCCGTGCTCGGCGCGTCCGTGCAGAGGTTCGCTATGCCCTGGTCGATCAGCCACTCGCTCGCCTCGCGGTCGAGGCCGGGGTAGCCCTTCACGAACTCGAAGGGGTCGTCCCACTTCTCGCCCCAGCCCGTGTAGTAGAGGAGCGTGCTGCCGGGCTTGACCTCGGCGTTCGCGTCGGCCAGCGCGCGCTCGATGCGCTCGCGCGTGATGTGCGGCTCGGGCGCCACGTCCGACACGTCGATCCAGACGGCCGGGGTGATCAGGTGCTCCCACGGCAGCTTGTCGATCGTCAGGTCGGGGCGGTCCGGGTTGAAGTGCCAGACCGCGTCGACGTGCGTCGAGACGTGCTCGGAGGCGACGATCCCGCGCACGGCGTAGCCCTTGAACTGCGAGCCCTCGGGGAGGCGCTGGCGGCGCACCTGCTCGTGCGTGAGGTGGTCCCAGAACGTCACCCCGACGTGGCCGGGGTAGATCGGCATCGTCGTCGACACCTCGCGCGAGAGCTCGAGCACGCGCACGCGCCTTCCGAGCAGCTCCAGCTCCACCTCGTCGCGGTAGTCCCCCGGTCCCACGCCCGCAGGCTGGTTGGTCATCGTGCGACGGCTCAGCTCGCGGCCGGGACGTGCCCGATCGCGTCCATGAGGATGCGTGCGCCCGGTGCGATCAGCGACGCGCCCACCTCGACGCTCGTCGAGGCCGGCGGGGAGTCGCCGAAGCGCGAGCGCCACTCCTCGCGGACGGCCGAGAACGAGCTCAGGTCCTCGTAGAACTCCTTGACCTGGCAGAGGTTCTCGAGCGACGTGCCGGCCGCCTCGCAGAGCGCCGACATGCTGTCGAACATCCGGCTCGCCTGGACGCGCGTGATGTCCTGGCTGAACGGCAGCTCCGGGTGGCCGAGCAGCTCATCCGCCACGCCCTCGGGCCCCGTCGGGACCTGCGTCGAGAAGAACAGGAACTCGCCGGCCTGCATCGCCTGCGGCTCGTGGCCGAGCGGCTCGAAGGCGGAGTCGGCCGAGATCGTCTTGCGCTCGAGCTTCGAGTCGTTGTTCAGCAGGATCATGTCGATCTCGATCCGCGTGCCCATGCCGCCGAGGCCCATGTAGGGGATCACGACGCGCGCGGGCGGATCGGTCGGGAACCACTGCTTCCAGACGCGGTCCATGTCCTGGTAGTCGTTCGGGTGCGCGAGGTAGACGTTCGCCTTCACGCAGCGCGAGAGCGAGGTGCCCGCGGCCTCCGCGATCTTGTCGAGCTTCTGGAGCGTGTAGTCGGTCTGCTTCTCGATCGGCGAGCCGTACCAGAAGAAGGGATTGACGCGAGCCTCGGGGGCGACCGAGCTGCGCTCGCCCATGTAGCGCTCGGACATGAAGTCGCCCTGCCAGTCGGTGGGGATCTCGCCGGCCAGGAAGACCCAGTCGCCGTTCAGCACGGCGGGCGAGTAGCCGGCCAGCGGGGTGGCCACGCCCTCGGGCACGTCCACGCCGCTCTTGCCGGGGCCGCCCTCGGGGCCCACCGCGATCATGTCGACGCCGATCACGCCGCCGTTCAGCAGCAGGCGGCGCACGCCCATGCCGGTCGAGGCCGGGCGCGGCTCCTGGATGTAGTGGTTGCGCGCGCGGTAGTACGGGGTGACCGACAGGCCGGTCCAGGTGTTGCCCTGCTCGAGCTCCGCGAGCGTCGGGCGGTCGGACACGCGCCACTGCTGGATGCGGGCCGAGTGCGCGTTGATGTCGGCGCCGGCCGCGCTCATGATCTCCGAGAGGTTCTTCATCAGCGCCCACGACTGGAGCTCGGTCGTGTCCGCGAGGTGCGGGTTGCGCTCGTTCAGGCGCGCCTCGGGCTTGATGCCGTTCACGAGGTCGGTCGCCATCTGGCCGGAGGCGAACACCCAGCCGCCGGCCTTGACGCCTGGGCTGTAGGGGAATTCCGGCCGCGGGAAGCCGTCGGGCCAGATCGCCTGCCTGCTGCTCTGTCCGACCGTGTCCGTGCTCATGTGCTTAAGGGCCTCCGTAGGCAAAGAAGTGCGGTTCCAGAGTGAACGTATCAAATATCAAGTAGCCGCGCCAGCGAGCGCGCGACGGGCTAGTGCGGGATCGCGACAAGCCGGCAGATCGATGCCTCGCCGCCGCTGTAGCGCCACGGGAAGATCGCGAGCGTGACCCGCTCCGCGGGCACCGCGTCGAGGTCGCCCCCGGCCTGGTCCACGTGCAGCACACCGCGCTCGAGCAGCGTCCGGTGGGCGATCATCCAGCTGTCCTCGTCGAAGCGCTCGGCCGATCCCACGGCGGCCTCGAGCTCGCCCATGAGGTCGGGCCGGGCGCTGCGCAGGTTGATGTTCGCGGGGTGCTCGAAGGAGGCCGAGTCGGTGCCCACCCAGGCGAGCTCGCGCTCGACGATCCAGTCCACGAGCGCACGCCCCGGGCCGGGGTGGCGGTTGAAGTAGCGCTCCGCGTCCTCGTCCTCGTGACCCATCGCGTAGCGCTGCCAGCCGTAGCGGAGGATCAGGGCGTCACCGGGCTCGAGCGGTCCGGGCAGCCGCTCCTCGACGTCCTCGGGCGTGACCACGTGCCAGTCCCCCGCGACGTCGCGCAGGTCCACCACGTAGCCGGGCCGCACCAGCGTCTCGAACGGGAGCGACGCGATGTCGGCGCCGCCGCTCGAGCAGTGGAGCGGACCGTCCACGTGCGTGCCGGTGTGCATCGAGGTGGACACCTGCCAGGTGTTGATGCCGTCCTTCGAGAAGCTCTGGAGGATCCCCTCGGTGGACGTGGGGTGGCCGGGGTACGGCCACGAGGCGGGGCTCCACGGCTCGGTGAGGTCGATGATGCGGCTGGGGTCGAGCGCGGTCAGCGGGGTCCCTCGCAGAAGCGGTAGCGGTGGCGTGGACGCCCACGCCCCTCGGGCGCGCTCGCCATCTCGACGACGCCCACGACCTGGAGGTACTCGAGGTAGCGCCTCGAGGTGGCGCGCGAGATGCCCGCCGCGGCGGCGACCTGACCGGCCGTCAGCTCCTCGGCCTCCTCGAGCACCGACACCACGGCGGCGAGCGTCGGTCGCATGATCCCGCGCGGAAGGGCGCCGGACGCGCCGGCCGCGTTCGACCCGTGCAGGCCGTCCACGTCGGCCTGGCTCAGGTCGGAGAAGCGGTTGAAGGTCCGCCGGCGCATTGCGAACGTGGCGAGCGCGTGCCGGAGCCGCTGCGCGCTCACCGGCTTCACGAGGTAGTCCACGACGCCGAGCCTCGTGCACTCCTCGACGATCGCCGCGCTGCGCGAGGCGGTCACCACGATCACGTCCGCGGCGACGCCGTCGCGGCGGAGCTTGCGCAGCAGCGCGAGCCCGTCCGTCTCGCCGTCCATCGACAGGTCGAGCAGGACGAGGTCCGGCCTCACCGCGGCGAGCGCCCGGAGCGCGAGACGGCCACTGCGCGCGATGTGCGCGGTGCGGAGATACGGCGTCGCCTCGACGATCCGCCGATGGAGCGAGGCGACCGGGCCGCTGTCCTCGACGATCATCACGCGCCAGTCGCCGAGCGGGACGATCGCGGTCCGGGCCGCCGCGCTCGCGAAGGCCATCAGGCGGGGATCCGGACGAGGAAGGAGGTTCCCGGGGAGATGTCCGGCTCGAGGCCGATCTCCCCGCCCGCGCGCGCCACGATGCTGCGCACCAGCGCGAGCCCGACGCCCACGTGCTCCTGCTTGGTCGTGTAGCCGGCGTGGAAGACGCGCTCCCTCGCCTCGCGCGCGATGCCGGGGCCCCAATCGCGCACGCGGATCGCGAGCCCGGCGGCGTCGCCCGCGATCAGCACCGACACGCGCCGGCGCTCGCGCGGGAGGTCGTAGACCGCCTCGGTCGCGTTGTGGATCAGGTTGCCGAGGATCGTCACGGCGTCGAGCTCGCCGAGCGTTTCCGGCAGGTCCGTGATGCCGCTCTCGGGCTCCACGAGCAGCTCGATCCCGGAATTGCCGGCGATCGCGCTCTCCGCCAGGAGGAAGCCCGATACGACCGGGTTCTCGATCGCCTCGCTCACCCGGTCGCGGACGGTGCGGTAGCGCTCGTCGACGGCGGTGATCAGCCGGCGCGCCTCGTCAACCTCGTCGAGGGCGAGCAGGCCGGACAGCGCGTGCAGCAGGTTGGCGTGCTCGTGGCTCTGCGAGCGCAGCGAGCGCACGAGCAGCGACAACCCACGCACGCTGCAGCGCGAGTCGTCGAGCAGGTGCGCGGTCTGGATCGCGATCGCGGCGTGGTCGGCGAGCGTGGCGAGCAGGTCGATCCGCTCGTTCGACCACGGCCCCGGGCTGTCGCGGTAGGCCACGAGCGCCCCGATCACGCGCCGGTTCGAGCCGAGCTCGAGCGGGACCGACAGCACGGCGCGGTAGTTCTCCTGCTCGGCGAGCGCGCGCCAGGGGCGGAAGTCGCGGTCCGCGAGCACGTCGTCGACGACGACCGGCCCGCGCGTCGCGGCGGCCACGCCCGCGGGCCCGCTGCCGATCTCGATCGGACGGATGCGGTTCAGCTCCGACGCGTACTCGGGGCTGAGCCCCCACGACCCCGCCAGGGCGAGCCCGCTGGAGGAATCCGAGCGGCGCAGCACGATCGCGGCGGCGTGGCCGCCGGTGAGCGAGGCCGCCGTGCGCGCGATCGTCTCGAGCGTGTCCTCGACGGCGGCGGCTTCCGCCACGGCGCGGCTCACGGCCATGATCGCGGCGAGCGGGCTGGGCTCCGCGGGCCGCGGCAGGGAGCGCGCGGCGAGCGGCGGCCCGCCCTCGTCGAGTGCGGTCGCCGAGCCGTGGCGCGCGTAGGCGAGGCCCCGGAGGGTCTTCGTGTGGCCACTGCCGCGTCTCGTGTCGGTCACTCCACGTTCACCTGCGCTCCGACGGTTCATACCATAGGATCGGATCATGTATCAACTCCGCCCCGATCGGCCACCAGCCCCATGAGCAGGCGCGCGATCGTCGTGGGCGGATCGCTGGGAGGCCTCACGGCGGCGCTCCTGCTGCGCGATCTCGGCTGGAGCGTGGACGTCTTCGAGCGCTCGCCACGGCTCCTGATGGCGCGTGGGGTCGGCATCGTCGCCCACCCCGCGAGCGTCCGCTACCTGCTGGAGCGGCGCGGCACCGACCTGCGCACCATGACCTCGGCGTCGCGCTCGGTGCGCTACATGGACGACTCGGGCCGGGTCGTGCACGAGCTCCCCTTCGACTACCTGTTCACGTCCTTCTACGCGCTCTACCGGGAGCTGCTCGACTCGTTCGACATCGCCCGCTACCACCTCTCGCGCGACGTCGTGGGCCTCACCGTCGAGAACGGCGAGGCGGAGGTGGTGACCTCGGACGGCGAGCGCGCGCGCTCCGACCTCGTGGTCTGCGCGGACGGCATCCACTCGACCGGGCGCGGCCTCCTCCTGCCGGAGATCGAGCCCGAGTACGCCGGCTACGTCGCCTGGCGCGGCGTCGTGAGTGAGGCCGACCTCTCGGAGGAGAGCTTCGCGCGCCTGCACGAAGCGATCACCTACTTCCTGATGCCGAACGGCCACATCCTCACCTATCCGATCCCGAACACGGACGGATCTGTGGAGCCGGGCCGGCGCCTGATCAACTGGATCTGGTACCGCAACGTCCCGGCCGGCCCGAAGCTCGACGACCTGATGACCGACCGGCGCGGCACCGTGCAGCAGGTGTCGCTCCCGCCGGGCGGCGTGCGCCGCGAGCACGTCGAGGAGCTGCGCGACACGGCGCAGCACCAGCTCGCGCCGCCGCTCGCCGAGATGGTGATGAAGTCCGATGCGCCCTTCGTGCAGGTGGTGCTCGACATCGAGGCACCCCGGCTCGCCTTCGGCCGCGCCTGCCTGATCGGCGACGCCGCCACCGTGCTGCGGCCGCACGTGGCGGTGGGCACCGCGAAGGCCGCCGAGGCGGCGTGGCGCCTCGCCGACGCCATCGAGGCCTCGAACCACAACGTGCCCGCCGCGCTCAAGCGCTGGGAGCCGGGCCAGCTCGAGCTCGAGCGGTCCGTGCTCGAGCGCACCCGCGAGGCCGGCAGGCGCTCGCAGATCGACAACAGCTGGAGCGTCGGCGATCCGCTGCCGTTCGGCCTGTACGAGGAGGGCGACAGCGTGCTGTCGCTCAGAGAGGAGACGGCGTGAGCGCCACTGTCGAAGGGGTTGTCACGGAGATCATCGACGCGGTCCGGACGCGCGGTGACGCGGCGCTTCGCGAGTACTCGTCGCGGCTCGACTCGTGGGAGCCCGAGAGCTTCCGGCTGTCGGCCGGCGAGCGCGAGCGGTTGGTGGCGAGCGTGCCGGAGCACGTGATCGAGGACATCCGCTTCTGCCAGGACCAGGTGCGCCGCTTCGCCGAGGCGCAGCGCGCCACCGTCACGGACTTCGAGGTGGAGACGCTCCCCGGCGTGCGGCTCGGCCAGCGCAACATCCCGGTGAACAGCGTGGGCGCGTACGTGCCAGGCGGGCGCTACCCGATGGTGGCCTCGGCGCACATGAGCGTGATCACGGCGAAGGTCGCCGGCGTGCCGCGCGTCGTGGCGTGCACGCCGCCGATGAACGGCGAGCCGCCGGCGGTGACCGTCGCGGCGATGCACATGGCCGGCGCCGACGAGATCTACGTGATGGGCGGCGTGCAGGCCGTCACGGCACTCGCGCTCGGCACGGACTCGATCGACCCCGTGGACATGATCGTCGGACCCGGCAACGCCTACGTGGCCGAGGCCAAGCGGCGCCTGTTCGGCGAGGTGGGCATCGACCTCCCGGCCGGACCCACCGAGATCCTCGTGATCGCCGACGGCGACGCCGACGCCGTGATCGTGGCTGCCGACCTCGTGGGCCAGGCCGAGCATGGCCCCACCTCCCCCGCAGTCCTCGTCACGACATCCGCCGAGCTCGCGGAGGCGGTCGAGCGCCAGGTGGAGGCGCAGCTCGACGGGCTGCCCACCGCGGACGTGGCCGCCGTGTCGTGGCGCGAGCACGGGCGCATCCAGGTGGTCGACTCGCTCGAGGAGGCCGCCGTCGCGGCCGACGAGCTCGCCTACGAGCACGTCGAGGTGCACACCGCCGAGCCGCGCTGGTTCCTCGAGCGGCTCACGAACTACGGCGCGCTCTTCCTCGGCGAGGGCACGACCGTGGCCTACGGCGACAAGACGATCGGCACGAACCACATCCTCCCCACCTCGCGCGCCGCGCGCTACACGGGAGGCCTCTGGGTCGGCAAGTTCCTGAAGACCGTGACCTACCAGGAGTGCGACCAGGAGGCGAGCGTCGTCGTGGGCGAGGTCTGCGCCCGCCAGTGCCGCATCGAGAACTTCGAGGCGCACGCGCGCTCGTGCGACGTGCGGCTCGAGAAGTACGCGCGCTAGGCGACCGGCTGGTGGCCGGCCATGGCCATGCCGAGCTCGTCGATGTCCACGCGCTCGGCATCGGTCTCGTAGACCACCGCACCGCGGTGCAGCACCAGGATCCTGTCGGAGAGCTGGCGCAGCTCGTCCAGGTCGTACGAGATCAGCAGCACCGCGGTGCCGCGCTCGCGCACGTCGAGCAGGCGCCGGTGCACGTCGGCGGCGGCGCCCACGTCGAGGCCCTGCGTGGGGCTCGCCGCGATCAGCACCGCCGGCCGGCGCGCGAGCTCCCGCGCCAGCACGACCTTCTGCTGGTTGCCGCCTGACAGCGACGCGACCGGGAGGTCGGGGTCGTCCGGAACGATTCGGAAGGACTCGATCAGCCGCTCCGCCTCGGCGCGGATGGCCTTGCGCCGCAGGAGGCCGCGCGTGTCGAAGCGCCCGGCCGGGACGGCCGCCAGGGCGAGGTTGTCCGCCACGGACATGTCGAGCACGAGCCCTGCCCCCTGGCGGTCGGCCGGCACGTAGGCGAGGCCCGCCTCGTGGAGCGCGCGCGGCGACAGGCCGGTCACGGGGCGGCCGTCGATCTCGATGCTTCCCTCGTCGGCCGCCAGCTCGCCGGTGAGGGCGCCGAACAGCTCGCGCTGGCCGTTGCCCTCGACGCCTGCAACCCCGAGCACCTCGCCCTCCCTCACCTCGATGTCGGCGCCGCCCACCGCGCGCCCGCCGCGACCGGCCACCACGAGTCCCTTCGTGCGGAGGCGGACGGTGTCCGCGACGTCCGCGCGCGCGGCGCGGGGGGGCAGCTCCGGGAGCTCCGCGCCCGTCATGGCGCGCGCGAGCGAGGCGGCGTCGAAGCTGCCGCGCTCGCCGCTCAACACGCGCCTGCCCGACTTCAGCACGGTCACGCGGTCGGCGATGGCCATCACCTCGGGCAGCTTGTGAGTCACGATCGCGATGGCGCGACCCTCGTCGCGCAGGCTGGCGAGCACCTCGAGCAGGCTGTCGATCTGGGCCGGTCCGAGCACGGCGGTCGGCTCGTCCAGGATGAGGATCTCGGCCCCGCGGTAGAGCAGCTTCAGGATCTCCACGCGCTGCTGGATCTCCACGGGCAGCGCGCCCGTGCGCGCGGCGGGGTCGATCGCGATCCCGAAGCGCTCGCCCGCCTCGCGCACCGAGCGCTCCACGGCGGGGCGGCGGAGACTGAGGTTGAAGGGACGCTCCGTGCCGAGCACCACGTTCTCGGCGACCGTCAGGTCCGGCACCAGCATGAAGTGCTGGTGCACCATCCCCACGCCCAGCTCGAGCGCGTCCTGCGGGGAGCCGATCCGCGCCTCGGTCCCATCTATCTCGATGCGGCCGGCGTCCGGCGCGACGAGCCCGAACAGCGTGCTCATCAGCGTCGTCTTGCCCGCCCCGTTCTCCCCCAGCACAGCGTGGACCTCACCCCGGTGAAGGGTGAGGTCCACAGCGTCATTGGCGAGCGTGTCGCCATAGCGCTTGCTGACGCCGTGCATCTGCACGGCGGCGTTGCTGTGCTGCGGTGCGCCCAGATCGACCCTCAGCAGCCGATCGACGCGGGGTCGATCTTGGAACCGGTCCCGACCGTGCCGATCTCGTCGGTGCTGGGAACCTTGATGTCGCCGTCGATGATCTTCTGCTTGATCTCATCGACCTTGGCGACGCCGTCCGCCCCGAGCACGGCCTCGTCCTCGTAGAACGGGGCAACGCCGCCGTCGGGCAGCTCGGCCAGCGTGTACGGGAGCATCTCGCCCGGCTTCAGATCGCCGTTGAGACCCTTGGTGTACACGTCCTCCGCCAGCGTCTGGAGGTCGAACAGCACGCTCGTGAGGATCACTTCCTTCGCCGTGTCGTTCGAGTCGAAGTACTCCGGCATGACCCAGACACCGTCGCTCTCACGGGCGGCCGCGATCAGGCCGTTCGTGGCGGTGGTGAGCGGCGCGAGCAGCACGTCCGCCTTCTGGCTGATGAGACCCTTGGCAGCGGCCTTGCCGAGTGCGGCGTCGGTCCAGCTGTTGATGTACTTCTGCACGAACGTCACGTCCGGGTTCACGCAGCGCGCGCCCAGGGCGTAGGCCTCGGGCTGCCGTGTGAGCTGCGGGAACTCGAAGCCGTTGACCGCGCCGATCACGTTCGTCTTGGTCGCGAGGCCGGCGGCCACTCCGCCCAGGAATGCTGCCTGCTCCTGGAGCGCGTCCACGAAGCAGGTGTTCTCCGGCGCGTTGTCGGGCGCGATGCCGTAGCCGCACCAGAGCGTGTCGGGGAACTGCTTCGCGAGCTTGAGCTGGACCTCCTGGATCGTCCCGAGCGCCATCAGGACCATGTCGTAGCCCTCCTGGCCGAGCGACGCGCCCTGCTGGGCGTACTGCGGCGGCTCGTTCAGGTTGTCCACGACCGTGAGCTTCGCGCCCGACGCGTCGGCAGCAGCCTTCGCGCCGATCGTGAACGCCTCGCCCCAGTTCTTGTCGTTCTGGGTGCCGGTCGTGAGCAGGCCGATCTTCTTGGGCGTCTCGTCGGCCGCGGCCGTCGAGGTGTCGTCAGTGCTGGCAGCATCGCCACTCGAGTCCTTGTTGTCGTCGCCGCATGCCGCTATCGCGAGCACCGCGACGACCGCGAGCGCTGCCAAAAGCAGTCGCCACGCGTACGTCCCCGTCGAGTCCTTCACCGTTCCTCCGTTCGTTGAACTTCCATCACATGCATCAGGCCGATCCCGGCCGGTAGGGCACGCCGCAGGCCGCCGGATAGCGAGACCCCGCCGCGAAGACCACCGCGACGACGGTCAGCAGGTACGGCAGCATCAGCAGCACGTCCGAGGGGACATGGGCCAGAAACCCGAGCTCGTCCGCCACGAATTGCAGGGCCTGCGCCACGCCGAACAGCAGCGCGGCAGCGGCGGCCCAGAGAGGCTTCCAGCGCGCCAGGACCACTACCGCCAGCGCGATGAAGCCGCGGCCGGCGGTCAGGTTGGGCGAAAAGCCGCCGGAGGTCGCGACCACGAGCGACGCTCCGCCGATCGCCGTCAGGACGCAACCGATCACGAGCGCCCAGGTGCGCAGCGCGCGCACGCCGATGCCCGCCGTCTCGCCGGCGCGCGGGCGCGCTCCGATCGCGCGGACGTAGAGGCCGAACCAGGTGCCGCTCATCAGGTACGACACGAGCGGGACCGCCACGATCGCCGCGTAGACAAGCGGGTCCTGGCTGAACAGGACCGTGCCGAAGAACGGGATCTCGCTCAGCCCTGGGATGTCGAGCTGGCCCGTCTTCTCGGCCACGTCGGTGCCGAGCAGGCGGTCCGCGAGCACGGTCGTGCCCGCGAGCGCGATGACGCTGAAGAGGATGCCCGTGACGATCTGGTCGGCCCCGAGCCGCACGTACAGGAGGGCGAGCACGAGCCCGCAGGCGGCCCCGCAGCCCATCGCGGTGGCGATCCCGGCGACCATGCTGCCGGACCTGACGTAGGCGTACGCGCAGCCGAACGCGCCGATCAGCATCACGCCCTCGATCCCGATGTTGAGCACCCCGCTCTGCTCGATGATCAGCTCGCCGAGGGCGGCCCACAGGAGCGGCGCCGCGAGCGCGACTCCAAGCGCGAAGAGGGTCGTGAAGACCCCTCCGCTCATGAGGTTCCGGCCTCCGGGTAGCGCAGCCGCACGACCTGGAAGGCGAGCAGCATGATCACGAAGACCGCTCCGAGGATCTGGCCCATGGCGGGCGAGAGCCCGGCCTGGACCTCGAGCCCGTTGCTGCCCACCGAGAGGATCGCGAAGAGCGCGGCCGATGGCACGATCGCGAGCGGGTTGAGCCGCGCGACGATCGCCACGGCGATCCCGAGGAAGCCGTAGTTCTGCGAGAAGTTCTGGATCAGCGAGTCGTTGACGCCGACCACGGCGATCGCGCCCGCCGCGCCCGCGCAGGCGCCGCCGAGCGCGAACGTGACCATGGGCAGGCGGCGCACGTCGATGCCGCCGGCCCGCGCCGCGCGCGGATTGAGGCCCGCGGCGCGAATCTCGAAGCCGACGCGCGTCCGCGCGATGAGCACCCAGGCGACCACGGCCGCCACGAGCGCTACGACGATCCCGATGTCGATGTCGGCCGCCTGCCACACGTACGGAAGCGCGGCGTTCGCGGGGATCGACTCGGTCTGGCCGCCGAAGCCCTCGGGCCAGATGTCGTTGATCGCGACGCCCGCGACGAGGATCGCGACGAACGACATCATCAGCGAGGTGATCACCTCGTTCGCGTCGGCCACCGTCTTGAGCACGCCGGGGATGAGGCCCCAGAGCGCGCCCGCCGCCATGCCGGCGGCCAGCACCACGAACGGCAGGAGCCAGCCCGGCAGCCCGCCGACCACCTGCGTGGCGGCGAACGCGGCGAAGGCGCCGAAGTAGAGCTGCCCCTCGCCGCCGACGTTCCAGAGGTGGGCGGAGAACGGGATCGCCGCGGCGAGGCCGGTCAGGACCAGGATCGCCCCGATCATCACGGTCTGGCCGAACGTGAACTTGCTGCCGAGCGAGCTGTCCACGATCGTCGAGAAGACCGTGAACGGGTCCGCGCTCAGCGCCAGCACGATCGCGGCGATCACCGCGAGGCTGGCCAGCAGCGCGGCGAGAACCGAGAGGCGCCGGTCGTGAAGGAGCGCGAGCCCCGGCGCGTCGGGTTGGGTCACTCGGCTCCGCTCGACTCGAATGCGTGCGGGTGGTGGCGGCGGGCGGCCTCCTCGGAGACGTAGCCCTGCTCGATGTCGCGGCGCACCGCCTCGGGGTCGCGCTCGGCGGGATCGCCGATGCCGCCCCCGCCGCCGGTCTCGAGCCGGATCAGCGAGCCCTTCGGCACGAACTCGGCGGACGCCTTCAGGAACGAGCGCGACGTGCCGTCCGGGTACTCGATCACGACGTTGTTGGGCCGGGCGTCGCCGCCGCCGTAGAGCCCGAAGGGCTTCGGCCGGACGCGCTCCCAGGGGAGCGTCACGTTCAGGTCGAGCATCGCGCGGTAGTGCGTGTCGAGGCCGGTGCCGCCGCGGTACTTGCCGGCGCCGCCGGAGTCGATGCCCAGCTCGACCTTCTCGACCATCAGCGGGGTCCGCGCCTCGATCACCTCGGTCGGGCAGGTGCGCGTGCCCGAGCACGAGATGTGCATGAGCGGCGAGCCGCCGTCTCCGTGGGCGGGCGCCGCGCCGTGGCCACCCGGGTGGTTCGCGCCGTCGCCCCAGTAGGTGCCGTCGGCCTTGTGTCCCCACGCGAGCATCGCGCCCACGTCGCAGCCCGTCTGCGCCGGGATCACGTCCGGGATCGCGGGCGCGAGCGCGCGGTGGATGTGGTCGATGGCCGTGATCATCGGCCACGCGTACATGAACATCGGCGCCGGGTGCTGGGCGTCGAAGATCGTGCCGGGGCGCGTGCGGATCTCGATCGGCCGGAAGTAGCCCTCGTTGGCGCCGTCCTCGATCCGCGCGAGCGCCATGACGGCGCAGCGCACGCACGAGACCGTCGTGGCGAGCGGGGCGTTGATCGGGCCGACGGCCGTCGGCGCGGCCTCGGACATGTCGACGACGATGTCCTCGCCGTGGATCTCGACCGTCACGTCGTACGGGAGCGGATCGTCCGAGACGCCGTCGTTGTCGACCGCGGCGGAGACCGTGTAGACGCCGTCCGGGATCGCGCCGATCACGCGCCGCATGGCGAGCTCGGAGTGATCGAAGAGCGCGTCGGTGGCCGCCGTAACCGTGTCGTAGCCGTAGCGCCGGAACATCCGGTTGAGCGCGCCGCAGGCCACGTGGCAGGCCGCGATCTGGGCGTGCAGGTCGCCGTCGAACGCGTCGGGGAGGCGCGAGTTCGCCAGCATCGTCCGGTACAGGTCCTCGTTGCGCTCGCCGGCCCGGTAGAGGCGGACGCTCGGGTAGATGACGCCCTCCTGCCAGTGGTCGGTGGAGTCCGTCACGAACATCGAGGTGGCGCCCACGTCGAGGTGGTGCGCCTTGTTGACCGCGAAGGCCACGAGCTCGCCGTCGAGGAAGGTCGGCACGACGACGGTCACGTCGAGCTGGTGCGAGCCGGTGTCGTACCCGAACGTCGACACGACGACGTCGCCCTCCTCGAAGTTCTCGAAGCCGATCTTCCGGATCGCGGCCTCGACGACGAAGTTGAGCGTCCCGACGAAGATCGGCAGGCAGCGCATCTGGGCGATCAGGCGCACGTCGCGGTCGTAGAGCGCGCCGGCGTAGTCGTGCGTGTCGTAGATGAACGGGGAGAACGCCGCCCGCCTGAGCGCCACGCCCATCTGCTCGGCAGCGGCGTCGAGGCCGTGCTTGATGAGCTGGGTCGTGACCGGGTCGACCTCGATCCCGTTGTTGACGGGCTGGGTCGTGACCTTGTAGGACGAGACCTCCGGGGCCAGCTCAGATACGGCCATTGTTCGCGCCTCCGATTTCGTGCAGCAGCAGGGTTCCGGACGGGTGCACCTCGAGCTCGAGGTCCGCGTCCACGTAGGTGGTCGCCGTCTCCTCGAGCACGATCATCGGACCGCGATGGCGGCTGCCGACCTCGAGCTCGGCCCGGTCGACAACCTCGAACTTCTCGCGCTGCCCGTGGGCGAACGAGAACGCGTCGATGGAGCGGCGCGGGCGTGGCTCCTGGGTCGTGCCCGGGTTGGACAGCAGGTTCGTCTTCGGGAGCGGCGTGATCGCGGTGAGACGCACGGCCACGATCTCCACGGGCGCGCCGAGCGCGTGGCCATAGCGGCGCTCGTAGTCGGTCGCGAACGACTTGGCGAGCTCGTCCGTCGATATCGCGATGCGGCCGTCCTCGAACGGCACCTCGATCGTCAGGAAGTACTCCTGCCCGTCGTAGCGGAGGTCGAGGTTCGACACGATCCGTGCCGACGAGGCCAGCGTCGTGCTCGCCTCGGAGATGCGCTGCTCGAGCCCGGCGCGCAGGTCGCGCATCGTGTTCGAGGCCGCCTCCAGGCCCGAGTCGTCGAGCGGCGCCAGCACCGAGCGGGCGGCCGAGCGAGACAGGTCCTGTAGCAGCAGCCCCCACGCCGAGAAGTTGCCGGCGTAGTTCGGGACGACGATCGTCTTCGCGCCGAGCTCCTTGGCGATCAGGGAGCCGAACAGCGGGCCGGCGCCGCCGAACGCGAGAACCGCCGCCTCGGCGGGGTTCTCGCCCACCTCCTCGAGGATCGCTCGGATGGCGTTCGCCATCGCCACGGCGGTGATCTCGATGACGCCCTGGGCGGTGCGCTCGGTGTCGAGCGAGATCTTCTTGCCGAGCTCGGCGATGGCCGCCTCGGCGCTCGGGATGTCGAGCGTCACGCCGCCGGCCAGCTCGCCGAAGGCGAGCATGCCGAGCGTGGCCGCCGCGTCGGTGACCGTCGGCTCCACGCCGCCGCGTCCGTAACAGACCGGACCGGGGTCGGCGCCCGCGCTGCGCGGGCCCACGTGCAGCAGGCCGGCGTCCTCGAAGGCGATCGAGCCGCCGCCCGCGCCGATCGAGCGCACGTCCACCCAGGCGGTCTGGAGCGGCATCCCGGCCACGAAGCCCTGGTACTTCACCTGGGCCTGGCCGTCGAGGATCATGCAGGTGTCGAACGTGGTGCCGCCCACGTCGGCCGTCACCGCCAGCTGGACGTCGATGTTGCGGCACAGCTCCGCGGCGCCGGCGGCGCCGGCCACGGGACCCGACATCACCGTCTCGAAGGGCCGCAGCTCGGCCTCGGAGAACGGCATCGAGCCACCGCCCGAGCGCGTTACGAGGAACTCCCCGTCGAACTGCTCCTCGCGGAGCGACGTGCTCAGGTCGCGCAGGTAGGTCGACACGCGCGGGCGCACGTAGGCGTCGATCACCGTGGTGCTCGTGCGCTCGTACTCGCGGTACTCGCCCGTGACCTGGTGGGAGAGCGAGATGCCGCCCTCAAAGCCGGCGTCGCGCAGCACGCGCTCGGCGGCCAGCTCATGCTCGAAGAACGTGTGCGCGTTGATGAAGATGACGGCGATCGACTCGACGCCCTCCTCGATGAAGCGCGCGGCGGCGGACCGCACCTCGCCCTCGTCGAGCGGCTTGTGCACCGAGCCGTCGGCGAGCACGCGCTCGGTCACGTCGATGCGCAGCCTGCGCGGCACGAGCGGCTCCGACGGCTTCCAGAGCATGTTGTAGAACTCGTCGCGGTCCGCGCGGCGCGTCTCCAGCACGTCGCGGAAGCCGCCGGTGGTGAGCAGTCCCACGACGGCGCCGTTGCGCTGGACGATCGAGTTGATGCCGACCGTGGTCCCGTGAAGGAACAGGTCGGACGCCGCGAGCTCCGAGGACTCGAGCGTGTCACTGACGACCCGCTTCACGCCCACGTCGGGCGACGCGGGCACGGTCGAACCCTTCCCCACGCGCACCTCGCCGGTGGCGTGGTCGTAGAAGACGAGATCCGTGAACGTGCCGCCGACGTCTACGCCGAGCCGCGAAGCCAATACGCACCACCTGGTCGAGATTGCAGGCGGCCCGCGAATGCGAGCCGCTCGCCACTCTCCCCGTGGGGGCGAAAGCCGCGCAAGGTTTAGTTCACGTGCGTGAACTCACAGCGGGTTCCGGCCAGATCGACTGCAGCTCCGGGTTGTCTCCCCACACCATCGCGGCGGCGGCGAGCACGCGGCGGTCGGACCCGCGTGGACCGGCAATCTGCACGGCGCGCGGCAGGCCGTCGGACCCGATCGACGCCCGGACGGCGCATGCGGGCAGCCCCGCGATCGACTCGGGCACGGTGAATCCGAGGACCGCGTCGCGCAGTCCCCGCGCGCGGCCGCTGCGCACCTCGGACTCCTCGCCGAGCTTCGGAGGCGGCACCGGCGAGATCGGGCTGAGCAGGATGTCCCAGTCGCGGAACAGACGCGCGAAGGCGCTCGCGATCGCGCGCCGGGCCGTGCCCGCGGACAGGTAGTCGCCGAGCCTCACCGCGCGCCCGCGCTCGAGCCGCCTCGCTATCTGCGGGGTGTACTCGTCGCTGCGGCGCGGGTAGAGCCCGCGCGCCTGGTGCGACTCGAGCGCCTCGACGAGCTGGATGGTGGCGAAGGGCACGACCGCGTCGTCCACCTCGAGCCCGCTCACGCGCTCGACCCGGCCGCCCTGCCGCACGAGCGCGTCCGCGGCGGCATCGAGCGCCTTCGCGGTGTCGTCGTCCAGCTCCGGATCGGGCGGTCCGTGCCACACGGCCACGCGCAGCGGCGGCCGCTCGCAGTGGCGCCAGTGCCCGCCGTCGAGCACGCCCATGGCGAGCGCGATGTCCTCGGGGCGGCGCGCCATCGGCCCCACGTGGTCGAGCGAGGGCGCGAGCGGGAACACGCCCTCCGCGCTCAGCCGCCCGACGGTCGGCTTGAGGCCCATCACGCCACAGAACGCGGCCGGGATCCGGATCGAGCCGGCCGTGTCCGTGCCGAGCGCCAGCGGCACCTGTCGGAGCGCGAGCGCCGCCGCCGAGCCGCCGCTCGATCCGCCCGCGGAGCGCTCCGCGTCCCACGGGTTGAGGCAGTCGCCGTTGGCCGTGTTCTGCGAGCTGATTCCCCAGGCGAACTCGAACAGGCTCGTCTTGCCGACGATCAGCGCCCCGGCCTCCCGCAGCCGCGCCACGACCTCCGCGTCCGCCCGCGGCACGTGGCGCGCGAACATCGCGGAGCCGTAGGTGGTGCGCAGGCCCGCCGTGTCGAACAGGTCCTTCACCGCCACCGGGATGCCCAGCAGCGGGCGCTCCTCGGCCTCGCCGGCGGCGTAGGCCCGCTCGGCCTCGCGCGCGCCCTCGCGGGCCTCGTCGAGCGCCAGCGTCACGAACGTGTTGAACTCGGCCGTCTCCTCGATGCGGGTCGCGCAGGCCTCGAGCACCTCGACCGGCGATAGCTCGCGCGCACGGAAGCGCTCGCGCAGCTCGAGCGCGCCGAGCTCGTGGAGGGCGGTCACGGAGCGGCGCCGGGTCCCGCCACGAAGCGCCCCCCGCCCGGTGCGCCCAGCGGGTTGCGGTCCTGGGCCACGAGCCGGCCGCGCAGGTAGGTGCGCGCCACCCCGCCGACCAGCGTGCGGCCCGCGTACGGCGTCCAGCCCGCGCGCGAGATCACGTCCTCGTCGCGCACCTCCCAGCTCGCCGAGGGATCCACGAGCACGATGTCCGCGTCCGCCCCCACCGCCAGCGAGCCCTTGCGCGGATAGAGGCCGTAGGTGCGCGCGGGTGCCTCGGAGTAGGCCGCCGCGACAAGCTCGTGCGAGATCCGCCCGCCGGCCGCGGCGTCGAGCAGGATCGGCGTGGTCGTGTCGATTCCCGGCAGGCCGAAGTGCACGTCCCAGATCGAGCCGGCGGTCTTCTGCTCGCGCGTCGAGGGCGCGTGGTCGCTCGAGATGTACTGGATGTCGCCGCAGCGGAGCGCCTCCCACATCTCGTCCAGCTCGACGATGGAGCGCGCACGCGCCGGCGGGGTGAACTTCCGGAACGCGCCGTGCACGAGCAGCTCGCGCTCGAGCAGGCAGAGGTACTGCGGGCAGGACTCGGCGGCCACGTCGCCACCGGCTGCTCGCTCGCGCGCCACCAGCGCAAGGGCGTCGGCGTTGCTCACGTGGGCGAGCACGACTCGTGCGCGTGTCGAGCGCGCGAGCACGAGCGTCACCGCCAGCGCGCTCATCTCCGCCTCACGGCTCCGCCACTCGGCCACGATCGCCGGATCATCGCGCCCCGCGTGGCGCAGTGCACGCTCGGCGTCCTCGGTGAGCGACTCGTCCTCGCAGTGCACGAGGCACACGGCGCCCGCGCCGGCCACGCGCTCGAGCAGCGACCGGAGCGGCCCGGGCGTGAACCCGGGCACCCCGTGCGTCGTGCAGGTGAAGGCCTTGATGAACGCGGCGCCGGCGCTCCAGACCGCGGACACCGCGTCGAGCCGGTCCGGCATCGCGTGGGCGCCCAGTCCGAAGTCCACGACGGAGCGGTCCGCGAGCCAGTCGACCTTCGCGCGCAGGTCGTCCGCGTCGACGACGGGCGAGGCATGCGTGTGCTCGAGCACGGTCGTCACACCGGCCGCGGCGGCCGCGGCGCTGCCGGTCGGGAAGTCCTCGCGGCTCGGATCGGCGGGGTCCATGAAGTGCGCGTGCGCCTCGACCATGCCGGCCATGACGAGCAGCCCGCCCGCGTCCACCGACTCGCGCGCCGGAAGCGTCTCCTCGCTGAGCGCGGCGATCGTGCCGTCGCTCACGTAGACGTTCGCGTTCAGCCTTCCCCGCGGCGTGACCACCACCCCACCGCTGATGGCGAGGTCGAACACGGCTATTCCGGGATCACCGGGAGCAGCAGGTGGGACGGGTGATCCGGTCCCGTGTGGAGCGTCACCGTGCCGCCGACGGATTCGGCCGGCCGGTCGTCCGGGTCGTCGTGAAGGAAGGCGCCGCAGCCGCGCATCACGAACCAGCCTACGTTCGTGGCAGCGTCCTCGTACTCGTAGTCGCGGCCGCGCACGGTGAGGACGATGCGGTAGCCGGGCGGCACGACCAGGCAGGTCGGCCAGATCTCGATGTCCAGCTCGTAGACGCTGCCGGGGGTGAGCGGCTCGCGCTCCTCGTGCGGGTGGTAGGGCCGGTACGGAAGGCTGCGCTCCGGGTCGAGCCGCCGGTGCGAGGCGCGCAGCCAGCCCTGCGCGACCGGCGTGTGCGGGTCGAGCGTGCCCTGGAAGGTGACCTCCTCGCCCTCCGGGTCGAACACGCGCACCACGAGGAAGAGGTCGGCGTCCTCGCTCTCGGAGGACACGAACAGCTTCGCGGCGAGCGGCCCCGTGACCTCCGTCTCCGCGTCGAGCGCGGGGAGCGAGAAGTCGATGCCGTCGCCCGCGGGGTCGTAGCTCACGCCGGCGGCCTCCCCGGGCGCGCTGCGGGACAGCGCCTGAGCGGCGGCGTCCAGGTAGAGCGGCGTCCACTCGGTGCTCGGAAGCGGCCATGCGGATTCCCTGCGCTCCTCGAAGCGCTCGCCCGGCCGGCGCACCTGGAGCAGCACCGGGGGCTCGCGGTCCCAGCCGTTGTCCTCGCCCTTGAGGAAGTGGTCGAAGAAGCGCTTCTGGAGCTCGCGCCCGTAGTCGGTGTAGAAGTGCGTCCAGTGCGCGTCGCCGTGGCACTCGAGCCACTTCTGCTCCGAGGCGGACTGCGTGTAGCCCTCGAAGTTCCCGCGCGGGTGGAGCCCCTGGCCGCCCCAGTTCGAGCACGAGAGGAGCGGCACGCGCACGCGCGACCAGTCCACCGAGCGGGCCCGGTAGAAGTCGCCGTCGAACGGTCGCGCGCGGATCTCGTGGCCGAGGTCGAGCCTGTTGGCGGCGAGCTCGTCCTCGGTGAGCGTGTCCGGGCCTGAGACGAGCTCACCGGTGTTGGGGTCGCGCGCGCCGCGCTCCCCGTAGCCGTGCTGGATCTCCACGACCTGCGCGAGGTACCAGTTCGGCTCGAAGGTGGACAGGATGCCGCCGTGATGGGTGGCGTCGCGGTAGTAGTCCGCGGAGCCCTCCCAGGGGCAGATCGCGGCGAGGTGCGGCGGCTGGAGCATCGCCACCTGCCACTGGTTCATGGCGTAGTAGGAGATCCCCGCGAGCCCCACCTTGCCGTTTGCCCAGGGCTGGGCGGCGGCCCATTCGATGCAGCCGTACAGGTCCTGCGCCTCGCGGGGCGAGGTGCAGTCGAGAAAGCCTGGGCTGCGGCCGGCCCCACGCGAGTCCACGCGCACGCAGACGTAGCCGTCGGGCACCCACTTCTCGGGGTCCACGACCTCCCAGTTCTGGTAGCGCCCGCTCGACCCCTCGAGCACCTCCGGATGGGCCGAGACCAGCAGGTTCCACTGGTCCGCGTAGCCCTCCTGGAACGCGAGCCCCTTCCCGTACGGGCCGTAGCTCAGGAGCACCGGATACTCGCCCTCGACCTTCGGCCGGAAGATGTCCGCCCGCAACACGAGCCCGTCGTCGGCCTCGATGGCCACGTCGCGCTCGATCAGCATGTAGTCGGGGACGCCGGCCTCCATCGTGGCGCAGTGTCACGCCGGGCCGCTGGCGTGTGAACGTTTTGGTTCCTCCGAATGACCACCTGCTTCCCGCCCGGGCGCCCCGAGCTTAGGTTCGGCGGCGTGCGTGTCGTCGACTGCCTGGTGCACCTTCACAGCCGCACCTACCTGGAGGCGCACGTCGGGCGCCACGACCCGCCGCTTGCCGAGCGCAGGGGCGATGGCTACCTCTTCCACCGCGACCGGGTGGCGAGCGAGACGATCCTGCCGAGCTTCCTGGAGCTCGACGTGCAGCTAGACGAGCTCGACGCTCAGGGCGTCGACGTGGCCGTGTCGAGCTTCGGGGCGTTCTCGGTGGACCACCTGCCGGTGCCGCAGGCCACCGAGCTCGCGATGCACCTGAATCACGAGCGTGCCGAGCTGGAGCGGAGCTTCCCGGGCCGCTTCTACGGCCTCGCGCTGCTGCCGATGCAGGACGCGCAGGCGGCGATCGAGACGCTCGAGCACGCCGTGCGGACCCTGTCGCTGCGCGGCGTCTGCGTGCCGTCGATCGTGGCTCCGCCGCACGAGCAGTCGGCGCGCCGGCTCGTCTACCAGCGCATCGGGGACCTCGGCGTTCCGCTGTTCGTCCGCTCGGCCCCGCGCGCGACGATCCAGCACGTGCTCGCCGGGGCGCCGGGCCTCACCGTGGTGGCGCCTCGGCGCGGCGACCGGCTTCCCTGCCTCGTGCAGTGGACGGCGCGGCACAGCGAGCGCGTGCTGTTCGCGAGCGGCTATCCGTACCGCTCGGCGGCCGACGGCCTCGACCGCATCTGCGGCGCGCTGCCGGACCCCGAGCTCGAGGCGGTGCTGTCGCTCAACGCGATCGGGCTGCTCGGCCTCAACTAGGCGGGCATGCGCCTGAGCCGGTAGCGGTTGCGCGGCCGGCCCGGCCCCTCGCCCTCGCGGCTCATGTCGACGATGCCGAGCACCTGGAGGTACTCGAGATAGCGCCGCGCCGTGACGCGCGCCACCCCCACCCGCTCGGCGACCTCGTTGGCCGAGAACGGCGAGTAGTCCGCCTCGAGCACCGCGATCACGGCGTCGAGAGTCGTGTCCTTCAGCCCGGTCGGCAGGCGGCGCTCGAGCCCCGCCGAGCCGGACGCCTGGACCGTGTCCACGTCCGCCTGGCTCAGCTGATCCGAGCGGGCGAGCGTTCGCCAGCGCATCGCGGTGGCGGTGAGCGCGGCGCGCAGGCGGTGCGGGCTGAACGGCTTGACCAGGTAGTCCACGGCGCCGAGGTGCATGCACTCCTGGACGATCCGGCCTCCGCGTGAGGCCGTGACCACGATCACGTCGACCGGGACGCCGTCGCGTCGCAGCCTTCGCAGGAACGGCAGCCCGTCGCCGCCGGCCATGGTGAGGTCGAGGATGATCAGGTCGGGCTGCACGGTCCGCATGGCATCCAGCGCGCGCGTGCCGTTCGGGGCGATGTGCTCGGTGTGCAGGTAGGGGACCGAGTCGACGATGCGCTTGTGCACCGCCGCGACCGTGCTGTTGTCCTCGACGATCATCACGCGCCAGTCGGCGAGCGGGACGGTGGAGTCTGTGCGTGGGTCGGACACGCAGGTCACCGCGCCGGGATGCGCACGCGCAGGGCGGCGCCTTCGGAGACCTCTGTGTCGACCTCGGCCCGGCCCCCGGCGCGCACGACGATCGCGCGCACGAGCGCGAGGCCCACGCCCGCGCGATCGCGCTTCGTGGTGTAGCCGGCCGTGAAGACCCGGCTCGCCGCCTCGGGCGGGATGCCGACGCCGCCGTCGCTGATGCGGACCTCGAGGCCCTCGTCGTTCGAGCAGAGTCTCAGGTCGACCCGCCTGCGCTCCTCGGGCAGCTCCTGCACGGCCTCGATCGCGTTCTGGACGAGGTTGCCGACGACCGTGATCAGATCGAGCTCCGTGAGCGTCGGCGGCAGGCTGCCGAGCTGGCCGGAGATGTCCACCGCGAGCTCGATGCCCGCGTTCTCGGCGATCGTGACCTCCGCGAGCAGGAAGCCCGAGAGGACCGCGTTGTCCACGTTGGCGGTCACCCGCATGCGGGCGCTCTCGCGGCGGGCGTCCGCGTCGGCGATCAGGCGGCGCGCCTCGCCCACCTCGTCGATCGTCAGGAGCCCGTACAGCGCATGGATCAGGTTGCCGTGCTCATGACTCTGCGTGCGCAGAGACCGCACCACGAGTGAGAGGCCGCGCACCTGCCTGCGCGACTCGTCGAGCAGCTGCGCCGTCTGCGTGGCGATGGCCGCGTGGTCGGCCAGCGAGCGCAGCAGCTCGAGCTGCTCATCCGACCAGCCGCCGCGGCGGCGGCGGTACGCGTTCAGCACGCCGATCACGCGCCGCCCGCTTCCGAGCATCAGCGGGACCGAGACCATCGCGTGGTAGCCCTCGCGAATAGCGAGGCCTCGCCAGGGCTCGAAGATCGGATCGGCGAACACGTCGCTCACCACGAGGACCTGCCGGGTCGCGGCCGCGACGCCCGAGGGGCCGAGGCCGAGCTCGATCGGCGCGATGCGGTTCAGCTCGTCCGCGTACTCGGGGCCGAGGCCGTACGCGCCCGCCACCGCGAAGCCGGTGGCCGACTCCGTGCGGCGCAGGATGATCGCCGCGGCCTCCGCCTCGCCGAGGGCCGCGCCGGCCTCCGCGACCGTGGCGAGCGTCTCCCCGAGCGCGCGGCCTTCCGCGACGGCACGGCTGACCGCCATGATCGGCGCCAGCGCGTCCTGGGACTGGGTTGAGGGGGCGTCGGCGGCGAGCGTCACCCCAGGACGGTCGACGCCTCGGCGCGCAGGGTCAACGTTTTTGGCAATGGCCACGACCCGAAATCTGGACGCCGCCCCGGGGCCCGAAGAGACTCACACGCTCGGAGCACTGCAAAAAGGAGCCCCATGACGGACGACCACGGCTTCATCGGGAAGCCGCACGAGCACGACCCACGCCGCGTTTTCAGCACGACGGCCACCGACTGGCAGGCGCGAGTCGACTTCGACCGCATGCGCCAGGAGCGGCTTGCCCGCGCCCGCGCCAAGATGGAGGAGCACGACCTCGGCGCGCTCGTCTGCTTCGTGGGCGAGAACGTCCGCTACATCACCGGCGTCTTCCAGGGCAACTGGAAGAACAACATCTTCATCCGCTACTGCGTGCTCCCGCGCGACGGCGAGCCCGTGCTGTTCGAGACCGCCGGCTCGGACCTCGAGTGCGCGAAGATCGACGCGCCCTGGCTGAAGGGGAACATCCGCCCCGCGATCACCTGGAAGTGGTCCGAGACGGCCGAGCAGATGATGGCCGACAAGATGGTCGCGTCGATCACCGAGGTGCTGCGCGACGCCGGAGTGAGCGGCGAGCGCATCGGCATCGACATCTACGACCCGTCGGCGGCGGCCGCCTTCGAGCGCGCGGGCGTGGACACGGTGAGCGCGTGGCCGGTCATGTCGGGCGCGCGCGTGATCAAGACGCGCGACGAGCTCGAGTGCCTGAAGATCTCGAGCGCCATCGGCGACACCTCGTTCTGGAAGATCGAGCACGAGTGGCTCAAGCCGGGCGTGCGCGAGTCGGAGATCACGGCGAAGGTGAACGAGTACCTGTATCGCCAGGGCTTCGACTTCGTCTACGACATCATCGTCGCGTCGGGCGGCAACACGAGCCCGTACCGCCGCTGGCACACCGACAAGGTGATCCGCGAGGGCGACCTCGTGATCGTCGACCAGAACGCGGTCGGGCCGGGCGGCTACTTCGTCGACTTCGTGCGCTGCTTCAAGGTCGGCGGCCGCTGGACTGAGAAGGAGAAGGACCTCTACAAGGAGTGCTACGAGTCGATGTACGCGGCCATCGAGCAGATGAAGGCCGGCAACACGACCGCCGACGTCGCGGCGAAGCTGCCCACCTACGCGGACGACGAGTTCGGCACGGTCACGCTCCAGCAGTTCGCCCACTCGATCGGCCTGTCGCTCTACGAGGGGATGTGGATCTCGCGTGCCTACTCGCTCGACTATCCCGTCGAGCTTCAGGAGAACATGTACTTCGCGGCCGAGACGTTCGCCGGGCACCCCGGCCTCGAGCAGACCGTGCGGCTCGAGGAGAACCTGCTCGTGACGAAGGACGGGCCGATCATGTTCACCAAGCATCCGTTTGCCGACGAGGCGCTCGCGTGAGCTCACGATGAGTCGCCGTTCGCGCGACGAGGTGCTCCGCGTGCTCGCCGGCCACCCAGCGCTAGCGCCCGTGCCGCCAGGCCCCTCCTCCGGCGGCAAGGGCGACTGCTGAGGTGGCCGGCGAGAGCCGGAGCGAGCCCGCCGCCCTCTACCCCGACCTGCGAGGCAAGGTCGCGCTCGTCACGGGCGGCTCCCAGGGCATCGGCGCCGAGACCTGCCGGCTGCTAGCGGCGAACGGCGTGCGCGTGGCGCTGTGCGCCCGGCGCGCTCCGCTCGTGGACGCGCTCGTGGAGGAACTGAGGGCGGACGGCGCGGAGGCCGTCGGATTCGCGTGCGACGCCTCGGTATCGACCGAGATCGCGGACGTCGTCGAGCGCGTGAGCGAGCAGCTCGGCTCGATCGACATCCTGCTGCCGTTCGCGGGCGGGTTCAGCTCCTACACGCCGGTCGAGCGGATCACGGAGGAGGAGTGGCGCAGCGTCGTCGACGCGAACCTCACCTCGACCTTCCTGACGGTCAACGCGGCGCTGCCGGACATGCTCGAGCGCGGCCGCGGCGTGATCGTGACGATGTCGTCGAACAGCGGCCGCCAGCTCGACGTGCCGCTCACCGTCTCCTACGCCGCCGCGAAGGCCGCGATCGTCCAGTTCACGCGCCACGTGGCGCTCGAGCTGGGGCCGCGCGGGATCCGCGTGAACTGCATCGCGCCCGGCACGACGCTCACCGAGCGGGTCGACGCGATCATGAGCGACGAGCTGCGCGCGCGCATCGCGGCGCTCTCGCCGCTGGGCCGCTTCGGCACGGCGGCCGACTCCGCGCATGCCGCCGTCTTCCTGTCCTCCGATGTCTCGTCGTTCCTCACCGGCGTGACGATGGACGTGGCCGGCGGACGGGTGATGCTCTGAGGGCCGCCGTGCTCCGCCGCTTCGGCGAGCCGCTGGAGCTGGCCGAGATCGAGCCGCCGCGGCCCGCGCCCGGCGAGGCGCTCGTGCGCGTGCGCGCCGTGGGCATCTGCGCCACCGACCTCAAGCTCGGGTCCGGTGCGCTGCCGGGGGTGGAGCTCCCGATCGTGCCCGGCCACGAGGTGGCGGGCGAGCTGGTGGAGCCCGCGGGCGGCCTCGCGGCGGGCGCGCGCGTGGCCTGCGCGCTGTACGACTCGTGCGAGGGATGCGATCACTGCCGCGCCGGGCGCCCCACGCTCTGCACCGAGGTGCGCCGCATCGGGATCGAGCGCGACGGCGGCCTGGCGGAGTACCTCGCGCTGCCCGAGCGGAGCCTGATCCCCTTCGGCGAGTCGATCTCGTTCGCCGAGGCGGCCGTGACCATGGACGCGGTCACCACGCCGTGGCGCGCGCTGCGCGTGCGCGGCGCGCTCGCGGCGGGCGAGTCCGTCGCGGTGGTGGGCGCCGGCGGCCTCGGCCTGAACGCGATCCAGGTGGCGCTCGACTGCGGCGCGCGCGTGGCGGCCGTGGAGCCGAACGAGGAGCGGCGGCGGATCGCGCTCGAGCTCGGCGCCGAGCTGGCCGTGCCGCCGGAGGAGTTCGAGACCGTTCGCGACTGGGCCGGGCAGGGCGTGGACCTCGCCTTCGACGGCTCGGGCGTTCGCGCCGGCTTCGAGACGGCGCTCGCCACGGTGGCCGCGGGCGGCCGCGTGGTCTGCTGCGGCTACCGCCCCGGGCTCGACTACTCGATGGACTCGGGACGGCTGGTGCTCGAGGAGATCACGCTGCTCGGCTCACGCGCGGGCGGCCCGGCCGACGCCCGGGCCGCGCTGGCCTCCGTGGAGGAGGGCCGGATCGCCCCGCCGATCATGGAGACGCTGCCGCTCGAGCGGGTGAACGACGCGCTCGAAGCGCTCCGCGCGGGCAGCGCCCTCGGGCGCATCGTGATCACTCCCGGACCATGAGCAGCGTGCCCGCCGCCAGCAGCGCAATGCCGAGGATCTTGTCCCAGGTGATCGCCCGCCCGTCGAGCCCCAGCACGCCCAGGCGGTCGAGGATCACGGAGAGCGTGAGCTGCCCGGCGATCGTCGCCGCGGTGACCCCGCCCGCGCCGAGCTCGCGCACCGTGAACAGCGTGGTGGCCACGATCGCCACGCCGGTCATTCCGCCGAACACCCAGTAGTACCAGGGCACCGAGTCCGCGACCGGCTTCGTCTCGAACCCGCCCGCGAAGCCGAACGTGATGATCAGGATGAGGAGCGTGCCGACCGCGAAGTTCACGGTCACGGCGCCCAAGCTGCCGAGCCGCTGGGACAGCACGTTGTTCACGGGCGCCTGCGCGGCCACTGCGGCCCCCGCGACGACGGTCGCGAGGACCGCCAGTTCTCTCGTCACTTCGCCTCCAGCCAGTTCTTGCCTACGCCGACGTCCACCTCGAGCGGCGGGTCCATCTCGAAAGCGTCCGCCATCTCGCGCTCGACGATTTCCGACGCGGCCGCCATCTCCTCCTCCGGGCCCTCGAACAGGAGCTCGTCGTGGATCTGGAGGACGAGCTTCGTGGTGAGACCCGCGTCGCGCAGCTCGTTGCGGGCGCGCACCATCGCGAGCTTGATGATGTCCGCGGCCGTGCCCTGGATGACCATGTTCACGGCAAGCCGCTCGCCCAGCGAACGCGTCTGGAACTGGCGCGAGCGCAGCTCCGGCACGCGCCGGATGCGGCCGAAGAGGGTCGTCACGTGGCCCTCCTCGCGCGCGCTCTCGATCGTCTCGTCGATGAACGCCTTCACACGAGGGAAGCGCTCGAGGTAGGCGTCGATGAACTGCTGCGCCTCCTCCTTCTCGATCTGGAGCCGGTCGGCGAGGCCATAGGCGGACAGCCCGTAGACGATCCCGTAGTTGACCATCTTGGCCTTCGAGCGCGTGCCGGGGTCGGACCTCCCGCCGAGAATCGCCTCGGCGGTGGCGGTGTGCACGTCCTCCCCACGCCGGAAGATGTCCTTCAGCACGGGCTCGTCCGCGATGTGCGCGAGCAGGCGCAGCTCGACCTGCGAGTAGTCGGCCGAGATCAGGCGGTTCCCCTCCTCGGCCACGAAGCAGGCGCGGATCTCGC
>DASYMP010000034.1:0-2347 GCA_036009005.1 Thermoleophilaceae bacterium | reverse complement strand
CGAGTCGGCGGCGTGGATCGGGGTCCCGCTCGGCACGGCGATGTCGATGCCGGCGTGGAGGCGGCCCCAGCGCATCCCGAACGGGGAGACGACCGGCCCGTTCACGGGCCAGCCGAGCTGCCCGCTGCCCTGCTTGAAGCTTCCGCCGGAGTTGCCCTGGATGGCGGCCTGCACGCGCGCCTGCTCACGCTCGAGCGCGGCGAGGTCGCCCTCGAGCCGCACCCGGCTGTCGCGCACCTGGGCCAGCGCTCCGCGCTTGTCCGCGCGCGCCGAGGCGAGCTGGTCGCGGGCGCCGGTGAGCTTGTCCTCGACGGCCGCGACCTGGTCGCGCTCGCGCAGGATCCGCTCGGCGGCCAGCTGCTCCTGCTGCTCGAGGCCGGCGAGCTCGACGGTCTGGTTGTGCGCCTTGTCCCTCAGCCCGCGCACGCGGTCGGTGATCTCGCGGTCCTGGTCCGAGATGCGGCCCAGGAACTCGGCGCGCTCGAGCAGGTCGCCGAAGCCGTCGGAGGACAGGATCACGGTGAGCGCGTCCGGCGCGTCCGCCTTGTAGATCTCGACGAGGCGGGCGGCCAGCACGCGGCGCGCGGTGGCCAGGTCGCTCCGCAGCCGCGCGAGCCGGTCGCGTGCCTCCTCGAGCCGGTTGCGCACCTCGAGCAGCCGCTCCTTCTGCTGGTCGAGGCTCGACTGCACGCTCGAGAGGCGCCGCTCGGTGGCCGCGATCTCGCCCTGGATGACGTCGATGCGGCTCGAGAAGCCCTGGATCGTCGAGCTGAGCACGCCCTCCTTCGCCTTGTGCTGCTGGATCTGCTGGCGCTTCTCCTGGATCTTCGAGGAGATGGGCGCGGACAGGCCAGGCAGCGGCAACACGAGGAAGGCCGTGACGGCAAGGGCAATTGGAAGGAGAAAGCTCTTCTTCATCTACACGGTCGAGCGCCGTCGGGTTCCCCCCCGTTTCCACGCGTTATGCAGGGGATTTCAGCGCTTGCGACGGCGCCACTCTAGCAAGGCCCCTCCGCGCGACGGGGCGCTCTCCTCCCGTTGCAAGACGCCGCCCACCGATCACTAATCTTGTCCACATGGCCCAGCAGAAAGCAGTCTTCCCTCGCGATCCCGGCCTCCAGGCCCGAATGCTGCTCACGCTGTTCCTGCTCGGGCTGCTGTACGTGGCGTTCATCGTCGTCCTGCTCCAGGCGGGCGCCGGCTTCGTCACCGTCGTGGTGATCATGGGCGGGCTGTCACTCGCCCAGCTGCTCTTCTCGGACAAGCTCGCGCTGTCCGCGATGGGCGCGAAGGAGGTGTCTCCGCAGGAGGCGCCGGGCCTTCACGCGATGATCGAGAAGCTCTGCATCCAGGCCGACCTGCCGAAGCCGCGCATCGCCGTGGCCGACACGGACGTGCCGAACGCGTTCGCGACCGGGCGCAGCCAGAAGAGCGCGACCGTGTGCGCCACCACCGGCATCATGCGCACGCTCTCGCCGAGTGAGCTGGAGGGCGTCATGGCGCACGAGCTCTCCCACGTGAAGCACCGCGACGTCCTGATCATGACCATCGCCAGCTTCTTCGCGAGCATCGCCGCGATGATCACGCAGTTCGGCTTCTTCTTCGGCGGGGACAGCGACGACAACCCCAGCTTCATCGTCGTCCTGCTCGTCTCGTTCGCGGTCTACGTGATCTCGTTCTTCCTGATGATGACCCTGTCGCGCTACCGCGAGTTCGCGGCCGACCGCGGCGCGGCGCTCGTCACGGGCCGCCCGAGCGCGCTCTCGGCGGCGCTCGTCAAGATCTCCACGGCGATGGAGCGCGTGCCGACGGCCGACCTGCGCGAGGCCGAGCGGATGAACGCGTTCTTCATCGTGCCCACGAGCGTGAAGAACACAGTCCGCACGCTCTTCTCGACGCACCCGCCGATGGAGAAGCGGATCGCCCGGCTCCAGCAGCTCGAGTCGCAGCTCCAGGGCACGGCCGCCTAGGCCGTGGGCTTCCTCGACGCCCTGCTCGGCGGCTCGAAGGGCAAGCTGAAGGGGGCAGCGCCGGACCGTCTGTTCGCGATGACGACGGCCAACGTCACGCTCGAGACCGGCCTCGGCCTGAAGAGCCGCCAGTGCGCGGGCGTGGTCTTCCAGCCGATCGCGACCGCCGACTTCAAGCAGATCGTCACCGAGACCGAGGAGCTCCTGGCCGGCACGGCCGAGGAGACCGGAACCAAGGTCGCGACTCACGACGACGAGTACGGCTACCGCTGGCTGATCCTGCGCGACGACGACCCCGACGACCTCGTCGTGGCGATGAACACGGTCTCGGTCGAGCTCCAGGGGGCGGGCTACGGCGACCGCCTGCTCGCCGCCGT
>DASYMP010000033.1:0-2598 GCA_036009005.1 Thermoleophilaceae bacterium | reverse complement strand
CGCCAGTGGGACTACCTCCACTGCCCGCCCGGCACGCACCACATCCTGGTTGGCGCGGGCGACGGTCCGTGCGCGATCCTCATGATCGGCGTCCGCTCTCCGGAGGCGACGATCGACTACCGGGTCGACGAGCTGGCCAGCCGCTACGACGCCTCGCCCCCGCACGACACGCACAAGCCTGCAGAGGCGTATGCCGATCAGGAGCGCGCCTACTCTCCGGAGCGCGCCCCCTGGCCGCCACCGGAGTAGGCGCGGTGACAGCCGGGGTGTGGGTACCCGTATAGGCGCGGCCGCGCCTGACCCTCACAATGGGCCCATGGCGGCCACCGTCCTCATCGTGGATGACCACGCCGGCTTCCGTCTCAGCGCGCGCCGGATACTCGAGGCGGACGGATACGACGTGATCGGCGAGGCAGCCGACGGCCGCGAGGCGATCGAGGCGGTTCGCGCGCTCCGGCCGAAGATCGTCCTGCTCGACGTGAACCTGCCGGACATGGACGGCTTCGAGGTCGCACGCTCGATATCCGCAAACAGCTCCCCGCCCGCGATCGTGCTCACCTCGAGTCACGACCGCGAGGACCTGGGCGACTCACTGCCCGCCAGCAGCGCGGCAGGGTTCGTTCCGAAGGACGAGCTGTCCGGCGCGGCGGTGGCTGCGCTCGTTGCGTAGCGGCTCGATGCCGGTTAGCGTCGGCCGACCGATGCGCACCGCTGCAGCTGAGACAAGCAATGCAGTCACGCTCCTCCGCGCAGAGCACGCCGTAGCCACGCTGCTCGCCGAAGCCGCCGACCTCACGGCCTCCTACCCCGAGGTGCTGCGCGCGATAGCCGAGCCGCTCGACTGGGACGTGGCCGCGGCCTGGGAGGCGGACCCCGCAGCGCCCGGAGCGCTCCGGCGGGCGGCGCTCTGGCACACAGCCGCCGTGACGGCGCAGGCGCTCGAGCCGCTGAGCGCCACCGACACCATGCCGATCGGGCACGGCCTACCCGGTCGCGTGTGGGAGAGCGGCGTGCCCGCGTGGATCGTCGACGTGACCGCGGACCCGAACTTCCCGCGCGCCGAGGGTGCACGCGCCGCCGGCCTCCAGTCGGCCTTCTGCTTCCCGATCGAGACGGCCGAGGGGATGGCGGGGGCGATGGAGTTCTTCACCCCGGAGCCACGCATGCCCGACGACCACCTGCTGGCGACGATGGCGAGCCTGGGGCGCCAGATCGGCCAGTACATCGACCGCGCTCGCGCGACCGCCGCCGTGCACGAGAGCGAGGCGCGCATGCGCGCGATCCTCGAGGCGGCGCTCGACTGCATCGTGACGATGGACGAGCACGGCTGCGTGGTCGAGTTCAACCCGGCTGCGGAGCGCACGTTCGGCTACGTACGCGAGGAGATCGTCGGCCGCGAGATGGCCGAGCTGATCGTGCCGCCGCGGTTGCGCGAGATGCACCGTGAGGGGCTGCGCCGCTATCTGAGGACCGGCGACGCGGTGGTGCTGAACCGCCGCATCGAGATCACGGGCATGCGCGCCGACGGCAGCGAGTTCCCGGTCGAGCTGGCCATCACCCGCATTCCCGTTCCGGGCGCCCCTGTCTTCACGGGCTACCTGCGCGACATCACCGAGCGCAAGCAGGCAGAGCAGGAGCTGCGTGCTTCGCGGGCGCGGATCGTCAAGGTGACCGACGAGGAGCGCCGCCGGCTCGAGCGCGACCTGCACGACGGCGCGCAGCAGCGGCTCGTGGCGCTGTCACTCAGCCTGCGGCTGATCCGCTCGCGGATGGAGACGAACCCGGAGGCCGCCGCCGAGCTGCTCGACGAGAGCGTCACCGAGCTCCTCAGCGCCACGAGCGAGCTGCGCGAGCTCGCACGCGGCATCCACCCGGCCATCCTCACCGACCGCGGCCTCGATGCGGCGCTCAAGGCGGTGGCCGCGCGGGCGCCCGTACCGGTCGAGGTGACGAGCGGCGTGACCGAGCGGCTGCCTGCTCCGGTCGAGGCCGCCGCGTACTTCGTCGTGGCCGAGGCGCTGACGAACGTCGCGCGCTACGCCGCGGCGAGCCGGGCGGATGTGCGAGTCGCGCGCGGCGCGTCGAGCGTGACCGTCGAGGTGAGCGACGACGGCGCGGGCGGCGCCGATCCCGCCGCAGGCTCGGGCCTGCGCGGGCTGGCCGACCGGCTCGCGACGCTCGACGGCACGCTCGTCGTGGCGAGCCCGTCCGGCGGGGGCACGACCGTAAAGGCGGTGATCCCGTGCGTGTAGTGGTCGCTGACGACTCGGTGCTGATGCGCGAGGGCATCGTGCGGCTGCTCGAGGAGGCCGGCTTCGAGGTGGTGGCGCAGGCTGGCGACGCCGAGGATCTGATGCGCAAGGTGCGCGCTCATAAGCCCGACGTCGCGGTGATCGACATCCGCATGCCGCCGACGAACACCGACGATGGGCTGCGGGCGGCGCTCGAGCTGCGTGCGGAGCTGCCGGACACGGGCGTGCTCGTGCTCTCCCAGTACGTCGAGGAGGGCTACGCGGTGGACCTGCTGTCGGACGGGGGCGAGGGCGTTGGCTACCTGCTGAAGGATCGCGTGGCCGACGTCCGGCTGTTCACCGACGC
>DASYMP010000032.1:0-4302 GCA_036009005.1 Thermoleophilaceae bacterium | reverse complement strand
CTCCTCGTCCGCGGGCGGGATGATCCCGCCGACCACGACCGGCACGTCGGCACCGGCCTCGCGGAGCTCGGCCAGGACGGCCGGGATCAGCTCCGCGTGTGAGCCCGACAGGATCGAGAGGCCGACCACGTGGACACCCTCGTCGACCGCGGTGCGGGCGATCCGCGCTGGCGTGAGCCGGATGCCCTCGTAGACCACGTCCATCCCGGCGTCGCGGGCACGCACCGCGATCTGCTCGGCCCCGTTGGAGTGGCCGTCGAGACCAGGCTTGCCGACGAGGATCTTGATACGCCGCCCGAGACCGGCCGACACCTCCTCGACCCGATCTCTCAATGCCCGTAGTGCGTCGTCAGACGGCGCCGCGGCCGCGTCGCCGACGCCGGTCGGCGCCCGGTACTCGCCAAAGACAGCTCTGAGGGCCTCGGCCCACTCGCCGGTGGTGGCCCCGGCACGAGCGGCATCGAGAGTCGGCGGCATGATGTTCACCTCCGGGTCGGCGGCGGCTGTACGGAGGGCATCGAGGGCCGAAGCCACGGCGCCTTCATCGCGGGCAGTTCGCCACGCCTCCAGCGCCTCGATCGACGAAGACTCGACCGCCGGATCCACCCGCATGATCGACGACTCCGTGGCGGACTGGAGCGGAGACGGCTCCGCCTCGGTGTAGCAATTCTGGCCCACCACGCGCAGGTCGCCGCTCTCGATCCGCTGCACCCGGGCGCGGTGCGATTCGACCAGCCGGGTCTTCATGTAGGGCACGGCCGCCACCGCGCCACCCTGCTCGGCCACGACCGCCATCTCCTCACGCGCGCCCGCGATGAGCTCCTCGACGAGGCCGTCCATCACCTTCGAGCCCTCGAAGATGTCGGGGTAGTCGAGCAGGTCGGTCTCGTAGGCGAGGATCTGCTGGATCCGCAGCGACCACTGCTGGTCCCACGGGCGCGGCAGCCCGAGCGCCTCGTTCCAGGCAGGGAGCTGGAGGGAGCGGGCGCGGGCGTCGCGGCTGATCGTGACCCCCAGCGCCTCGAGCACGATCCGGATGATGTTGTTCTCCGGCTGCGACTCGGTGAGCCCCAGCGAGTTCACCTGCACGCCGTAGCGGAAGCGCAGCAGGCGCTCGTCGTCCACGCCGTAGCGCGTGCGCCCGAGCTCCTCCCAGAGCCGGCCCATCGCGCGCAGCTTCGCGTGCTCCTCCACAAAGCGGATGCCGGCGTTGACGAAGAAGGACATGCGCCCGAACACGCGCGGGAACGTCTCCTCGGGCACGAGCGGCCGCACCCTGTCGAGCACGGCCTGCGCGGTCGAGAGCGCGTACGCGATCTCCTGCACCGGCGTGGCGCCCGCCTCCTGGAGGTGATACGAGCAGATGTTGATCGGGTTCCAGCGCGGCACCTCGTCGACCGAGAAGGCGATCATGTCGGCGATCAGGCGCATCGACGGCTCCGGCGGGAACGCGTAGGTCCCGCGCGAGAGGAACTCCTTGATGATGTCGTTCTGGGTCGTGCCCTGGAGCGAGCCGCGGTCCACGCCGTTCTCCTCCGCCACCGTCATGTAGAGCGCGAGCAGCCAGGCCGCGGTGGCGTTGATCGTCATCGACGTGTTCATCTCGTCGAGCGGGATGCCGTCGAGGAGCGTGTGCATATCGCCCTTGTGCGCGATCGACACGCCGACCTTGCCGACCTCGCCGCGCGCGAGCTCGTGATCGGGGTCGTAGCCCGTCTGGGTGGGGAGATCGAACGCCACGGACAGGCCCGTCTGGCCCTTCGCGAGGTTCTGCTTGTAGAGCTCGTTCGACTCCTTCGCGGTGCTGTGACCCGCGTAGGTGCGCATCACCCAGGGTGCGTCGCGCTCGGGTAGGCGGTGCTCTTCCACGGAACTGATTGTATGGTCCGGAGCCCCGTGAGCCGCCCGATTGACGTGCTGCACCTGGGCCGCGACCGCGTTATCTGCGCCTACGAGGTGGATGGCGCGATCGTGGATCCCGGCCCCGCCTCCACGGTCGAGACGCTGATCGACCGTCTCGGCCCCGTGGAGCCGCGCGCGCTCATGCTCACCCACATCCACCTGGACCACGCGGGCGCCGCGGGCGTCCTCTGCCGGCGCTACCCGAATCTCAAGGTGTACGTCCACGAGCTGGGCGCTCCGCACCTGGTGGACCCGTCGAAGCTCCTGAAGAGCGCCGGTCGCCTCTACGGCGACGACATGTGGGAGCTCTGGGGCGAGGTGGCGCCGGTGCCCGAGGACCGGATCACCGTGCTGAGCGGCGGCGAGACCGTCGAGGGCTTCCGCGTGGCCTACACGCCCGGCCACGCGAGCCACCACGTCTCCTACCTGCACGAGGACTCGGGCGACGCCTACGTGGGCGACGTGGCCGGCGTGCGCATTCCGCCCTACGACCACACGATCGCGCCCACGCCGCCGCCCGACATCGACGTGGAGGCCTGGCTCGACTCGCTCCACACGATCGCGTCCTGGAACGCGCAGTCGCTCGGCCTCACCCACTTCGGCCAGGTGACCTCCGTGGCGGACCACCTCCACCGCGTGCGCGCCGCGCTGATGGCCCAGGCCGATTCCGTCCGGCTCGACGGGGAGGAGCGCTTCATCGCGAGTCTCGAGGCCGAGCTTCACGAGGAGACCGACCGCGCGACCGTCGAGGCGTTCGAACAGGCCGCCCCGCCGGACCAGCTGTACATGGGCCTCGAGCGCTACTGGCGCAAGAAGGCCCCATGAGCGGGCAGACGGTGGAGCTGCCGCGCGTCGGAGGTCCCGGCGGCGGCACGGACGACAACTGGCGCGTGATCGTGCTGAACGACAACCACAACACGTTCGAGGGCGTGGCGTTCGCGCTCTCCTCGACGTTGCCGGGAGTGAGCTACGACGCCGGCATGTCGATGGCCAACACGATCCACGGGAAGGGCCAGGCGATCGTCTGGACGGGCGCGCAGGAGCCCGCCGAGCACTACTGGGAGCTGCTGAAGGACGCGGGCCTTACGATGGCGCCGCTTGAGCAGGGCTGACCGTCCTGCCCGTGCCCACGATCTCCCAGAACGTCGGGAGGATCGGCACCTGGTAGGTGCCGGACATCTCGATCCGGTGCTCCGCGAGCCGCTCCGAGTACCAGTAGCGCTCGAAGTGGGCCTTGGAGGGGAAGACCGCGGTCTGGAGGAAGTCGAGCCGCCCGTCGGATGCGCGCGTGAAGGTCCACTCCGTGGCGCCGTAGTCCACCGCCGCCTCGGCCGCGGGCAGCCAGCCCTCGGCGAACTTGTCGCCCCGGAACGGGTTCGCCACCCAGTCGATCCGCACAGCGATCACGCGCCCACCTCCGCCCGGATCGCGCCGGGTCCGTCCGCCGTCTTGCCCTGGCCATCCGCGTCGGCGCCCACGAGGATCGAGATCTTGCCGAGGTGCTTGTTCTCCAGCATGAGCTGGTGCGCCTCGGGCACGCCGTCGAAGCCGAGCGTCCGCCACAGCACCGGCCGGATCTGACCCGCCTCGATCAGCTCGTTCGCCTTGTTGCACTCGTACGCGTTGGCGAAGTGCGAGCCGATGATCTGCTTCTGCCTCATCCACAGGTAGCGCACGTCGAAGTCGAGGTTGTACCCGGTCGTGCCCGCGCAGATCACGACCTTGCCGAACGGCTTGACCGTGAACACAGAGGTCGGGAAGGTGGCCTGGCCGACGTGCTCGAAGACGATGTCGGGCTGGTCGCCGAGGATCTCCTTGACGCGCTTCGAGAACGCGCGCGAGACCTTGAAGCGCTCCTTCTCCTCGTCAGCCGTTTCGCCGCCCTTTCGCATCATCCCGCTGAACTCGGCGCGGTCGATGTAGTCCACGGCGCCCAGCTGCTTCACGAGCTCGCCCTTCTCCGGGCTCGAGACGACGCCCACCGCATGGGCGCCCGCCATCGCGCAGAGCTGGGTGGCGAACACGCCGAGGCCGCCGGCGGCGCCCCAGATCAGCACGCGGTCGCCCGCCTGGAGGTCGCACTGGGTGATCAGCATCCGGTAGGCGGTGAAGTAGACGAGCCCGTACGAGGCCGCCTCGTCCCAGGTGAGCGCCTCGGGCTTCGGCAGGAGCTGCTGCGCCTGCACCTTGGTGAACTGGGCGAACGAGCCCCAGGTGGTCTCGTAGCCCCAGATCCTCTGGCTCGGGGCGGCCATCGGGTCGAGGCCGTGCACCTCGGGGTCCTCGTAGGAGGCGATGTTGCAGTGGATCACGACCTCGTCGCCGGGCTTCCAGCGCGTCACGCCCTCGCCGACCTTCCAGACGACGCCCGACGCGTCCGAGCCGCCGATGTGGTGGCCG
>DASYMP010000031.1:0-24000 GCA_036009005.1 Thermoleophilaceae bacterium | reverse complement strand
AAGCGCGGCCTCTCGGCGACGCTCGAGGAGCTGCTGATGGCGGCGGAGTACATCCTCAAGGAGGGCAACGAGCAGGTGATGCTCTGCGAGCGCGGGATCCGCACCTACGAGCCGAGCTACCGCTTCACGCTCGACCTGATGGCGGTGCCGGTGCTGCGTGAGCTCACGCACCTGCCGATCGTGATCGACCCGAGCCACGCGGCCGGCAAGCGCTCGCTGGTGGAGCCGCTCTCGCTCGCGGCGGCGGCGGCCGGCGCGGACGGCATCATCGTCGAGATCCACCCCAGCCCCGAGGAGGCCGTCTGCGACGGCCCTCAGGCCCTCTACGCGGACGACTTCGCCGCGTACCTGCGCAAGCTCGAGGCGGCGGCGGAGCTGGCCGGCAAGCAGTTTTCGACGGTGTGAGCCGGCCGCGCCGCACGGGGCGGGCCCCGTGCGCGTAGCCGTACTCGGCGTGGGCCTGATCGGCGGTTCGATCGGGCTCGCCGCACAGGAGCACCTGGAGGGCGCGGAGGTCGTGGGCTTCGGGCGCAACCCCGAGCGGCTGCGCGTCGCGCTCGAGCTGGGCGCGATCCAGCGCGTCGCGGACACGCTCGAGGACGCGGTCGACGGTGCCGACCTCTGCTTCGCGTGCGCCCCCGTCGGCGTGCTGCCGGAGCTCGTGCAGGCGGCACTCGACGCGTCGGGGCCGGACACGCTCGTGACCGACGTGGGCTCCACCAAGCACGACCTCGTGAGCCGCACGCCGGACCCGCGCTTCATCGGCGGCCATCCGATCGCCGGCTCGGAGACGGCCGGGGTCGAGCACGCCCGGGGCGACCTGTTCGAGAACGCCGTCTGGTACCTCACGCCGCACGAGCAATCCGGCGGCCTGCTCTACGAGCGCCTGCACCGCTTCGTGGTTGACGTGGGCGCGCGCCCCGTCGCGGTGGACGCCGAGACCCACGACCGGCTCGTGGCCGTGTTCAGCCACCTGCCGCACGTGCTCGCCAATGTGCTCGCCTCGCAGGGGGCCGCGCGGCTATCCGAGCACGGCGAGGTGCTGCGCCAGGTGGGCCCGAGCTTCCGCGACATGACGCGCGTGGCCGGCGCCAACACCACGATGTGGAGCGACATCTACCGCTCGAACCGCGCGGCGATCGCCGAGGAGATCCGCGGCTTCAGGCGCCAGCTCGACGAGGTCGAGCTGATGCTCGAGTCGGGCGAGGTCGAGGACTGGAACGACCGCGCCCGTGAGGACAGGCGCGCCCTGCTCGAGGCCGCGGCGGTGGACGGGCCGGTGCACGAGCTGCGGCTGACCGTGCCGAACCGCCCCGGTATCGTCGCCCAGGTGGCGCTGGAGCTCGGCAGGGCAGGTGTGAACATCCTCGACATGGCGCTCGCGCCGGCCTCGGACATGCGGACAGGCTCGATCACGCTCTGGATCGCCGGCGACCCGGCCGCCGAGCGCGCCCGCGAGCTGATCGGCGGGCTCGGCTTCCCAGTCGGCGGCGAGTGACCGTCGCGCGCTTCGAGCCGAGCGGCCCGCTGCGTGGCGGATACACGCCCCCGGCCGACAAGTCGATCTCGCACCGCGCCGCGCTCTTCGGCGCGATGGCGGACGAGCCGGTGACCGTGCGGAACTACCTCGAGTCCGAGGACACGCGCTCGACCCTGAACGCCGTGAGGGCGCTCGGCGCCGGCGTGGACGAGGAGCCGGGCGGCCACGTGATCGTGCGCGGCGTGGGGCTGCACGCGCCGCTCGAGGCCACAGAGGGCCTCCTCGACGTGGGGAACGCGGGCACGCTCCTGCGGCTGCTGCCCGGCTGGCTCGCGGGGCAGCCCGGTGGCGTCTGGACGCTCGACGGCGACGACTCGATCAGGGGACGCCCCGTGGACCGGATCGCCGAGCCGCTCCGCCTGATGGGCGCCCGGATCGACGCGCGCGAGGACCGCTTCCCGCCCTTCACGGTCCACGGCGCTCAGCTGACAGGGATCGACTACGCGCTCCCTGTGCCGAGCGCGCAGGTGAAGTCGTGCGTGCTGATCGCGGGGATGGTGGCCTCGGGCTCCACGACCGTCAGCGAGCCCTCGCCGAGCCGCGACCACACCGAGCGGCTCATGCGCCGCGCGCGCGTGCCCTGCCAGAGCGACGGGCTCCGGATGACCGTCGCCCAGGTCGACGAGCTGGAGCTCGACGAGATCGTCGTGCCCGGCGACCCGTCCTCGGCCGCCTTCGTGGTCGCGGCCGCGATCCTCGTGCGCGGCTCGCGCGTGGTGCTGAACGACGTGGGACTGAACTGGACGCGCACCGGCTTCTTCCGGATCGCCGAGCGGATGGGCGCCGTGCTCGTGGGCGAGCTCGAGGAGCCGGGCGCTCACCCGCAGGAGGAGCCCGCCGGCGAGCTCGACGTGGCATCCGGCCCGCTCGAGGGCACCGTGGTCGACCCCGGGGAGGTGCCGCTCGCGATCGACGAGCTGACGCTGGTGGCGCTGCTCGGCGCGCACGCGGAGGGGGAGACCGTGGTGCGCGGCGCCGAGGAGCTCCGCCTCAAGGAGTCCGACCGGATCGACGGCGTCGTGACCGGGCTGCGCGACCTCGGCGCCGACATCGAGGGCACGCCCGACGGCTTCGTCGTGCGTGGCGACGGGTCACCGCTGCGCGGCGGCAGGATCGACGCGCACGGCGATCACCGCATGGCGATGCTCGGCGCCGTGGCGGGTCTGGCGTCGCAGGAGGGCGTCGAGGTGGTGGGCATGGAGGCGTCGGCGGTCTCCTACCCGGGCTTCGAGGACGATCTTCGGGCGCTCCTGTAGCGTCCGCGGCCGGTGTACGACTGGCTGCTCTTCCTGCACCTGCTGTCCGCGTTCCTGCTGGGCGTGACGGTCGTCGTCTACAGCGCCGCGGCGCTCGGCGCGACCACCGGCGGCCGTACGCTCTTCGTGGCGGACCGCTGCTGGGACGTGGGCGGCCTCGGCACGCTCGTGCTCGGCATCTGGCTGGCGCTGCACCTCGACCAGTACGAGCTCTGGGACGGCTGGATCATCGGGGCGATCGTGCTCTGGATGGTCGCCACCGGGCTCGGTCAGAGCATCGTCAGGCGGCGCGCCGGCGGAGAGCTTCACGCGTTCGCGTCGATGCACTGGCTGCGCACGCTCGCGATCATCGGCCTGCTCGTGCTGATGGTCTGGAAGCCGGGCGCATGAACCTCGCGCTGTTCGTGCACATCCTCGGCGCGATGCTGCTGGTCGGCTCGCTCGCGCTTGTGGCGCTGGCGCTCGCCGACCGGGAGCTGCGGCTCGGGTTCCGGGCGCTCCTGCTCGGCGTGCTTCCCGGCTGGGTCGTGATGCGCGGCGGCGCCGAGTGGGTCGCGTCGAAGGAGGGCATCAGCGACCTCGAGAGCGCGGACGTCCCGAGCTGGGTGGACCTCGGCTACAGCATCGCCGACCCTGCTCTGCTGCTCATCCTGATCGCCACCGCCTGTGCCGGAATCGCCGCGAGCCGGGAGCGCGGCGAACGCCTGCGGGTGGCCGCGCTCGTGCTCGTGGGCATCCTGCTCGTGGCGTGCGTGGTCGCCATCTGGGCGATGTCCACGAAGCCCACGTAGCCTTGGCGTGATGGTCGTGGCGATAGATGGCCCCGCGGGAGCGGGCAAGAGCACCGTGGCGCGCGCCGCCGCGCGCGCGCTCGGCTTCACGTATCTCGACTCCGGCGCGATGTACCGGACGGTCGGGCTGATGGAGAACCGCCACGGCGGACCGGCGGCAGAGCGCGCCGGCGAGCTCGAGATCAGGCTGGGGGAGCGCGTGGTCGCGAACGGAGAGGACGTGACCGACGCGATCCGCACACCGGAGGCCTCCGAGGCGGCCTCGCGCGTGGCCACGGACCCGGGGGTGCGCGAGGCGCTCGTGCGCAAGCAGCGCGAGCTGCTCTCGGAGGGCGACTGGGTGGCCGAGGGGCGCGACATCGGCTCGGTGGTGGCGCCCGACGCCGGCGTGAAGGTCTACCTCACCGCGTCGCCCGAGGAGCGCGCCCGCCGGCGCGCCACCGAGCTGGGCACCGACGTGAACACCGTGATGCGCGACCAGGCGCTCCGCGATGCTCAGGACATGGACCGCGAGCATTCACCGCTCCTGCGCGTGCCCGACGCCGTCGAGCTCGACACGAGCGGACTCAGCGTCGACGAGGTCGTGGAGCGCATCGTGGACCTCGTGCGGAGAGCGCGATGAGAAGGCCGACCGTCGCCGTCGTGGGCTATCCGAACGTCGGCAAGTCCACGCTCGTGAACCGGCTCTCGGGCACGCGCGCGGCGGTCGTGCACGAGCAGGCGGGCGTGACGCGCGACCGCAAGGAGATCGACGCCGACTGGAACGGGGTCGGCTTCACGCTCATCGACACGGGCGGCGTGGACTTCGCCGGTGAGCACGAGATGGCGGACGAGATCCGCCGCCAGGCGCTCACCGCGCTCGAGGGCGCGGATCTCGCCGTGCTGGTGGTGGACGCTCGCGCCGGCCTCCGGCCCGGGGACGCAGAGCTGGCCGGCGAGCTGCGTGGCGGACCGGTGCCGGTGATCGTGGCCGCGAACAAGGTCGACGACGCCCGTCAGACGGCGCTCGCAAGCGAGTTCTACGGCCTGGGGCTGGGCGACCCGCTGCCCGTGTCCGCCACGCAGGGGCTCGGCACCGGTGACCTGCTCGACCGCATCGTCCAGGACCTGCCGAAGGGCGTGATCGAGGCCGAGGACGTGACGCGGCTCGCGCTGATCGGCCGGCCGAACGTCGGGAAGTCCTCGCTTGTGAACCGGCTGCTCGGCGAGGAGCGCGTGATCGTGACCGACGTGGCGGGCACTACCCGCGACGCGATCGACACGCGCATCGATTTCGACGGGCGCGAGGTGATCCTGGTCGACACCGCGGGCCTGCGCCGCCGCACGAAGGTCGCCGGGACCGTGGACTACTACGCCCAGCTGCGCTCGGAGCAGGCGGCCGAGCGCGCCGACGTGGCGATCGTGGTCTGCGACGCGGAGGACGGCGTGACCACCGACGACCTGCGCGTGGCCGAGCTGGCCATGAAGAACAAGTGCGCCACCGTGATCGCGCTCAACAAGTGGGACATCACCCGCACGGACCTCGAGGACGCGAAGGCGAAGGTCGCGCGCAAGCTCCGCCAGCGCCCGCAGGTGATGGCGGTGTCCGCGAAGACGGGACGCGGCATGAAGCGGCTCGTGGCGGAGGCCCTCTCGCTGGCGGACCGCTCGGCCCAGCAGCTCCCGACCCCGGAGCTGAACCGCTTCGTGGGCGACCTGCAGGCGCTCCGCGAGCCGCCGGCGGTGCGCGGCAAGCGGCTCAAGATCTATTACATGAGCCAGTACGAGACGAGGCCGCCGCGCTTCGCCGTGCAGGTGAACAACCGCGGGCTCCTGACGCGCGACTACGGCTACTTCTTCGAGAACCGCCTGCGCGAGCGCTACCAGCTCGAGGGCGTTCCGCTCGTGATCGACTTCAAGACGTCAAGGGGACGAAGCGAGCGGTGAAGTGCCGCAGCGCGGGCGGCTCCTCGACGATCCGAAGGCCGCGCAGCTCACCCGCGCCGCGGGCCACCTGCAGGCACACCTCGATCACGTAGTCGATGTGCGACTGCGTGTAGGTGCGGCGCGGGATCGCGAGGCGCACGAGGTCCATGGGCGCCGGCTGCTCGCTGCCGTCGGCGCGGCGGCCGAACATGACCGTGCCGATCTCGCAGCCGCGGATCCCGCCCTCCCGGTAGAGCTGGACCGCTAGCGCCTGCCCGGGGTACTCGAGCGGCGGGATCTGCGGCAGGAAGGCGCGAGCGTCGATGTAGACGGCGTGCCCGCCCACGGGCAGGACGACCGGGATGCCGGCGGCGTCGAGCGCCTCGCCGAGGTACTCGGTGGAGCGCACGCGGTAGCGCAGGTAGTCCTCGTCCACGGCCTCGCGAAGACCCTGCGCGATGGCCTCCATGTCGCGTCCCGCCATCCCGCCGTAGGTGGGGAAGCCCTCGGTGAGGATCAGCAGGTTGCGGCACCGCTCGGCCAGCTCCGGGTCGTTCAGCGCGAGCCAGCCGCCGATGTTGGCCAGCGGGTCCTTCTTCGCGGACATGGTCATGCCGTCCGCGAGCGAGGCCATCTCGCGCACGATCTCCGGCACGGGCGTGTCCGCATAGCCCTCCTCGCGGAGCTTGATGAACCAGGCGTTCTCGGCGAAGCGGCACGCGTCGAGGTAGAGCGGCAGCTCGCCGCACGCCTCGCGGACCGCGCGCAGGTTCTCCATCGACACCGGCTGCCCGCCGCCCGAGTTGTTCGTGAGCGTCACGAACACCACCGGCACGTCGCGCTCGGCCAGCACGCGCCGCAGGGCCTCCACGTCCATGTTGCCCTTGAAGGGGTGGCGCGAGGACGGAACGAGGGCCTCGGGGATCGGCAGGTCGAGCGCCTCGGCTCCGCTCGACTCCACGTTCGCGCGCGTGGTGTCGAAGTGCGTGTTGTTCGGGATCGTACGGCCCGGGCCGCCGAGCGCGCTGAACAGGATCTTCTCGGCGGCGCGGCCCTGGTGCGTCGGGATCACGTGCTCGAACGGGAACAGCTCGCGCACGGCGTCGCGGAAGCGTGTCCAGGACGCGGACCCGGCGTAGCTCTCGTCGCCGCGCTGGATCCCCGCCCACTGCTCGGACGACATCGCGCCCGTGCCCGAGTCCGTGAGCAGGTCCACGAGCACGCGCGGGCCGGGAACGTTGAAGAGGTTGAAGCCCGCCGCGGCCAACTCGGCCTCGCGCTCGTCGCGCGTCGTCATCGCGACGGGCTCGACCGAGTGGATCCGGAAGGGCTCGATGATGGTTGTCCACCGATGGTCCACGTGCCATGTGTACCCTTCGCCGCCTCATGACGACGCAGCCGCTCTCAGAAGACGAGTTCCTGTTCACCTCCGAGTCGGTCACCGAGGGCCACCCAGACAAGGTGGCGGACCAGATCTCGGACGGCGTGCTCGACGCCGTGATGGCCGATGATCCCGCGGGCCGCGTGGCCTGCGAGACGCTCGTCAACACGGGACTGGTGGTGGTGTCGGGAGAGATCTCGACCGAGACCTACGTGGACATCCAGGAGGTCGCGCGCGAGACGATTCGCGAGATCGGCTACGTGGACGCGGACCTCGGCTTCTCGGCGGATGCGGTGGCCGTGCTGAACGCGATCGACAAGCAGTCCCCGGACATCGCGCAGGGCGTCAACCAGGCTTACGAGTCGCGCACGGACGCGTCCGACGACGACGAGCTCGACATCGCGGGCGCGGGCGACCAGGGGATGATGTTCGGCTACGCCTCGAACGAGACGCCCGAGCTGATGCCGCTGCCGATCTCGCTCGCGCACCGGCTGGCGAAGCGCCTCGCCGACGTGCGCAAGGCCGAGGTGGTCCCGTACCTCCGTCCCGACGGCAAGACCCAGGTGACGGTGCGCTACCGCGACGGGAAGCCCGTCGAGATCGAGAAGCTCCTGATCTCCACCCAGCACAAGGAGGGCGCGGAGTCGCTGATTCCGGACGACCTCTGGGAGCACGTGGTGGAGCCGATCCTCCCGAAGGACCTCTACGACGCGGGCAAGCTCCGAGCGGCTTTCCTCGTGAACCCCACTGGGCGCTTCGTGATCGGCGGCCCGGTCGGCGACGCGGGGCTCACCGGCCGCAAGATCATCGTCGACACCTACGGCGGCATGGCCCGCCACGGCGGCGGCGCCTTCTCGGGCAAGGACCCGTCGAAGGTCGACCGCTCGGCCGCCTACGCCGCCCGCTACGTGGCGAAGAACGTCGTGGCCGCGGGACTCGCCGACAGGTGCGAGGTCCAGGTGGCGTACGCGATCGGCGTGGCGCACCCGGTCTCGGTGATGGTGGAGACGTTCGGCACGGAGCGCGTGGCGCGCTCGCAGATCGCGCAGCTCGTGGACGAGCACTTCGACCTCCGCCCGGGTGCGTTCCGTGACTACCTCGACCTTCACCGGCCGATCTACCGGAAGACCGCCGCCTACGGCCACTTCGGCCGCGAGGATGCGGACTTCACGTGGGAGAAGACGGACAAGGCCGACACCCTGCGCGCCGCGGCCGGCCTCAGCGAGCGCGACGCCGCGACCGTCTAGCGCGGGCTCCCTCTAGCTCGCGGGCCCCTCTTCGCCAGGCCGCCTCACGCGGAACACGTCCACGGTCCCCTTCACGCCCTTGAAGCGGCGGCTGCCCGCGGCCGACCAGTCGTAGCCGTCGCCGGCCGCCTGGCGGACCTCCTTCGAGGTCACGACCGTGCCGCGCCGCGCGAAGCCCGTGAGCCGCGCCGCCAGGTTCACGGGCCGGCCGTACCAGTCGCCGGCCCGCGGTAGGCCCTGGCCGCACGCCACGCCGCCGCGGAGCAGCGGCCCCTCGTCCTTCGATCGGTCCACGAGGCCGAGCACCGTGTCGATCACGGGCCCCGGCTCCGGCGCCACCAGCATGGCGGCGTCACCGATCGTCTTGACGAGCCGGACGGGCTGCTGCACGGCGCCGCCCACGGCGCGCTCGAACTGGCGGACGACGGTGCCCACCTCGTCGGGGCCGACATCCTCGCCGAGCTTCGTGAAGCCCACGATGTCCACGAAGCCGACCGCCACGTCCTGGGCGCCGGCGAGGCGGCCGCTCTGGAGCTCCGCCTGGCTGATCACCGCTTCGCGCATCTCCTCGCGCATGCGCAGGTTGAACATCTGCTGGAGGGTGGGCGCCGCGAGCGGGCCGAGATTGCGCAGCGTCTCGGCATAGCGAAGGCCGAGGTCGCGTTCGGTGTCGCCCGGCTGGATGAGCGCCTCGCCGAACACCGAGGCGAACGATGCGGCGATGTTCGCCATCGAGCGGCTCATCACCGCCGTCAGCTCGAGAAACGACTCCGGCGGCAGCCCCGCGTCGAGCAGCACCTTCGCGCTGCGGGACAGCTCGAGCTCGTCCTCGGTGATCGAGCGCTCTCCCGGCTCGCGGATCGGCACGCCGAGAGCGCGACCGGCGTCGTCGAGGAAATCGCGGTCGAGGCCGGTCTCCTCCGCCAGCTCCTCCGGGGTGTACAGCTGCCCCTCGCCGGCGAGCACCCGCTCGACCGGAAGCAGCGCGAGCCGGTCCTGCGCGGCGGCCTCGCGCAGCTCCTCGAGCGTGAAGCCCTCCTGCTCGAGCGAGCGCAGAAGCTCGAGCCGGGCGTCGCGGTCGTCGGCCCCGTCGAGCAGTCCCTCGGCCTGGAAGTCGATGCCCACGTGCACATGGTGCCTTAAGGGCTCGCTCGTGGCGTCCGATACCGCCTGCATGGGCCGCCTCCTGCGCCACCGGACCGCCTCCATGCTCGGCCTGCTCGCGGCGTGCGCCGTCGTACCGGGCGCCGCCGTGCACTTCTTCGGCGAGACCGAGGTCGCGGTGCCGGGCACCGTGCACTTCCTGGCGATCGGCGTGAGCGCGGGGCTCGCGGCGGTCGCGGCCGTGGCGCTCACGGTGGCTGGGGCGCGCCGCGGCGATGCGCGCTCGGTCCTGATCGGCACCGCCTTCTCCTCGATGGCCGCGCTGCTCTCGATCCACGGGCTGATGACGCCGGGCTACCTCGTGGGCGACAACGGCCTGATCGCCTTCTCGGGCGCCGCCACGCTGCCCATGGGCGGCGCGGTGCTCGCCCTGGCGGCCGTGCCCGAGCTGCGCCGGCCGTCCGCCGTGCGCCCGATGCTCGTCCTTCAGGCCGCGCTGCTCGCCGTGATCGTCGCGCTCGGCCTGGCGGGGGCGCTCATCCCGTCACTCGTTCCGAGCGTGCCGGAGGCGGCCAGCACGCCGGCCTGGATCGTGCTCTGGATCGGCGTGGCCTTCTACGCGGCGCTGGGAGTACGCGCGGCTCGCACCTTCCTGCTCACGCGCCGGCTTGCGGACCTCACGGTCGTATTCGGCCTGGTCCTGCTCGCCGTGGCGCTGTTCCCGGGCCTGCTGCTCGAGTACTACGAGCTCGGCTGGTGGATGGGCCACGCCTGGGAGCTGATCGGCATCGGGCTCGTCGGCGTGCCGGTCGCGCTCGACCTCCACCGAGGCGCGCAGTCGCGGCCGCTGGCCGGTGATCTGCGCGCGAGTGAGCTCGTGAGCGCCGCGGACGCGTTCATGGGCCCGACCGTGCGCGCCCTGCTGGTGCGCCTGTCCGCCAAGGATGACTACACCGCCGAGCACACCCGCGGCGTGGCGCTGCGGGCGGTACAGGTGGGCGAGGAGCTCGGCCTGGCGCCGGTACGGCTCCGCGAGCTGGCCGTCGGCGGCCTGCTCCACGACGTGGGCAAGCTGGCCGTGCCCGACGAGATCCTCCAGAAGCCGGGCGCGCTCACCGACGCTGAGTACGACGAGATCAAGCGCCATCCGGAACTCGGCAGCGAGCTGGTGCGCGAGCTGGGCTTCTCGGCGCAGGTGGGACGTCTCGTGCTCGACCACCACGAGCGGCTCGACGGCAGCGGCTACCCGCGCGGGCTGGGCGCGCCCGACCTCGACATCGAGACGCGCATCCTGGCCGTCTGCGACGTCTTCGACGCCCTCCTGTCCAAGCGCGTCTACCGCGAGGCCTGGACCCACGAGGACGCGCTGGCGCTGCTCACCGAGGAGTCGGGCACGAGCTTCGACCCCGCCTGCGTCGCGGCGCTCGAGCGCGTGCTGGCGCGCGAGCAGTCCCGCGCCGCGCGCGCCGCCGCCTAGCCGGACCGCCGTCCGCCACGCCCCATAGCGTGGGGCGCGTGATCGCCAAGGTCGAGCCGCTGACCCCTGCGCGCAGCCTGCGCGGGCCGTTCGACTACCTCCTGGCGGGTGCGCTCGAGGACGTGGGGGTCGGCAGCATGCTGGTGGTGCCGTTCGGGCGCCGGCGGCTCCTCGGCGTGGTGGTCGACGTGGCAACCGAGAGCGAGCTGCCGCTGGAGCGCCTCGCGGAGCCGATCGCGGCGCTCGAGGCGGACGTGCCTCAGTCGCTCGTGGCGCTCGGCCTGTGGGTGGCTCGCGAGTACGTGTCCACACCCGCGCGCGGGCTGGCGCTGGTGCTCCCGCCCGGAACCGGCACGGGCGCGGGCCGGCCGCTTCGCCCGAAGCGCTCGCTGCGCGCCACGATCACGCCCGCGGGCGAGACCGCGCTCGCCGAGCGCACGCGCATGGGGGCGCGCCAGTGGGACGCGCTTGAGGCCGTGGCGGCGGCCCCGCTCGGAGCGGCCGCACTCGCGCGCCGCACGGGCTGCACCCATTCCACACTTCGCAGCCTGGAGCGGCGCGGGCTGCTCCGGCTCGAGAGCAGCGCGGACCCGCTACGCCGCACCGTCGTCGAACAGGTGGGCGCACGGGCCGGCACGGTCGAGCTGACCGGTGACCAGCGCGCCGCCTTCGAGACGATCGAGGCGAGGCTCGCGGCACCCGAGCCCGGCGCTCCGCTGCTCCTCCACGGCGTCACAGGCAGCGGGAAGACGGAGGTCTACCTGCGCTCGGTCGCGGCGGCGCTCGAGCGCGGACAGTCGGCCATCGTGCTGGTCCCGGAGATCGCGCTCACGCCTCAGACCGCGGGACGCTTCGTGGAGCGCTTCGGCGACCGGGTCGCGGTGATGCACTCGCGCCTGTCGCCGCGCGAGCGCTACGACGAGTGGTGGCGGATGCGACGCGGCGAGGCGCGCGTCTGCGTGGGGCCGCGCTCCGCGGTGTTCGCGCCGTTCGACGACCTCGGGCTGATCATCGTCGACGAGGAACACGACGGCTCGTACAAGCAGGAGGGCGATCCTCGCTACGACGCCCGTGCCGTGGCCGAGCGGCGCGCCGGGGAGGAGGGAGCGCTGCTCGTGGCGGGCAGCGCTACGCCGCGTCCCGAGAGCATGCTGCGCTGCGAGCGCATCCTGCTGCCGTCGCGCGTCGACGGCAGGGAGCTGCCGCCGGTCGAGCTCGTCGCGATGGTGGGCACGGCGGGACCGCTTCACGAGCGCACGCGCCAGGCGCTCGACGAGGTGCGCCGGCGCGAGGAGAAGGCGATCGTGCTGCTGAACCGGCGCGGCTGGTCGAACTTTCTCTCCTGCCGCAGCTGCGCGCGTGTGTGGGAGTGCCCGAACTGCGACGTGACGCTCGTACTGCACCGCTCGCTCGACGAGGTGGCCTGCCACCACTGCGGGCACCGTGAGCGCGCGCCGAGCGCCTGCCCCGACTGCGGCTCGGTGTCGGTGGCGCGCCACGGGGCGGGCACCGAGCAGCTCGAGCGCGAGCTCGAAGAGCTTGTCGCGCCGCTGCCGGTCTTCCGGCTCGACTCCGACGTCGCGGCGGCCGCGGGCATCGCGACGGTGCTGCGCCGCTTCGACGAGGCCCCGGCGGGCGTGCTCGTGGGCACGCAGATGGTCGCCAAGGGGCACGACTTCCCGGACGTGACGCTCGGGGTCGTGCTGGATGCCGACGCCACGCTCCGCTTCCCCGACTTCCGGGCCGAGGAGCGCACCTTCGCGCTCGTGGCCCAGCTGGCCGGCCGCAGCGGCCGCGGCGAGCGCGGGGGCCGCGTCATCGTGCAGGCGCTCGATCCCTCGGCGGAGGCGCTTCAGTTCGCCGCGCGCCACGACGCCGAGGGCTTCCTGGAGGCCGAGCTGCGCCGCCGCGAGCTGCTCCGCTACCCGCCGTACGGGCATCTGATCCGGGTGGTCTGCTCGTCCACCGAGCCAGGGCCGGAGCTGGCCGCGGCCACCGCGATCCGCGAGCTCATGAGCGGCGCCGGCGTGCCCGCCCTGGGCCCGGCGCCGTTGTTCCGCCGACAGGCGCGCCACCGCGCGCAGCTCGTGATCCGCTCGCAGGAACGGACCGAGGCGATCACCGCGGTACGCGACGCCGTGGAGCACGTGGCGGCACAGCGGGAGCACGCCGCGGCGAGCTTCGCGGTGGACGTGGACCCGCAGTAACGCTTCGAGATCGCCGCGTTACACTCGATTCTCGATGGACGAGGTCCACGAGAACGACCGCATCGAGGCTGAGGCCGAAGGCCCCCTGCCTCCGGAGGACGACGGCATCGAGGGTGACGCCCTGGACGCCACCGTCGAGGGGGAGGTCGAGGAGGCTCCGCCGCTCGATCCCGAGGCCGAGGCGCGCCGCATCGCGGCGATGTCGCTGATCCGCCGGCTCGGTGATCCGATCCTCAAGTCCTCCGCGACGCCCGTGGACCGCTTCGACGAGTCGCTTCGCAAGCAGGTGAGCCGGATGGCGGGCATCATGGGCGACGCCTACGGCGTGGGCCTCGCGGCCCCGCAGCTCGGTATCTCCCAGCGCCTGCTGGTCTACCGCGTGGGCCCCGAGGCGCCCGTCATCGCGCTCGCCAACCCGGAGCTCGAGTGGACCAGCGAGATCCAGGAGATCCTCGAGGAGGGCTGCCTCTCGATTCCCGGGATCACCGTGGACGTGGAGCGGCCGATCCACGTGCGCGTGCGCGCCCTCGACGAGGCCGGCGAGACCCGCACGGTGGAGGCCTCAGGCCTCGAGGCCCGCGTGATCCAGCACGAGATGGACCACCTCAACGGGGTCCTCATCCTGGACCGCACCACGCGCGACGAGCGCAAGCGCGCCCTGCGCGAGCTCCGCGAGGCCGAGCGCGGCCGCGAAGCGGCTGCGTAGGCCTGCTCGGCGGCTGCTCGGCGGCTGCGTAGCAGCCGGCGCACGGCAGCATTGAGGGGGTCAGTCCCGCAGGTGGATGACGATCGTTGCGGAATCCGCCACGTTTGTCATCCACCTGGGTCTTCCGGCCTGTTTTTCAGTCCTCCAGGCGGAGCAGTTCTTCGTAGGCTGGCAGCGTCAGGAACTCCAGGAAGTCCTCGCTCAGTGCCACGCGTTCGAAGAGGGAGCGGCTCAGGTCGGGCCGGCCCTCGCGCTCGAACCAGTCGTCGTCGCCGATCTCGGCGCGGATCTTCTCGAGCTCGGAGGTGGCGACCTCGCGGACCAGGTCCGAGGTGACGGTGCGGCCGTCGTCCAGCTCGGCCTCGTGGCGGACCCACTGCCACACCTGCCCGCGCGCGATCTCGGCCGTGGCGGCGTCCTCCATCAGCCCGTAGATCGCGGCCGCGCCGTTCCCACGCAACCACGACGACAAATACTGGATCCCGACATTCACATTCGACCGAAGCCCTTCCTCGGTGCGAGAACCCGGCGTGGACGCCACGTCGAGAAGCGCGGAAGCCGACGGCTCCACATCATCGCGCTGCCGCCCGACCTGATTGGGTTCCGAGCCGAGCACCGCATCGAACGCCTCCATCGCCACGGGCACCGAGTCCGGATGGGCCACCCAGGTACCGTCGAAGCCGTTCTTCGCCTCGCGCTCCTTGTCCGCCTTGACCGACTCGAACGCGCGCTGGTTCGCCTCCTCGTCCGTGCGTGACGGAATCACGGCCGCCATCCCGCCCATCGCATGCGCGCCGCGGGCGTGCGCGGTCTTCACGACCAGGTCGCTGTAGGCCTTCATGAACGGCACGGTCATCGTGACCGCGGAGCGGTCCGGCGTCACGAACTCCGGCCGTGACCGGAAGCGCTTGATCACCGAGAAGATGTAGTCCCAGCGGCCGGCGTTCAGCCCCGTGATGTGGTCGCGGAGCTCGTACAGGATCGCGTCCATGCAGAACGCGGCGGGGATCGTCTCGATCAGGACCGTCGCCCGGATCGTGCCGCGTTCGAGCCCGAGGGCGTCCTCCGCGATCACGAACGCATCGCGCCAGAGCGCCGCCTCGCCGGGCGCCTCGAGCTTCGGGATGTAGAAGTACGGCCCCCAGCCGCGCGCGAGCAGGGCCTCCGCGTTGCGGTGCACGTAGAGGCCGAAGTCCATGAACGCGCCGGCCACCGGCTCGCCGCCCACCTGGATGTGCGCCTCGGGCAGGTGCAGCCCGCGCGGGCGCACGTGGAGGACCGCGGGATCGTCCGCGAGCTCGTAGTGCTTGTCCTTCTCGTCGTGCTCGATGCTGCCGTCGATCGCGTCGGTCAGGTTCACCTGGCCGTCGACCATGTTCTGCCAGTACGGCGAGTTCGAGTCCTCGAAGTCCGCCATGAAGCCGCGCGCGCCGGAGTTCAGCGCGTTTATGACCATCTTCCGGCTGGTCGGGCCCGTGATCTCCACGCGCCGGTCCTGCAGCGCGCTCGGCGCCGGCGGCACGCGGAAGTCCGACGGCGCGCTGATGAAGTCGAGGCTCTCGCCGGCGTCGAGGCGCGCCTGCCGCTCCTGGCGAGCGTCGAGCAGCTCGCGGCGGCGGCCGTCCAGCTCCTCGTGGAGGCGCCCAACGAGCGCGAGGGCGTCGTCGGTCAGGGCGTCGTGCTGCGGGGATTCGATGTTCATGTCCTCGTGAGTTTCTTGTAGGTGATCCGGTGTGGACGGTCGGCGTCGGCGCCGAGGCGCGAGCGGCGGTTCTCCTCGTATGCCTCGAAGTTGCCCTCGAACCAGGTGACCTGCGAATCGCCCTCGAAGGCGAGCACGTGCGTGGCCACGCGATCGAGGAACCAGCGGTCGTGCGAGATGATCACCGCGCAGCCCGCGAACGACAGCAGCGCCTCCTCGAGCGCGCGCAGCGTGTCGACGTCGAGATCGTTGGTCGGCTCGTCGAGCAGCAGCAGGTTGCCGCCGCGGCGCAGCAGCTTCGCCAGGTGCACGCGGTTGCGCTCGCCGCCCGAGAGCGCCCCGACCTTGCGCTGCTGGTCCGAGCCGCGGAAGTTGAAGCCCGCGCAGTACGCGCGCGAGTTCATCTCGCGCTCGCCGACCTTGATCTGGTCGTACCCGTCCGAGATCTCCTCCCAGACGGTCTTGTCCGGGTCGAGCGCGTCGCGCGACTGGTCCACGTAGGCGAGCTCGACCGAGTCGCCGAGCCGCAGCTCGCCGTCGTCGGGCTCCTCGTCGCCGACGATCATCCGGAACAGCGTGGTCTTGCCCGCCCCGTTCGGGCCGATGACGCCGACGATCCCCGCGGGCGGCAGCGTGAAGGAGAGGTCCTCCATCAGGAGCTTGTCGCCGAAGCCCTTGCGGAGCTCGTCGGACTCCAGCACCACGTCGCCGAGTCGCGGGCCCGCCGGGATGTGGATCTGCACCTGGTCGAGCTTCACGTTCTGGTCCTCGGCGAGCAGCGCCTCGTAGCGCTTCAGCCGCGCGCGCGCCTTCGTGCGGCGGCCCTTGGGCGACTCGCGCACCCAGTCGAGCTCGCGCGCGATCGTGCGCTGGCGCGCGTTCTCGCGCCGGTCCTCCTGCGCGAGGCGCTCCTGCTTCTGCTCGAGCCAGGCCGTGTAGTTGCCCTTGAAGGGCAGGCCGCGGCCACGGTCCAGCTCGAGGATCCAGCCGGCGACGTTGTCGAGGAAGTAGCGATCGTGCGTCACGGCCACGACCGTGCCCGCGTAGTCCTCCAGGTGCTTCTCGAGCCAGGCCACCGACTCCGCGTCGAGGTGGTTCGTCGGCTCGTCGAGCAGCAGCAGGTCGGGCGCGCTCAGGAGCAGCCGGCAGAGCGCCACGCGGCGGCGCTCGCCGCCCGAGAGCGTCTCCACGTCGGCGTCGCCGGGCGGCAGGCGCAGTGCGTCCATGGCGATCTCGAGCGTGGTGTCGAGGCTCCACGCGTCGGCCGCGTCGATCGCGTCCTGAAGGCGGGCGAACTCGCCGGCGGTCTCGTCCGAGTAGTTCGCGGCCAGCTCGTTGAAGCGGTCGAGCATGTCGCGCGTCTCGCGCACGCCGTCCTCGACATTCCCGCGAACGTCCTTGGAGGGGTCGAGCTGCGGCTCCTGCTCGAGCAGGCCCACGGTCGCGCCCGGCGCGAGCTGAGCGTCGCCGCGGAACTCGGTGTCCTCGCCGGCCATGATCCGGAGCAGCGTCGACTTGCCGGAGCCGTTCGGGCCGAGCACGCCGATCTTGGCGCCCGGCAGGAAGCTCAGCGAGATGTCCTCCAGCACCTTCTTGTCGGGCGGATGGACGCGGGACAGCTTGTACATCGTGAAGACGTATTGGGTCGACATCAGGTGATCGCTCTGGCGAGTAGCTCCATCGGGTGCAGGACTGGGAGCGCGCGTCCCAGACGCTCGGTGTGCGCGGTGATCTGAAGTGCGCACCCCGGGTTCGCGGCCACGACGGCCTCGGCTCCCGTGTCCAAGAGGTTACGCGCCTTGCGCTCACCCAACTCCGCGGCGGGCTCCGGCTTCACGAGGTTGTAGATCCCGGCCGAGCCGCAGCAGATCTCCCACTCGGCCGGCTCGACCAGCTCGAGCCCCGGGATCCCGCGCAGGAGCTCGCGCGGCTGGCTCCGCACGCCCTGGGCGTGGGCGAGGTGGCAGGCGTCGTGGTAGGCCACCTTGATCGGCACCGGACGGCGCTCCGCACGCGGGCCCGCCTCGGCCAGAAACTCGTTCACGTCCTTCACCCGCTCCGAGAACGCGGCCGCCCGGTCGGCCCAGTCGGGCTCGTCGTGCAGCACGTGGCCGTAGTCCTTCATCGCCGAGCCGCAGCCCGCGGCGTTCACTATCACCGTCTCGTAGCGCTCGAGCTCCTCGATGGTGGCCTTCGCGAGCCCGCGAGCGTCGGTGTCCTCACCGGCGTGGAGCGCGAGCGCGCCGCAGCAGCGCGGCCGGCGCGGCATGTGCACCTCGAAGCCCTCCGCGGCGAGCACGCGCGCGGTGGCCTCGTTCACGTGGCTGAAGAAGACGCGCTGGACACAGCCCTGGAGCAGCGCCACCGTCCCGCGCTTCTCGCCCTGGGCCTCGAAGCGCTCGGGTAGCCGGCCGAGCGACCGCCGCAGCGGCGCGTCCGGCGTCATCGCCGTGAGCGCCGCGAGGCGCGGCGCGAGCTTCTGTATTCGCTTCCTGCGCGCGAGGCGCGGGAGGCCGAGCTTCTGCGCGGCGGCCGCGGCGGGCGCCAGCGCCCTCAGCCGTCCCGGCCGGGTGAAGAGCGCGAAGATCAGCTTGCGGTGGGCGCGGTCGAGCGGCTCGCGCTCGTAGTTCCGCTCGAGCTGCGGCCGCGCGTCCTCGATCAGCTTGTTGTATTGCACGCCCGACGGGCAGGCGGTCACGCACGCCATGCAGCCGAGGCAGTTGTCGAGGTGGTTCACGAGCGGCGCCGAGATCTCCTCGTGGCCCTCCTTCATCAGCACGATCCGTCCTCGCGGCGAATCCATCTCCTCGCCCCAGAGCACGTAGGTCGGGCAGGTGGGCAGGCAGAAGCCGCAGTGCACGCAGTCGGCGATCAGGTCGAGCTCCGGCGCGCGCGTGTCGTCGTAGCCGCTCATACGCACACCCCGGCCGGATCGAAGCGCTCCTTGACGCGCTGCATGAGCGCCAGCGTGGGCGGGTCGATCGGCGCGACCGGGTCCACGTCGAGGTCGGCCGGCCGGTCCAGGACGGCGGCCACGAAGTCGCGCCTCAGCCGCTCGACAGCGGCGGCCGAGGGCTCCTCGAAGCGCACCCACGAGAGCCCCAGCGTGGCGCGTCCGACCACGGAGCCGCCGAGCTCGTCCGCCGCGCGGAGCAGGTCCGGCAGCCGTGTGGGCAGACTCGACACCTTCACGACCAGCGGACCGCGCTGCGCGGCGCGCTGCTCGTCCCAGAGCGAGCCGTCGTCCTCGGCGATCTCCGTGGCGAGGCCCTGCTCGCGCAGCAGCCGCTCGGCGGCCTCGGCCTGCGGCCCCGGCGCGGCGCCCGCGAAGCGCGCCAGCACGGTGCCGCGGCCGCTCTCCCAGCGGATGTCGAGCCCGTGGTGCTCGAGCGCGGACTGGCCGAGCGCCGCGGCGCCGCGCGCGAGCTCGTCCGCGTCGCGCGCCGTGCCGAATGCCGTGGCCGTCTCCGGCGCGATCGGGTGAAGCCTCACGGACACCTCGACGATCGCGCCGAGCGTCCCGAACGAGCCCGCGAACAGCTTGGCGACGTCGTAGCCGGCGACGTTCTTGATGACCTTGCCGCCGCTCTTCGCCAGCGTGCCGTCGGAGAGGGCCACGCGCATGCCGACCACGAGGTCACGCGGGCCGCCGTAGCGGCCGCGCAGCGGACCGGTGTCGCCGCTCGCCACGACCCCGCCGACCGTCGCGCCGTGATCGGGCGGGTCGAGCGCCAGCCGCTGGTCCACCTTCGCGAACAGCGCCTGCGCCTCGGCGAGCGGCACGCCCGCCTCGAGCACGGCGGTGAGGTCGCCCGCGTTGTGCTCCACGATCTCGGTGAGACCGGCGGTGGACAGCTCGAGCGTCCCCTCGGGCGCGGGCGGAGGCCAGCCGGCCTTCGTGCCGCCGCCGCGGAACCTGACCGGCGTGCCGGCCTCGGTCGCCGCGGCGAGCGCGGAGCTGAAGTCCTCCCGCGTCGCGGGTGCCTCGGCCACGTGCATCAGAAGCGCTCCGCCACGCCGGCCTGTTCGAGCGGGTGCTTGCGATAGGGGCCGGGCACCTCGCCGCAGAGCCGCGGCGTGGGCATCACCTTGCCGGGGTTGGCGCGGCCGTCCGGGTCGAACGCGCAGCGGAGGCGCTGGAGCGTGGCGAGGTCGGGCTCGTCGAACATCGCGGGCATGTAGCGCTTCTTGTCGACGCCCACGCCGTGCTCGCCGGTGATCGACCCGCCGGCGTCCACGCACACCTTCACGATCAGCCCGGCCAGCTCCTCGGCGCGCTCGGCCTCGCCCGGCACGGCGCCGTCGTAACAGACGAGCGGGTGGAGGTTGCCGTCGCCGGCGTGGAAGACGTTCGCCACCTGGAGCTCGTGGCTGGCCGCCAGCCCCTCGATCTCCCCGAGCACCTCGGCGAGGCGCGTGCGCGGGATCACCGAGTCCTGCACGTAGTAGTTGGGCGCGATCCGTCCCATCGCGGCGAACGCCGCCTTGCGCGCGCGCCAGATCAGCTGGCGCTCGGCCTCGTCCTGCGCCACGCGCACGCTGTCGGCATCGCTGCACATCTCGATGACGTGCTCGAAGCGCGCCTCGCACTCCGCCTCCGAGCCGTCGAGCTCGACGATCAGCGCCGCGCCGGTGTCGACCGGAAAGCCCGCCTTCGTCGCCCCCTCGGCGGCTCGGACCGAGAGGTTGTCCATCATCTCGATCGCGCCCGGCACGATGCCCTCGGAGACGATCTTCGAGACGACCTCCCCCGCCTCGATCGTCGATCCGAAGAACGCCACCAGCGTCCTCACGGCCTCGGGCTTCGGGATCACGCGCAGCCAGATCCGGGTCGCGATGCCGAGCGTGCCCTCCGAGCCCACGAACGCGCCGATCAGGTCGTAGCCCGGGTGGTCGAGCTCCGGCCCTCCGAGCGACACCTCGGTCCCGTCGGGAAGCACGACGTCGAGGCCGGTCACGTAGTTCGTCGTGAAGCCGTACTTGAAGCAGTGCGCCCCACCCGAGTTCTCGGCCACGTTGCCGCCGATCGTGCACACGATCTGGCTCGAGGGGTCCGGGGGGAAGAAGTGCGTGGGCGCCACCGCCTCCGACACCGCGATGTTCGTGACGCCCGGCTCGACGAGCACGCGCCCGTTCGGCACGTCGACCTCGAGGATCCGCCGGAGCCGCGAGAGCACGATCAGCATCCCGTCCTCGACCGGGAGCGCGCCGCCGGAGAGGCCGGACCCGGCGCCGCGGGCCACCCACGGCACCTCGGCCTCGTGGCAGGCGCGCACGACCTCGGCCACCTGCTCGGACGTTCCCGGAAGCACCACCGCCCCGGGGGTCGCGGCGTACTGCAGCAGCCCGTCGGATTCGTAGGTGGCGAGCTGCCTCTCGTGTGTGACGACGTGCTCGCTCCCGACTATGCCCTTCAGCCGCTCGAGGAGCGAGCCATTCGTCACTTCACGACCATCCAGTCCAATACCGCCGTCGATTGCAGGTACACGAGCACGCACATCACGAGGATGAGCAGGAGGCTCCAGCCCACCACCTTACGGAAGAGGTCGCCCTCTTGGCCGGCCATGCCCACCGCCGCCGCCCCGATTGCCAGGTTCTGCGGCGAGATCATCTTGCCGAGCACGCCGCCGGAGCTGTTCGCCGCTGCGAGCAGGTTCTGAGAGAGACCGGCGTCCTTCGCGGCGGTCACCTGGAGCGCCCCGAACAGGGCGTTCGAGGATGTGTCCGAGCCCGTGACCGAAACTCCCAGCCAGCCGATCGCGGGGGAGAGGAACGCGAAGAACGAGCCCGCGCCCGCCGCCCACAGCCCAAGCGTCACGGTCTGGCCGGACTGGTTCATCACGTACGCGAGAGCGAGCACGGCCATCACCGTCACGATCGCCCACTTGAGCTGCTCGACGGTCGTCGCGAGCACGCGCACGGCGCGTCCGGGAGCGACCCTGATCACGGCCATGGTGAGCAGGCCCGAGATCAACAGGAGCGTGCCCGCCGCGGGCAGCCAGTTGAAGTTGAACGTCTGGCTGCTGATCGCATCGCCGGTGGCGGTGCGCACGTCGAGCCCGGGCCAGTCGAAGGTGGTGGTCCAGGGCGCCTTACCGAGCGCTTCCTTGACCGCCGGGATCTGCGCGATCGAGAGCACGGCGATGATGATCAGGTAGGGCGCGTAGGCGCGCAGGACGTCGCCGGCGCGGTCCCTGCGGGTGCCGTCCCTGCGAGCGATCTCCTGCTCGAGCGCGGGGTCGTGCACGGACGCGCCCGCCACGGCGGGGCGGTTGAGGCGGCCGGTGCCGCCGGAGTCGTCGGCCACGAGCGGCTCCCCGGGCGTCCACACGCGCAGCAGTCCGACGATGCACGCCGTCGAGAAGAGCGCGGCGACGATGTCGGTGACCTCCACCGAGATGTAGTTCGAGCACGCGAACTGGCCGATCGCGAACGCGAGGCCGCCGACGACCGCCACGGGCCACGTCTGCCTGATCCCGCGCGCACCGTCAACCATGGCGATCAGCACCAGCGGCACTATCAGCGCCAGGAACGGGGTCTGGCGTCCGACCATGGCGCCGAGGTCGCCCTTGTCGAGGCCGGTGATCTCGGACAGTGTCACGATCGGAATCGCGATCGCTCCGAAGGCCACCGGCGCGGTGTTCGCCACGAGCGCGACCGACGCAGCCTTGATCGGCCGGAAGCCGAGCCCGATCAGCATCACCGAGCTGATCGCGACGGGCGTCCCGAACCCGGCGAGCGCTTCCATCAGGGCGCCGAAGCAGAACGCGACGATGACCGCCTGGACGCGCTGGTCCTCGGAGATCGAACCGAAGGACCTGCGGAGCACGGCGAAGTGGCCGGTCTCCACGGTCATGTTGTAGACCCAGAGCGCCATGATCACGATCCACATGATCGGGAAGAAGCCGAACACGGCACCCTCGCTCGCGGACAGCAGCGTCTGGCCGACGGGCATGCCATAGACGATCAGCGCGACCGCCATCGCCACGCCCAGCGAGATCAGCGCCGCCCACTGCGCCTTCATCTTGAGGCCGCCCAGCAGCACGAACAGCGTCACGATTGGCAGGACGGCGAAGATCGCCGTGAGTCCGAGCGAATCCGAAACCGGATTGAAGTCCTGGGTGTACACCGTGCTCCTCCCTCGGTAGGTGTGCTCGGATTGCCCATACGGCCGATAGGGGAAACTGCCGAACGGTGCGCATCGGCCTCTTCGTCACCTGCCTCGGGGACACGCTGTTCCCGTCCACGGGGCAAGCGGTGGTTCGCGTGCTCGAACGGCTCGGGGTCGATGTCGAGTTCCCGGAGGAGCAGACCTGCTGCGGCCAGATGCACATGAACAGCGGCTTCGCGGACGAGGGGCTCGCGCTCGTGCGGCGCCTCGGCGCCGTGTTCGAGGGCTATGAGGCGATGGTGACGCCCTCGGCGTCGTGCGCCGGGATGGTGCGCGAGCAGCTCGGCGAGGACGGCCCGCCGGTGTACGAGCTGTCCGAGTTCCTGGTCGACGTGCTGGGCGTGGACGACGTGGGCGCGTACTACCCGCACCGGGTGACCTACCACCCGACCTGCCATTCGCTGCGGATGCTGCGGGTCGGCGACCGCCCGCAGCGGTTGCTCGCGTCCGTGCGCGGCATCGAGCTCGTCGAGCTGCCCGACGCGCTCGAGTGCTGCGGCTTCGGCGGGACCTTCGCGGTGAAGAACGCGGACGTCTCCACGGCGATGCTCTCGGACAAGGTGCGCGACGTCCTCGATACGCAGGCCGAGGTGCTCTGCGCGGTCGACTCGTCCTGCCTCATGCACATCGGCGGCGGGCTCACGCGCGGGCGCGCCGGCGTACGCACGGTGCATCTGGCGGAGATCCTCGCCTCGACCGAGGAGGACCCGTGGCCGTGAAGGGCTTTCCCGCCGCGGCGCGCACCGCGCTTGCGGACAGCCAGCTGCGCACGAACCTCGCGAGGGCCACGGCGACGATCCGCGACAAGCGCGGACGCGTCGTCGACGAGCTGCCCGACTGGGAGGAGCTGCGGCGCTCGGGCGCCGCGATCAAGGACCGCTCGCTGCTCGACCTCGTCGGCCAGCTCACGGCGCTCGAGTCGGCCGTGGTCGCGGCGGGCGGGGTGGTCCACTGGGCGCGCGACGCCGAGGAGGCGTGCTCGATCGTGGCCGCGGTGGCGCATGCGCACGAGGTGGACGAGGTGGTGAAGGTCAAGTCGATCGCGACCGACGAGATCGGGTTGAACGAGCGGCTCGCCGCGGACGGGATCCACGCGGTCGAGACCGATCTCGCCGAGCTGATCATCCAGCTGGACGACGACTTCCCCTCGCACATCCTCGTCCCGGCGATCCACCGAAACCGCGCCGAGATCAGGGACATCTTCCGCCGCGAGCTCGGGCTGGCCGACCTCACCGACGAGCCGGCCGCGCTGGCGGAGGCTGCGCGCCTCCACCTGCGCGCGAAGTTCCTGTCGGCGCGGATGGGGGTGAGCGGGGCGAACTTCGCGGTGGCGGAGACCGGCAGCGTCTGCGTCTTCGAGTCCGAGGGCAACGGCCGGATGTGCACGACCCTGCCCGAGGTGCTCGTGACCGTGATGGGGATCGAGAAGGTGATCCCGAGCTGGCGCGACATGGAGGTCTTCCTACAGCTGCTGCCACGCTCCTCGACGGGCGAGCGGCTGAACCCGTACACG
>DASYMP010000030.1:0-1631 GCA_036009005.1 Thermoleophilaceae bacterium | reverse complement strand
ATCAGCCCACCTTGCCGGTGACGTAGGCCTCCGTGCGCTCGTCGGACGGGTTGGTGAAGATCTTCTGGGTCTCGTCGAACTCGACCATGCGCCCGGTCCGGTGACCGGTGTCCTCGTCGAGCTGGACCGTGAAGAACGCGGTCCGGTCCGACACGCGCGCGGCCTGCTGCATGTTGTGGGTCACGATCACGATCGAGTAGTTCTCGCGCAGCTGGAGCATGAGCTCCTCGATCTTCCCGGTGGAGATCGGGTCGAGCGCCGAGCAGGGCTCGTCCATCAGGATCACGTCGGGCTCCACCGCGAGCGCACGCGCGATGCACAGCCGCTGCTGCTGGCCACCCGACATCCCGAACGCGTTCGACTTGAGGCGGTCCTTCGTCTCGTCCCAGACCGCGGCGCTCCGCAGCGCCCGCTCCACGAGCTCGTCCATGTCGCCCTTGATGCCGAGCACGCGCGGGCCGAACGCGACGTTGTCGTAGATCGACTTCGGGAACGGGTTCGGCTTCTGGAAGACCATGCCGATCCGCTTGCGCACCTCCACCGCGTCCACCTCGGACGCGTAGAGGTCCTGGCCGTGGTAGAGCACCTTTCCGGAGACGCGCGCGCTCGGGATCAGGTCGTTCATGCGGTTGAGGCAGCGAATCAGGGTCGACTTGCCGCAGCCCGACGGGCCGATCAGCGCCGTGATCTCGTTGCGCGCGATGTCGAAGCGCACGTCGCGCACGGCCGTCTTGTCGCCGTAGGCGACCGTCACCTCGTCGAGCTGGAAGATCGGCTCGCGCGCGGCGCGCGGCCGCTCCCTGGCGGCCGTCGCGGCTACCACCTCTGCTCGTACCGATTGCGTAACCAAATCGCCACTCCGTTCATCGCCAGTAGGAGGCATATGAGCACCAGAATTCCCGCCGCCGCGAGCGGCCTGTAGTCGTTGACGTCGTTGGACGCGCGCGAGATCCATTCGAAGATCTGGATGGGCATCGCCGTGAACTGAGAGTCGAGGCCCGTCGGGTTGAAGGCGATCACGGCGACCGCGCCGACGACGATCAGCGGCGCCGTCTCCCCGATCGCGCGCGACAGCGCGAGGATCACCCCGGTCGCGATCCCGGGGACCGCCGCGGGGAGCACCTGCCGCCAGATCGTCTGCCACTGGGTCGCGCCGAGCGCCATCGAGCCCTCCCGGATCGACGACGGCACCGCGCGCAGCGCCTCGCGGCTCGCGATGATCACCATCGGCAGCACGAGCAGGCCCAGGGTGAGCCCGCCGGACAGCACCACGTTGCCGAGGCTGAGCGGCCCGCGCACGAGGAACGCGAGCCCGAGGATGCCGTAGACGATCGAGGGCACCGCGGCGAGGTTCTGCACGTTCAGCTCGATCAGGCGGTTCCACCAGCGGGTGTCGTCCGCGTACTCCTCGAGGTAGATCGCGGTGGCCACGCCCACCGGGACGATGAAGAGGGCGCACACGCCCATGAGCCAGACCGTTCCCCACAGCGCGGCCTGGATGCCCGCCTTGTCAGCGCTGATGGAGGTGAAGTTGTTGATGAAGTCGAAGCTGAGCGCGCCGGCGCCGTCGAGCGCCACGTCCACCAGCAGCACCACCAGCAGGCCCACGGCGACCACCAGGCAGGCCACCA
>DASYMP010000029.1:0-12275 GCA_036009005.1 Thermoleophilaceae bacterium | reverse complement strand
CCAGAGAGCCACCCGCCCCCCGCGCGCAACAAGCCGCTCGGCCACCGCGAGCCCAATCCCCGACGACGCCCCGGTAACGACAGCACGAACGGACTCACCCCGCCCCGACTCCTCCGCGCGGCCCGCCTCCGCGCGGCCCGGCTCCTCTCCAAAGGCACTCATCAAGCCATATATAACGATAAATAAGACCACCGGTCAAGCACTGGATGACAAACGTGGCGGAATCCGCAACGTTTGTCATCCACCTGCCCCGGGGCGGCGGGGTGAGGGGCGGCGGGCGGGACCGCGAGGCGGAGCCTCCCTCAATGCTGCCGTACGCCGGCGGCGCAGCCGGGCGGGGGGAGCCGGGCGGGGGAGTGCAGCCGGGCGGCGCAGCCGGGCGGGGGGAGCGCGGCCGGGCGTGCGCAGCCGGGCGTGCGGAGCGCAGCCGGGCGGGGGAGCGCGGGTGGGGCAGCCGCGCGTCCGCCCCTCAGCGCTTCGAGCGCCTCGTTGCCAGCCGTGCCAGTGGGCGGAAGATGCGGCGGCGGGCCACCTCGTAGCCGGCTCGGCGGCCGGGGGCGGTGTCCATCACGCGGTCGATCAGGCCCTTGGAGGAGCGGCCGCGGGGGCGGGTTCGCGCCGGGGCGGCCTCGCCGAGGATCGCCTTCGCGGCGTTGTGGCCCGACGCTCCCATGACCCCGCCGCCCGGGTGCGTGCCGGCGCCGCAGAGGTAGTAGCCCTTGATCGGCGTCTCGTACGAGGACAGCGCCGGCGTGGGCCGCGCGCTGAAGAGCTGGTCGAGGTACATCTGCCCGTGGAAGATGTTCCCGCCCGTGATCAGGTAGTCGGTCTCGAGGTCCTGCGGCGTGATGGTCGCGCGGTCGAGGATGTGCTCGCGCAGGTTGGGGGCGTACTCGCACAGGTCGTCGACGACGCTGTCGGCCCAGCTCTCGCGCACGTCGTTCCAGGTCGTGCCGGCCAGCTCGTAGGGCAGCTGCTGCACCCCGAGCGTGAGCGTGTGCTTGCCCTCGGGCGCGAGCGTCGGGTCGGTCGTCGACTGGATCACGGCCTCGATCACCCAGCTGTCCGGGAAGGCGCCGCGGCGCTGCGCCTCCCAGGCGGCCTCGAAGTTCTCGACGGACGCACCGAGCAGCTGGTGTCCGCGGTGCTGCGGACCCTCGCCGGGCTCGCGGCCGATGTAGTGCGGCAGCTCGTCCACCAGCAGGTGGATCCGCGCCATCGAGCCGCGCTGGTCGATCCCCTCAACCGAGCTGCGGAAGTCGGGGTCGAGCTCGGACGCCTCCACGAGCCGCAGCAGCGAGCGCTTCGGATCCGCGTTCGAGACCACCGTGGTCGCGCGGATCTCGTCGCCCGACTCGAGGACGACGCCCGCCGCGCGGCCGCCCTCCACGAGCACGCGCGCCACCGGGGCCTCGGTGCGTACATCCACGCCGTGGAACGTGGCGCCGTTGGCGAGCGCCTGCGTGATCCCGCCCATGCCACCGCGCACGAACCCGAACTGGCCGAAGTGGCCGTTGAACTCGCCCCAGGCGTGGTGGCCGTACACGTATGCCGTACCCGGGGTGGACGGCCCACCCCAGATCGAGACCATCCCGAAGAAGGTGAGCATCCCCTTGACGTGCTCCGACTCGAAGTAGCGGTCGAGCAGGTCGCGCGCCGAGAGCAGGACGAACTCGTTGAAGAGCTCCTCCTCGCCGGCCTCCTCGAACGCCCGCAGCACGTCCGAGCGCGCGGGCGCCGGCTGGAGCAGCCAGGGCGTCGCGATCTGAGCGAAGCGCTTGAGCCGCACCCCGAACTCGACGAAGCGCTGCGCGTCGCGGCGGCTGTGGCGCTCGATCTCACGCAGCGTGCGGTCGACCTCCTTCCAGAAGAACAGGTGGCTGCCGTCGCGGAAGAGGCTGTAGCTGAGGACGTCGGACTGGTACATCTCGAGCCCGAAGCGCGAGAGCTCGAGCTCGGAGATGATCTCCGGCCTCATCAGGCCCGCGATGAACGCGCACGACGACCAGCGCGAGCCCGGGATCAGCTCCTCGGTGACGCACGCCCCGCCGACCACGTCGCGGGCCTCCAGCACCACCACGCTGCGCCCTGCGCGCGCGAGGTAGTTCGCGGCCACGAGCCCGTTGTGGCCCGCGCCGATGATCGCGACGTCGTAGGCGCTCGCCATACGACTACCTGGGGTCGATCCGCACGCCGAAGAGCGTCCGGACCATGTTCGGGTCCGCGAGCTTCTCGAAGCCGGCGGTCACGGGCTTGAGCGCGTCGGAGTTGTCGCGCACGTCGACCCACTCGTCCCAGTTGCGCACATGCATCACCTCGACGATGTCGACGGACGGCGCGCCCTCGTCACGGCGCGTGACCGCGTACGCGTCGATGCCGAGCACCACGTCCTGCGCCAGCAGCGTCGGCTGGTCGAGCTCCGCGGAGAAGCGCTGGAACGCCTCCGCCTGGCCTGCCCGCACGGGGATGAGGTTGATCGCGTACTCGCCTTCGGCACTCACGGCGCCACCGCCTTTCGCTGGATGGATAGCTCTGCAAAGGAGTCGCGCGCCGCCGCGAGGGTGAGCTCCACGTCCTCGTCGGTGTGCTCGGTCGAGATGAACCACCAGCCGCGCGGGAGCACGTTCACGCCGCGCTCGAGCATGAGCTCGGCGAACACGGCGAAGCCCTCGGCGTCCGCGCGTGCGGTGTCCGAGTAGCTCGTGATCGGGATATCCGGATCGGCGATGAAGGTCTGGAGGAGCGGGCCGACCTGGTGCACGCGGAGAGGCACACCGGCCGCGCTCGCGGCATCGAGCAGCCCGGCGGCGAGTCCGGCCGCCACCCGCTCGAGGCGCTCGTACAGGCCCGGCGCGCCGGCGCGGTAGACGTCCAGCGCCGCCACGGCGGCCGCGGCGCCGACGGGCGCGCAGTTGAAGGTGCCGACGTGGCGCACGCGCCCATCGGCCACGACCTGCATGACCTCGCGCCGGCCCGCCACGGCGGCCACCGGCATCCCCGCCGCGATCGCCTTTCCGTAGGTGGCGAGGTCGGGCGTGACGCCGTAGCGCTCCTGCGCGCCGCCGAGCGCGAGCCGGAAGCCGGTGACCACCTCGTCGAAGATCAGGAGCGCTCCGCACCGCTCGGTGAGCCTGCGCGCGCCCTCGAGGTAGCCGTCGGCCGGGGGTATCAGGCCGCCGTTGCTGGCCACCGGCTCCATGATCACCGCCGCGACCTCGGCGCCGTGCGCCGCGAGCACTCGCTCCAGCGCCTCGAGGTCGTTCCAGCGCGCCACGAGCACGCCGTCCGCGGGCGACTGCCCGCCCGTGCCCGCCAGCGCGGGTATCGGCGCGTCGCTCTCGGGCGCCGCCGCGGCCACCCCGGGGGTGGCCACGTGCACGGGGTCGAGCCAGCCGTGGTAGTGCCCCTCGAACTTCACGATCTTGGACCTGCCGGTGGCCGCGCGAGCGATCCGCAGCGCCGCGTGAACCGCCTCGCTGCCCGTCGTGGAGAACACCACGAGCTCGGCGCACGGCACCGCCTCGACCATCCGTTCGGCCAGCTCCGCCTCGAGCCGGTGCTGAGCGCCGAACGTGAAGCCGCGCCCGAGCTGGGCGGTCACCGCGTCGATCACGGGCTGCGGGCTGTGCCCCAGGAGCATCGGGCCGAACCCGAGCACGTAGTCCACGTACTCGTTGCCGTCCACGTCCACGAGCCGGCTCCCATGGCCGTGGTCGATCACGAGCGGGACCGGGCGCTGGGCCGCGCGCATCGCGGTGGCGACGCCGCCCGCAAGCGTGCGGCCGGCGCGCTCCATCTGCGAGCGCGAGCGTGCGTACCTGGTGGCCGCTTGGACGGGGACCGGCGAGTCCATCAGCTGTGGTCGATGTCCTCTGGGTCCTCGTGCCAGCGCACCCGCTCGCCCACGCGCGCCCGCATCTTCCACTTCCGCGACTTCGGCGCGCGCTCGATCTCGGCGAGCAGGTGGCGGATGCGATCCGGCACGTGCTCGAGCGCCTTGCCGTCCTCGCCCTGGCAGAGCTCGCGCGCCACCTTGTGCGTGCGCTCGGCCACCATCGTCACCGTGCGCCACCAGCCCCAGTCGGTCGCGCAGAGCTCGTTCACGCGATTGATGCTGATGCCGGTGTCGTCCGCGGTGAGCTCGTGGTCCGCCAGGACCGCGATCGCGTCGCGGTAGTCCTTGTCGTTCGTCTCCACGACCTGGAGCTTCGACAGCAGCAGGTCGGCGGGCGCGAGCGATTGGTCGTGGACCCGGAGCCGATTGCTCACGTCGAGGCGGTGGCACATCTCGATCGCGTCGAGGAAGACATCGGCCTGCCGGTGGTGCTCGCGCTCGAGGAAGAACAGCCGGCGCTGCCCGTGCAGGACGTTGAACTCCTCCTCCGGCTCGTAGCCCAGCTCCATGAACAGGCGCGCGATCGCGCCCGCGTCATGGGCGTCGGCCATGAAGTCGATGTCCTGGTAGGGACGTGCAAGCGGCGGACGGCACGCGCTCTCGCACACGAGCGCGATGCCGACACCGCCGGTCGCCCGGACGGCCAACCCCGCCGCCGTGGCCGCGTCGACAACGCGCCGCGCCTCGGCGAGCGGGTCCTCGTGGGGCTGGCCCTCAGCCATTGCTAAGGCGCACCATCACATGCTTGATCTCGGTGTACTCCTCGAGCGAGTAGACCGACATGTCCTTGCCCTGGCCGGACTGCTTGAAGCCGCCGTGCGGCATCTCGGCCACGATCGGCATGTGGTCGTTGATCCAGACCGTTCCGAACTGGAGCACGCGCGCGGCGTTGAGCGCGCGGCCCACGTCCTTCGTGAACACCGAGGCGGCGAGGCCGTACTCGACGTCGTTGGCCCAGCGGAGGATGTCGTCGTCCGACCCGAAGCGCGTGACCGAGACGACCGGCCCGAACACCTCGTTCTTGACGATCTCGTCGTTCTGCTGAGCGCCCACGACGATGGTCGGCTTGTAGAAGAAGCCGGGCCCGCCCGCGTCGCCTCCCGTGGCCAGCTCCGCGTGGCCGTTCTCGAGCGCGCGGTCCACGAAGCCCTTCACGCGCTGCTGCTGGCGCTCGGAGATCACCGGTCCCATCTCGGTGTCCTCGCTCTGCGGGTCGCCCATGTTGATCGACTCGATCGCCGGCACGAGCGCCGAGAGCAGGTCGTCGTGGATCGCCTCCGAGGCGTACACGCGCGACGAGGCCATGCAGTCCTGCCCCGAGTTCGAGAAGCCGCCCTCGCGCAGACGGTCGACCACCAGCTCGATGTCGGCATCGTCGTAGATGATCACCGGCGCCTTGCCGCCGAGCTCGAGGTGGATCTTCTTGAGGTTGCCCGAGGCGGCCTTCATGACCTCCTTGCCGGTGTGCACGTCGCCGGTCAGCGACGACATCCGCACGCGCGGGTGGCTCACGAGCGCAGCGCCCACGTCCTCGCCGTGGCCCGTGATGACGTTGAACACGCCCTCCGGGAAGAGGTCGGCGGCGAGGTCGGCCAGGCGAAGCGTCGTGAGCGGCGTCTGCTCCGAGGGCTTCAGCACCAGCGTGTTGCCGGTCATCAGCGCCGGCCCGATCTTCCAGGTGGCCATCAGCAGCGGGAAGTTCCAGGGCGCGACGGAGCCGACCACGCCGAGCGGATCGCGCCGGATGATGCTCGTGTAGCCCTCGGCGTACTCGCCGGCGGCGCGTCCTTCCATCGTGCGCGCGGCGCCCGCGAAGAAGCGCATGTGGTCCGCGGCGAAGGGGATCTCCTCGCGCGCGGCCGCGATCGGCTTGCCGACGTTGTTCGACTCGAGCTGCGCGAGCTCCTCGGCATGCTCCTCCACGCGGTCGGCCAGCTTCAGCAGCGCACGCGCCCGCTCGTTCGGCGGCGTGGCGGCCCAGGCCTCGAAGGCGCGCTCGGCGGCCTCGACGGCCACGTCCACGTCGCGCGACGAGCCCTTCGCCACCTCGGCGATCGTCTCGCCGGTGGCCGGGTTGATCACCGCCTCGGTCTCGCCCTCGGCGGCGGCCACGTTCTGCCCGCCCACGAACATCTCATACGTTCCCTCGGTCACGCTCACGCGATCGCTCCTCGTCTTCAGCCGGTTGTCGGTACGTAACGCGTGACTTCGCCGTCATCGAGATCGACGATCACGCCCTGCAGGGTCCAGTCGGAGTAAGAGCTGCCCGGATTGATGGCCATGGTGCGCCCGAGCTTCTGCATCCCGCGCGACTCATGTATGTGGCCGTGCAGGCTGAGCAGCGGCTGGTACTCGAGGATCGCCTCGCGCACCGCGGTGCTGCCCACGGGCTTGAGGATCGAGCCGCCGCGCTTCACGGTCATCGCGTCCTCGAGCTCGGGCGCGTTGTCGAGCCCGGTGCCGTAGGGCGGCACGTGGATGTTGAAGATCGCGTTCTCCATGTCGCCGATCTGGTCGGCGAGCTTCGCGATCTTCTCGGCGAGCCGGTCCTCGGGACACTCGCGCGGGGTGTCCCACGGGGTCTCGTTGGACCAGCCGAGGCTCATCATCTCGTGCCTGTCGCCGATCGTCGTGATCCTGCCCTCCACGGCCTCCACGAAGCTCGACTCGGCCAGGATGTCGTCCACCCGGAACTCGTCGTCGTTGCCGGGTGTGAAGAGCACGCGCAGGCCGGATTCCCCGAGCCGCTCCTTGGCTAGCTCGAGCCAGCCGCGCAGCGTGGTCTCCATGACGTCCTGGAAGAGCTCGTGGACCCGGTCCGGGTCGGCGCGCAGCGCCTGCTGCTCCTCGGGGCTCATGACGACCGGGTAGAGCCCGTTGTTCTTGATCTGCGTCTCGAGCTCCGCGACCTCGTCCGGCTTCGTGAGCTCGAGGTCGCCGCCGCTCCACTTGCAGCGGTAGGTCCCGTTGCCGTCGTGGATGATCGGGATGACCATCTTCCCGGTGCAGTCGCCGCCCATGATCACGGTCTCGGCCTCGTAGACCTTGCCGGCGCTGAGGAACTTCCTGAAGCAGATCTCGGATCCGTGGATGTCTGTACAGAAGAAAAGGCGTGTCACTGCTTCGTCTGCTCCTCCCAGCTCCGGGCTATCAGCCGGAGCCGAAGCTCGGCGTCGTCAAGGTGCTCTCCGAGGCGCGCGATGCAGCGCTCCGTCGCCCGGTTCGCGATCAGGTCGCGAAGCTCGCGATGCTCGTCCACGAGCTCGTCCGGGTCGTCGTCCTCACGGTCGAGGATCGAGAGGCAGAGCCTCATCTCGGCCTGGATCGTTTCGAAGAAGCGGTCGAGGCGGGGGCTCCCGAGGAAGGACACCAGCCGGCGGTGGAACGACCAGTCCGCGTCGACCATGCGGTCCCAATCGCCGTCGGTGGCCGCGCGCTCCAGCTCCAGGATGATCTCGTCGAGGGCGCGCAGCTCGTCGGGCGCGGCGTTGCCGGCGGCCTCGATCGCCTGCGACTCGAGCGTCCGCCTCGCGCGGATCAGGTCCACGACGTCGTGCTCGGTCAGCCGCGTCACGACGGCCCCGCGGTGCATCGAGTGGGTCACGAGGCCCTGGCGCGCGAGCACGCGCACGGCCTCGCGGACCGTGTTGCGCGAGATGCCTATCGACTCGGCGAGCGGTACCTCGCGAAGCTGCGTGCCGGGCGGGAGCTGACCGCGGAGGATCATGGTGCGGACGGCGTCCGCCACCTGGTCCGACGTGCTCGCGCGGCGGATCTCGAGGCCGTCCAACGCGTCGCCTGAGGTCAGCGGGCCCATTGCTGCGGGAGCCTAACCGAGGACTGACCTACCCGTCAACCTTTCGGATGGTGCGTTGTTGAACAACACAACGTGAGATTGATCGTTATAGTAAGCAAATGGCACTCACCGCGTCGTCGTCGCTGTCCGACCGCGCCCGCGCCGTCCTCCCAGGCGGCGTCAACAGCGGTCAACGCCAGGTTCCGGGGCTCGAGGACCTGATCATCGCGCGTACCGAGGGCGCCACCTTCACGGACGGCAACGGCCGCACCTACGTGGACTTCCACTCGGCCTTCGGACCGCCGCTCCTCGGTCACAACGACGCGGAGGTGGACGCCGCCGTCGCACGCGCGCTCCAGGAGGTCGACAACATGGGCGTGGGCGTCTCCGCGCCCGAGATCGAGCTGGCCGAGCGGCTCGTCGAGCACGTGCCCTCGCTCGAGAAGGTGCTCGTCACGTCGACCGGCAGTGAGGCGACCTTCCACGCGCTGCGGCTCGCGCGCGCGGCTACGGGGCGCACCCGGATCCTCAAGTTCCAGGGCTGCTACCACGGCTGGCACGACGCGGTCGCGCTGAATGTGATCTCGGCCCCCGACCGCGTGGGCGCGCCGGACCCGATGTCGGCGGGGATGATGCCCGAGACGGTCGCGGCCACCAGCGTGGTGCCGTTCAACGACCTCGAGGCCGCGGGCCGTGTGCTCGCCGGCGGCGACGTGGCCGCGGTGATCGTGGAGCCGATCCCGCACAACATCGGCGCGGTGCTCCCGGCCGACGGCTTCCTCGCCGGGCTGCGCGAGCTGTGCACGCGCCACGGCACGGTGCTCGTCTTCGACGAGGTGATCACCGGCTTCCGGCACGCGCTCGGCGGCTACCAGTCGATCTGCGGCGTGACGCCGGACCTCACCACGCTCGGCAAGGCCATGGGGAACGGCTACCCGATCGGCGCGATCGGCGGCCGCGCCGACCTGATGGACGAGTTCAGCACCACGCCCGGCCGGCCGGTCTTCTTCGCGGGCACCTACAACGGCCATCCCGGCTGCGTAGCGGCGGCGATCGCGACGATCGACCGGCTCGTCTCCGAGCCGGTGCACGAGCACGTCTTCGACCTGGGCGAGCGCGCGCGCAGGGGGCTGACGCAGCTGTTCGAGTCGCTCGGCCAGCCGGCGCACGTCTCGGGCTTCGGCTCCGTCTTCGTGACCTACTTCATGGACGGGCCGGTCCGCGACTACGAGGACCTGCTCGCCAACGACCAGGAGCTGTTCACCAAGCTGCGCCTCGCGCAGATGGAGCACGGTGTGTTCGAGCTGCCGCTGAACCTGAAGCGGAGCCACTTCTCCTACGCGCACACCGACGAGCACCTGGACCGTCTGCTCAGCGCGACCGAGGCCGCCTGGCACGACCTGAAGGACGCGGGCTGACCGTGCGCTCGCCCGGCGTTCACCACACCGGCCTGACCGTCTCGGACCTCGAGAGCTCGATCGCCTTCTACCGGCTGCTCGGCTTCGAGGTCACGGTGCGGATCGACGAGGAGGGCGAGGAGGTGGAGCGCGGCACCGGCGTGCCCGGCTCCGCGCTCACCGTCGCGATGATGGAGCGGCCGGGCGCCCGGCTCGAGCTGATCCAGTACGTCACGCCGGACTCCGGACCCGCGCCGCATCCCAACAACGGGATCGGGGCCGCGCACGTGTGCCTCGAGGTGGAGGACATCGACGAGGCCGTCGAGGAGCTGAGCGCCGAGGGCGTGGAGTTCCTCTCCGAGCCGATCTACCACGAGAGCGGGATCCGCTGGGTGTACTGCCGCGACCCCGACGGCATCACGGCCGAGCTGCTCCAGATCCTGGAATGAGGCTCGACGGCAAGGTCTGCCTCGTGACCGGGGCGGGCAGCGGCATCGGCCGGGCCACCGCGGTCGAGATGACGCGCCAGGGCGCGGAGGCGATCGTCGTGTCGGACATCGACATGGACGGCGCGGCCGAGACAGTGGCGCTCGTGGAGGCCGAGGGCGGCGTGGCCGAGGCGCGCCGCTGCGACGTGTCCGAAAGCGTGGACGTGCGAGCGCTGATGGACTGGACCGGCGAGCGCTTCGGGCGGCTCGACGTGCTCCACAACAACGCCGCGATCGTCGACACCCAGGTGAGCGACCGCACTCGCCTCGACGAGCTCGACGAGGAGGCCTGGGACCGCATCTTCGCCGTGAATGTGCGCGGCACCTGGCTCTGCATCAAGTACGCGCTCCCGCACCTGCGCCGCTCCAGCGCGGCCGCGATCGTGAACTGCGCGTCGATCTCGAGCTTCGCCGCCTTCGAGGGCGAGTCGTGCTACTGCGCGAGCAAGGGCGCCATCCCGATGCTCACGCGCTCGGCCGCGCTCGATTTCGCTCCCTTCGGAATTCGCTGCAACTGCTACTGCCCCGGCACGATCGACACGCCGATGGTGGCGAATCAGATCGAGACGGTCGGCGAGGAGCTGCGCAGCTCGCTCGCCGGGGCGCACCTCCAGCCCGAACCGCGCCTCGGACGCCCGGACGAGGTCGCGAAGCTGGTCTGCTTCCTCGCCTCGGACGCGGCCTCGTTCGTCAACGGCGCGGCCTACCTCGTGGACGGCGGCGCGCTCGCCTGGCGCGGGCTCGCCGGCTGAGCGCCGGACACCCCGGCCAGCCCACGCGCGAGCTTCTCGCCGATCACCGTCGTGGGCATGTTCGTGTTGCCCGACATCACGGCCGGCATGATCGACGCGTCGGCCACGTACAGGCCGTCGATCCCGTGCACCTGGCCGTCGGCGCCCACGACCGCCGCGGGGTCCTCGGCCGGGCCCATCTTGCAGCTCCCCGCAGGGTGGTAGTAGTGGACCGTGGTGTCGGAGATGCACTGCCGGAGCGCCGCCTCGCCCTCCACCGACGGCCCGGGGAAGATCTCCTCGCCGAGCAGGTCGCACAGCGGCGCCTGGCTCGCCACCTCGCGCGTCCGGACGACGCCCTCGACCAGGCGCTCCAGGTCGTAGCCGCCCGGATCGCTGAGGTAGGCGTGGTCGATCAGAGGCTTGTCGTCGAGGCCTGGGCCGGTTAGGCGCAGGCTGCCGCGCGACAGCGGCGTCAGGCAGGCCACGCCGAGCATCCAGCGCCACGCGCCCGGCTCCGTGAGCGACGGCCCGCCCCACGGATAGATGTGCATGTCGAAGCCCTCGCCGTAACCGGCCGAGGCGTACTTCACGATCACCTGCTCGTCCGGGCGCCAGCGCCGCTCGGCGAACTCGATCATCGCCTCCACCAGCTCAGGCGTGCCCGCGTAGTCCATCTCGACCGTCGGCTGGTCGTGGAGGTTCTCGCCCACGCCCGGCAGTTCGTGCAGCGGCTCGACGCCGACGCTCTCGAGCTGGGCCGAGGCCCCGATACCCGAGCGCAGCAGGATCGCCGGCGACCCGTACGCCCCGCCCGAGATGATGACGCGCGGCGCTCGCAGCTCCCGGAGCTCCCCGTCCACGCGCGCGACCACGCCCACGGCACGGCTGCCCTCGAGCAGCACGCGCTCCACCTGCGCGTCGCCCACGACGGTCAGGTTGCCCTTGTCGCGCACCGGGTCGACGTAGGCGAACGCGGAGTTGCGGCGCACGCCGTCGTCGTGGTTCGTCGGGAACGGCGCGACCCCGACCTTCTCGTCGAGGTCGTTGAAGTCGTCGACGATCGGGAAGCCGGCGGCCGCGGACGAGCGCATGACCGCGTCCTGGAACGGCGTGAGCTCGTCGTGGCCGACGTGGTTCACCTTGAGCCGCTCCCAGGCGGACTCGAACAGCGGCCACAGCTCGTCCGTCGACCAGCCGGGATTGCCGGCGGCCGCCCAGCCGTCGTAGTCCGAGCGGGCGCCGTGCGCGACCACGACCCCGTTGTGCGACGAGCACCCGCCCAGCACCCGCGCGCGGTTGAACAGGACGGTGCGGCCGCGCACCTCGCCGGTGTAGCCCCAGTCGTGCGTGAACATCGGCATCTGCCGCGCGTCGAGCAGGTCCTCGGGCCAGCGACCGCTGTCGCGCGGGCCGTAGTCGGGGCCCGCCTCGAGCAGCACGACCTGGTCGTTCGTGAGCTCCGCGAGGAGCCCCGCGACGGCCGCGCCGGCGGTTCCGCCGCCCACGACGACGACGTCGGCGGTCTGGGGAAGAGCGGTCTGGGCTGCCGAAGAGGGGGCTGTCATGAGACCTACTTTATCGTTAGAGTAGGCGGCGTGGAGCGGCTTCAGGGAAAACGTGCGGTGGTCACCGGAGCCTCGAGCGGGATCGGGCAGGGCATCGCGCTCGCGTTCGGGCGCGAGGGCGCGGCGGTCGCGGCCTGCGGCCGTGACGAGGCGCGCACCGACGAGACACGCGCCGCGATCGAGGCCGCCGGCGGCACGGCTCACGCCGTGCGCGGCGACGTCTCCGACCCCGCCGACGTGTCGCGGATGGTCGACGAGGCGGCCGGCGCGCTGGGCGGCATCGACATCCTCGTGAACTGCGCCGGCATCGGCGAGCTCGACGGCTGGGTGCCGGTGCACGAGCACTCGCAGGGCGCCTGGGACCGGACGCTCGCCGTGAACCTCACAGGGCCCTTCCTGA
>DASYMP010000028.1:0-5100 GCA_036009005.1 Thermoleophilaceae bacterium | reverse complement strand
TCCTGCGCGACCATCCCGCCCATCGAGAGCCCGTACACGTGCGCTCTCTCGATCCCCAGCTCGTCGAGCACGCGCACGGCGTCGCCCGCGAGCTCGGCCATCGAGGTGAGCCTCAGCGGCTTGGCGGACCGGCCCGACGCGCGGTGGTCGTAGACGATGCACTCGAAGCGGTCCTCGTAGAGCGGCAGGATCGGGTCGAAGACCGCAGCGCTGATCGTGAAACCGGTGATCAGCAGGAGCGGCTCGCCGTCGCCGTTGCCGCTGCGGCGGTACCAGAGACGGGGCCGGGTGCGCGTGTGCGGCACTACGTCTTCTCGAGGACGTACTTGCCGGGCGCGGGCTCGAGCGGCTTGTGACCGCCGCCGCCGAGCTTGGCGGGCGCCTTCCTCTCCTCGCCCGAGCGCTCGCCGAGCCACTCCATCCAGTCGTCCCACCAGGTGCCCTTCAGCTTCGCCGCGCCCTCGAGCCACTGCTCGGCCGTGGGCGGGTTCTCGGTGTGCACCTGGTAGCTCGCCTTCTCGTTGCCGGGCGGGTTCACCATCGCCGCGATGTGCCCGCTCGTGGACAGCACGAAGCGCGGATCGGAGCCGAGCAGCTGCGTGGTGCGGTAGCTCGACTGCCACGGCGTGATGTGGTCGGCGATCCCCGCCACGACGTACGAGTCCATGTCGATCCTGCCCAGGTCGATCGGGGTGCCGAGCACCGTGACCCCGCCCTTCTCCGGCAGCGAGTTCTCGATCGAGATGCGCATGAAGTCGCGGTGCAGCGCCGCGGGCATGTTGGTGGTGTCCGCGTTCCAGTAGAGGACGTCGAACGCCGGCGGCTCCTTGCCGAGCAGGTAGTTGTTGACCCAGTAGTTCCAGATCAGGTCGTTCGGCCGCAGCCAGGCGAACACCCCGGCGAGGTTGCGCCCGTCGAGGTAGCCCTTGCGCGCCGAGTCCTGGGTGGCGAGAGCCGCGGTGCCGGGATCGACGAACGCACCCGCGGTGCCGGCGCGCTCGTTGTCGAGCACGCACACGCCGAGGGTGATGCCCGCGACGCGGTCGGCCTGGCCCTCGGCCGCGAGGTGCGCGACCACCGCGGAGAGCACGATGCCGCCGGCGCACAGCCCGAGCGTGTGGGTGCTCGGCGAGCCCGTGATGTCCTCGACCGTGTCGAGCGCCTCCACCACGGCCTGCGCGTAGGTGTCTAGCGACCAGTCGGCGTGGCGCTCGTCGGGGTTGCGCCACGAGATCGCGAACACCTGCTGGCCGTGCTTGACCGCGTACTCGACCATGCTGCGGTCCTTCGCCAGGTCGGTGACGTAGTACTTGTTGATCATCGGCGGCGTCACGAGCAGCGGGGTCTCGCGCACCTTCGGCGTCTGCGGCTCGTACTGGATCAGCTCGAACACGTCCGTGCGGTAGACGACCGAGCCGGGCGTGGTGGCGATGTTCTCGCCCACCTCGAACTTCGACTGGTCCACCATCGACGGGATCCGAGGCGGCTTGGCCATGTCCTTGACGAACTGGCGCGCGCCGTTGACGAAATTGAGCCCGCCGCTGTCGAGCGCGGCCTTCAGCACCGCCGGGTTGGTTGCGGGGAAGTTGGTGGGCGCGATCGCGTCGAGCACGTTGTCGACGGCGAAGCGGACGCGCCGCTCGCTGCGCCAGTCGGCGTCCGCCTCGCAGATCGCGGCGTCCACGGCGCGGCCGGTGGCGAGATAGGCCTGCCCGAGCCGCTTGTAGAGCGGGTTGCCGAGCCAGGCCGGATCCTTGAAGCGGCGGTCGCCCTTGGGCGGCTCGACGTCGGAGCGGCCGAGCGCGACCTTCGCCAGCTCGGCGGTGAGGCCGAGCCCGCGCTTGGCGATCCGGTCGGGCCGCGACGCGATCTTCGCGCCCACCTTCGCGGCGGCGACGCCGGGGAACCAGCGCCGGACGGGGCCGAGCGACGCGTCGGTGAGCATCGCGTCGAGCCCGCCCGCCCCACGAGCCGGGGAGCCGCCGTTCCGTTCCGGCCCCCCGCCGTTATTGCTGCTGTTCCGGCCCTTCCGCCGCGTTTTGGAGGCGGGTGCCATCTCACGCCTCGACTTCGGACGGAACCTCGATCTCTCTCTTCAGAATCTTCCCGGTCGGCCCCTTCGGAAGCTCGTCGACGAACCAGATCTTCCGCGGGTACTTGTACCCCGCGACCTCGTTCTTCACGTAGTCGCGCAGCTCGTCCTCGCTCACGTCCTCGCCCTTCTTCAAGGCGACCGCGGCGCCGACCTCCTCGCCCATGTTGTCGTCGGGCACCCCGATCACGGCGCACTCGGCCACGGCGGGATGCTCGTACATGACCTCCTCGATCTCCCGCGGGTAGACGTTGTAGCCGCCGCGGATGATCATCTCCTTCTTGCGATCGACGATGAAGAAGTAGCCGTCCTCGTCGACCTTGCCCATGTCGCCCGTGTGGAACCAGCCGTCCTTGATGGCCTCCTCGGTGGCGTCGTCCTTGCGCCAGTAGCCCTTCATCACGTTGTGGCCCTTGATGGCGATCTCGCCGACCTCGCCCTGGTCGACCTCCTTGCCGTCCTCGTCCACCACGCGCATCTCGACGCCCTCGATCGGGGTGCCGATGGAGCCGGGCTTGCGGTCGCGGTCCGGATGGTTGAAGGAAGCGACAGGCGAGGTCTCGCTCAGGCCGTAGCCCTCGAGCACCTTGCAGCCGAACGCCTCCTCGAAGCCCTTCAGCACCTCGACCGGCATCGCCGAACCGCCGGACATGCACGCTCGCAGGCAGGACAGGTCGTAGTCGTCACGGTCGTCGTGGTTCAGCATCGCGACGTACATGGTCGGGACGCCCTGGAACACGGTGACCTTGTCGCGCTGGATGATCTCGAGCGCCTTGCCCGGGTCGAAGCGCGGGATCATCGAGAGCGTGGACCCGGCCTTCACGCTGGCGTTCAGGCCGCAGGTCTGGCCGAACGAGTGGAATAGCGGCAGCGCGCCGAGGAGCACGTCGTCCTCGGTCGCGTCGGCGAGGCCAACGGCCACCTCGGCGTTCTTCGACAGGTTCGCGTGGGTCAGCTCGGCGCCCTTCGGAGTGCCTGTGGTACCGCTCGTGTAGAGGATCACCGCGGTGTCGTCGTCCTCGCGCTCGGCGATCTCGTCGTCCGGCTCGTGCTCGGCGAGGAGCTTCTCGAACTCGCCCGGCTCGACGCTGATCAGCTCGGCATCCGCCTCCTCGGCGCCCTTCTCGGCGGCCTCGGCGAAGTCGTGCCAGGCGAAGAGCAGCTTCGCCTCGGGGTCCTTCAGGTAGAAGCTCACCTCGCGCCCCTTGAGCAGCACGTTCATCGGCACCACGACGCCGCCGGCGCGAAGCACGCCGTAGTAGGCGACCGCGAAGTACGGGACGTTCGGCAGCATGATCCCGACGCGATCGCCGGGCTCGAGGCCCTTGCTCTTCAGCAGCGCTGCGGCGCGCGCGCTCGCCTCGTCGAGCTGCTCGTAGGTCACCTCGGCGTCGTCGAGCTTGAGGGCCGTACGGTCGCCGTGCTTCTCAGCGGTGTCCTTCAGGTTCTGCGCGAGATTCCTCGCCATGTTCCGCTCCTCCCCAGTCGCGTCCTTGTGAGGTACCCGGGCTTTGGTGACGGAAACGGAGCGGTCGGCGCCATGTCTTCACCCGCCGACGGTTGTGCCTACGCGCCAACATGGGATTAGGGGCTAAAGGAGCTGGAGATGGGACCCGATAAGGCCTTCGACAGGACTTCCTGGGACGGCGTCCGAACCGTCCCGGCCACAGAACACGGCAGTCCGGGTCGTTCCTATGCTTCGAAGGGGCTCGCTACGGCGGGCCCTTTCGTATTTCTGGGCCCATGCCGGGCTGATGAGTGCGCGACTGAGGGCGGCCGTCGGCGCGGTCCTCGGCGAGGATCGCCCAGCGCTCGTGGTCGCGCCAGCGGCCGTCGATCTTGAGGTAGCGCGGAGAGAACCCCTCGAGCCGGAACCCGGCCCCCTTTGCCAGCGCGATCGAAGCTGCGTTGGCCGGCTGGATGTTCGCCTCGAGGCGGTGCAGTCCCATCGGCCCGAACGCGTGGCGCAGCACCAGCTCGATGCCCTCCGCCATGTAGCCCTGGCCGGCGTGCGGCTGGCCCACCGCGTAGCCGAGGTAGGCATTCAGGAACGGGCCACGGAAGATCTGGCTGAGATTGAAGAAACCGAGAATCGTGTCGTCGCCGCGGCGGCACAGGAGCAGCAGCTCGAAGTCCTCGTTGCGGGAGCGATCGACGAGGGCGCGGAAGTCACTCGGGTCGGTCGGCGGGAACGACCACGGCTGGTGGAGCTCGAAGCTCGCCTGCATCAGCTCCACGAACTCCGGGGCGTCGCGCTCGCGCCCGCGGCGCAGATATGTGCGCTCGCCGACCACCAGCGCAGCCCGCTCTCCTCGTCCGCCCAGTCGCATAACGCCACTATTCTCCCGCCTTCGTGACCTGGGAGCCGGAACTCGACGAGCTGCGCCGCCGTGAGGAGCTCGCGAGGCGGATGGGTGGCGAGGAGCGCGTGGCGCGTCAGCACGCGAGCGGACGGCTCACGGTGCGCGAGCGGATCGACCGGCTGTTCGACTCCGGCAGCTTCCACGAGACCGGCGGCATCGCGGGCAAGGGCGAGTACTCCGAGGACGGCGAGCTCGTCGACTTCCTGCCCGCGAACATGGTCGTCGGGCAGGGGCGGATCGGCGGTCGGCGGGCGGCTGTGCAGGGCGACGACTTCACCGTGCGCGGCGGCGCGGCCGACGCCGCCATCTGGCAGAAGATGGTCTGGGCCGAGCGGCTCGCCCACGACTTCCGGATCCCCTTGGTGCGGCTCGTGGACGGGACGGGCGGCGGCGGCAGCGTCAAGTCGCTCGAGACGATGGGCTTCACCTACGTGCCGTTCGTTCCGGGCTGGGACCTGACGGTGGAGAACCTCTCGCGCGTGCCGGTGGTGGCCGCTGCGCTCGGCCCCGTGGCGGGCCTCGGCGCCGCGCGTGTCGTGGCCTCGCACTTCAGCGTCATCGTGCGCGAGCGCGCTCAGATGTTCGTCGCGGGCCCGCCCGTGGTCGCGGCCGCGATGGGAGAGTCGCCGGACAAGGAGGAGCTCG
>DASYMP010000027.1:0-3499 GCA_036009005.1 Thermoleophilaceae bacterium | reverse complement strand
CAGGGCCGCAACAACGTGAAGGGCTACCTGCGCGAGAACCCGCACGTGGCCAAGGAGATCGAGGGCAAGATCTACGAGGCGCTCGGGATCCAGCCGGCATCGCCGCTGGCGGTCGTGGAGCCGCCGCCGGTCACGGACGAGGCCGAGACCGAGGTCGCAGCCGAGGTCCCGGCCGAGGCCATGCCGGAGGAGCAGGCCGCCTAAGCCCGTGAGACGCACCGAGAGCGAGCGGGCGATCGACCTGGCCTACAAGGCGGTCGCCCGCCGTGACCTCACCGTGGCGGAGCTGCGCGCACGGCTGGAACGCAAGCAGGTGCCGCCGGAGGCGATCGAGGATGCCGTCGCCGAGCTCGAGGAGACCGGCTTCCTCGACGACGCCCGCTACGCCCGCCAGTTCACCGAGGACAGGCGCGAGCTCGAGCAGTGGGGGAGCGACCGGATCGCTCGCGACCTCCGCCGCCGCGGCATCGCGCCGCAGCTGATCGACGAGGCGGTCTCGACCCAGAGCCGCGACTCGGAGCTCCGCACCGCGCTGCTCCTCCTGGAGCAGCGCTTTCCCGAGCCGCCCGCGGACGACCGCGAGCGCGACCGCGCCTGGCAGATGCTGGTGCGCCGCGGCTACTCGCCCGAGATCGCCTACGACGCGATCAGGGCGTGGGAGCGAGCGGAGCGCGAGCGCCGCCGCGCGGCCTAGCCGCAGGCTCGCCGCCACCCGGTTGCCAGCCCCGGCTCGCGGGGTTACTCTCCATGTACGGGCCGGTGTGCCGGCGCGAGACCAAAAGACGAGCAAATCGCCTGATTCTGTGCCTCATTTGAACGTGAGCCTGACAACCACACGAGACCAGCCCGGAAGGAGTGCTCGGGAGGGTCCGTAGGCGTCTGCGGTCTCGTAGCCCCATGCCGTACCGCTCAACCAATTGAGTGATCGGACCGGCGCCCGCGTGCGCCGTGTGAGGAGACGGACATGGAGATCGTGTTGGCGGCCCTGGTCGCAGCGGCGGTCGCGGTGGCGGTGGTGATGCTGATCCAGCGTCCGCGCGCCGTGGGTGCCGGAGCGCCGGCCGCGACGGGCGCCGCGGAGCCCGCGTCGGCGTCGGCCTCGAGGCCGCATCCGGCCGCGGAGGCACGGCCCATCGCGCCGGCGGACCGCGACGGGCTCGAGGAGGAGCTGCTGGCGCGCAGGACCGAGATCGCGCGCCTCGAGGAGCGCCTGCGGGCGCAGGCGAGTTCCCTGGAGCTCCAGGCCCAGGAGCTCGGCGAGCGCGAGCGCTCACTCGAGGACCGGCGCCGGAACCTCGACCACACCCGGGAGGAGCTGAAGACCGAGAAGGCGCGCCAGCTGCGCGAGCTCGAGCGCGTGTCCGGCCTCAGCGCCGGGCAGGCGAAGCAGATGATGATGCGCGAGCTGGAGGACACGCTCCGCCACGACAGCGCGCGCGTGATCAGGCAGGTGGAGGAGGAGACGCGCCGTGACGCCGACCGCCGCTCGCGCAGCATCCTCGCCGCCGTGATGCAGCGCGTGGCATCGAGCCACGCCGTGGAGACGACGGTGTCCGTGGTCGAGCTGAAGTCCGACGAGCTGAAGGGCCGCATCATCGGCCGCGAGGGCCGCAACATCCGCGCGCTCGAGACGCTCACCGGAATCGATTTCATCATCGACGACACGCCCGGGGCCGTGCTCCTCTCCGGGTTCGACGGCGTGCGCCGCGAGATCGCCCGCCTCACGCTCGAGAAGCTGCTCCAGGACGGGCGCATCCACCCGGCGCGCATCGAGGAGGCCTTCCACCAGGCCCGGTCCGAGATCGACCAGCACGTGGTCGAGCTGGGGGAGCAGGCCGTGTTCGAGGCGAACGTCGGCTCGCTGCACCCGGAGCTCGTGAAGCTCCTCGGCCGGCTGAAGTTCCGCACGAGCTACGGGCAGAACGTGCTTCACCACTCGATCGAGTGCGCCCGGCTCGCGGGGATGCTCGCCGCCGAGCTGGGCGCGGACCCCCGCTGCGCCGCCCGCGCCGCGCTGCTCCACGACATCGGCAAGGCCGTCTCGCACGAGAACGAGGGCCCGCACGCGCTCGTGGGCGGCGAGCTCGCGCGCCGCTACAAGGAGGACGAGGCCGTGGCGCACGCGATGGAGGCGCACCACAACGAGGTGGAGCCCCAGACCGTGGAGGCCGTGATCGTGCAGATCGTCGACGCGCTCTCGGGCGCCCGCCCGGGCGCGCGCGGCGAGTCGCTCGAGCACTACGTGAAGCGGCTGCACTCGCTCGAGGAGATCGCCTGCCGGCACACCGGCGTGGACAAGGTCTACGCGATGCACGCCGGCCGCGAGATACGGGTGATCGTGCACCCCGAGGAGATCACCGACGACGATGCGACGCTCCTGTCGCACCAGATCGCCCGCGACGTGGAGCGCGAGCTCGACTACCCCGGCCAGATCAAGGTGACGGTGATCCGCGAGAGCCGAGCGACCGACTACGCGCGCTAGCGCGGTCTATCCTCGGCGGCGATGTCGAAGACGTACCACCTGACCACCTTCGGGTGCCAGATGAACGAGCACGACTCGGAGCGCATGAAGGGCATGCTCGAGTCGCTCGGATACGGCGAGGCGCCGGACCGCGAGGGCGCCGACCTGATCCTGTTCAACACCTGCTCGATCCGGGAGAAGGCGGACAACCGGCTCACCGGGCACCTCGGCGAGGCCAAGCGGCTGAAGGCGGAGGACCCGGAGCGGGTGATCGGGATCGGCGGCTGCTGGTCGCAGTCGCTGAAGGACGAGGTCTTCTCGATGTTCCCGTTCGTGGACGTGGCGTTCGGGCCAGGCCAGGTGCACAAGCTGGCCGAGTTCCTCACGAGCGACAGCATCACCGCCCAGGGCTTCTTCGAGTTCGAGGGCTTCACCGGCCACCTGCCGATGAAGCGCGAGCGCGAGCACCAGGCCTGGGTGCAGATCTCGGTCGGCTGCAACTGCCGCTGCTCCTACTGCATCGTGCCCTCGACACGTGGGCGCGAGGTGTCGCGTCCGGTGGCCGAGATCGTGGCCGAGGTGGAGCGCGTGGCGGCCGAGGGGGTCAGGGAGGTGACGCTGCTCGGGCAGAACGTCTGCTCCTACGGGCGCGACCTTCCGAAGGGCGCGAAGGCGAGCTTCGCCGAGCTGCTCGGGATGCTGGACGCGATCGACGGTGTGGAGCGCATCCGCTACACAAGCCCGCACCCCAAGGACATCCGCGAGGACGTGATCGCCGCCCACGCCGAGCTGCCGAGCGTCTGCGAGCACATCCACCTGCCGCTCCAGTCGGGCTCGAGCCGGATCCTGAAGGCGATGCGACGCACCTACAACCGCGAGCGCTACCTCGACCGCGTGGCGATGATCCGCGAGCTCGTGCCGGACTGCTCGCTCACCACCGACATCATCGTGGGCTTCCCGGGGGAGACCGAGGAGGACTTCGCGGACACGCTCGGCGTGGTGGAGCAGGTGCGCTACGACTCGGCGTTCACGTTCATC
>DASYMP010000026.1:0-2651 GCA_036009005.1 Thermoleophilaceae bacterium | reverse complement strand
GTCGCCGATCACGACGAGGCCGGAGCGCTGGTCCTTTGGCAGGTCGATCTGCGTCACGTCGCCCGTCACGACCATCTTGGAGTTGAAGCCGAGCCGGGTGAGGAACATCTTGATCTGCTCCTGGCTCGTGTTCTGCGCCTCGTCGAGGATGATGAACGAGTCATTCAACGTCCGGCCGCGCATGAACGCGAGCGGCGCCACCTCGATCACGCCGCGCTCGAGGTGCTGGTTCACCTTCTCGGGCTCGAGCATGTCGTAGAGGGCATCGAAGAGCGGCCGCAGGTAGGGGTCGACCTTGGCGGCGATGTCCCCGGGCAGGAAGCCGAGCCGCTCGCCCGCCTCGACCGCCGGGCGTGTGAGCACGATGCGGTTCACCTCGCGGCGCGAGAGCGCCGCGACAGCCATCGCCACGGCCAGGAAGGACTTGCCGGTGCCGGCCGGGCCCACGCCGACCGTGATCGTGGAGCGCCGGATCGCGTCCACGTAGCGCTTCTGGTTGACCGTCTTGGGCGCGACGCGCAGGCCGCGGTGGCGCCATACGACGTCCTCGAGGATCCGGCTCGGACTCTCGTGGCGGTCGAGCGCGCTCGCGATCGCCTCGATCGTCCCCGGCGCGATCTCGTGGCCCTGGCGCACGAGGTCGTCCATCTCGCGCACGACCGTACGGGCCGTCCTCACCGCGTTGTCGTCGCCGTCCAGGGTGAGCACGTTGCCGCGCAGGAACACCCCGCAGTCGAGGTGCTCCTCGAGTGTCTTCATCACCGCGTCGCCGGGACCGGCGAGCTCGGCGGCGACCTCGTTCGGAAGCTCGAGTTGGACTCTCACTGCGGGGTGAGCATCTCCTTCACCGCCGCGCTTACCCGCTTTCCGTCGGCGCGACCCTTCACGTGGGGCATCACGAGCCCCATGACCTTGCCCATCTCCTGCGGCGAGGAGGCGCCCGACTCGGCCACAGCGTCGCCGACGATCGCGTGGAGCTCCTCGTCGCTGAGCTGCTCGGGCAGGTACGACGAGATGACGTCGGCCTCGCGCTGCTCGCCCTCGGCCGCCTCCGTGCGTCCGGCCTCGGCGTAGGCCTCGGCGGCCTCGAGCCGCCGCTTGCGCTCGCGCTGAAGGACCTCCTCGGGGTCGCCCCCGTTGTCCTTCTCGGCCTTCTGGAGCGCGTCGGCGATCAGGCGCAGCGCATGGACGCGCTCGCGGTCGCCCGCCTTGAGCGCGGTCTTCACGTCGTCCTGCACCTGTGCCAGCAAGGTCACTGTCTTCAAGTGTAGGCGCGGGCGCGCTAGCCGCGGACCAGTGCCACCACGCGAGCCGGCGCGGCGCTCGCGCCCACGATCTTGAGCGGGAAGCAGGCGACGTCGAACCCTGTGGGCGGAAGCTCGCCCAGGTTCACGAGGCGCTCGATCTGCGAGTACGGCACGTCCGCCTGGTGGGCGGCCCAGAAGATCCCCGGCTCGTCGCGCTCGAGCGCCTCCTGGGCCTGGAGGTGCAGCGGGCCGTCCCACCCCCACGCGTCGATGCCCATCACGCGCACGCCGCGCTCGTACAGCCACAGCGTCGCCGCGGCACTCACGCCGGCGCCGAGCGCCATGTAGCCCGGGTCGTCGACGAAGGCATCGCGGCCGGTCCGCACCAGCACGATGTCGCGCTCGCCGAGGTCATGTCCGATGCGGGCCAGCTCCGCCTGGATGTCGTCGACCTCGATCGTCTCGCCCTCCTCCTTCGAGGTCATGTCGAGCACCACCCCGGGGCCGAAGAACCAGTCGAGCGGAAGCTCGTCGATCGTCTGCGCCCGCTCGCCGCGGATGCGCGAGTTGTAGTGCCAGGGCGCGTCCACGTGGGTGGCGTTGTGGGTGCCGAAGCGGGTGAACGTCTCGACGGCCCAGCCCTCGTTGTCGCGCAGCAAGCGCGACGGCACTCCGAGCAGCGCCTCGATCTGCGCCGCGCCCTCCGCGTGGCCGCTGAACTCGATGTCCGTGCGGAGCACCTCGGGCAGTTCGTGAGGGCTCTGCTGGATGGGCGCGGACAGGTCCACGAGTCGCACGCCGGGCAGCGTATCCGCCCGCGCTCCGCGCCTGGACGTATGTCCTAGGTAGGCGGCTCCGATGGGTGCCGATACGGACGACGACTGCGGAGGAGAAACGCTCGCAAGCCCTAGTTACGGGGGCAACGTCTAGGGCCGGGTCAGCAGGAGGGCGCTCCACCCCTGTAGTCGTTGGCGGCGGCGCTCGTGCAACGGCGCGAACGCCGCCGCCACCTCATCTTCCTCGCCTTCGAGCAGCCCCGAGACGATCAGCGTCTCGGGCTGCTCGGGCAACAGCTCGCCGGGTTCCCCCCGCAGCTCGCCGGGCGCCCGCCACAGCTCCGCCACCGTGAGCAGGAGCGGCCGCACCAGATTCGCGACCGTCACGGAGGCAAACGGTGCGCGTCGTGTCCGCAGGTCGTAACGCTCCACGCTCTCCAGTTCGACTCGGTTCACCGCCGCGTTCGCGAGCGTGGCCTCCACGGCGGCGGCCTCGTTGTCGAAAGCCGTGACGGGTCCGAAGCCAAGCTTCGCCGCCGCGATGGCGAGCACCCCCGAGCCGCAGCCGAGATCCGCAAGCGCCCCGAGAGCCGCGCCACCCGGCGCGCCGACCTCGCCGCGCGCGCCG
>DASYMP010000025.1:0-6870 GCA_036009005.1 Thermoleophilaceae bacterium | reverse complement strand
ACCTCCCGCCGAGGATCGCCTCGGCGGTGGCGGTGTGCACGTCCTCGCCGCGCCGGAAGATGTCCTTCAGCACGGGCTCGTCCGCGATGTGCGCGAGCAGGCGCAGCTCGACCTGCGAGTAGTCGGCCGAGATCAGCCGGTTGCCCTCCTCCGCCACGAAGCAGGCGCGGATCTCGCGGCCCTGCTCGGTCCTGATCGGAATGTTCTGGAGGTTCGGGTCGGTGCTCGACAGGCGGCCGGTGGCCGTGGCCGTCTGGTTGAAGGTGGTGTGCAGCCGGCCGTCGTCGCCGATCAGCTCGGGGAAGGCGTCGAGGTAGGTCGACTTCAGCTTCGTGACCTCCCTCCACTCCTCGATCGCCGGGATGATCTCGTGCTCGGAGCGGATCGCCTGGAGCACGCGGGCGTCGGTCGAAAAGCCCGTCTTGCCGCGGCGCTTGCGTGACAGGCCCAGCTTCTCGAACAGGATCTGGCCGAGCTGCTGCGGGGAGCCGATCGTGAACTCCTCGCCGGCCAGCTCCCAGACCTGCCGCTCGAGCTCGGCGGCGCGCGTCCCGAAGCGCTCGCTGATCCCGCCGAGGCGCTCCACGTCGAGCTTCACGCCCGAGCGCTCCATCTCCACGAGCACGTCCACCAGCGGCAGCTCGATCTCGTGGAAGAGGCGCGTGAGGCCGTCCTCCTCCAGGCGCGCGCGCTGGCGCTCGGCGAGCACGCGCGTGACCACGGCGCGCTCGGCGATGCCGTTGGCGCCGTCCACCGTGGCGGCGATGCCCGCCTCGGCGCTCAGCTCGTCGAGCGGGTAGCCGCGCCGCGCCGGGTCGATCAGGTACGCGGCGATCATCGTGTCGTGCTCGAGCGCCGCGGCGGGCGCGGCCTCCTCGCTCACGGCCGTGGTCTTCCAGTCGTGGTAGACGACCGGCCGGTCGCCGCGCGCCATCGTGAGCGCGGCGAGCGTCTCGCACTCCGCCACGAGCGCCTCGCCGCCGGCATATGCGGCCACCTTCATCGGACCGATCGGCGGGCCGCCCACGTCGAGCGCCTCCTGACCGTCCTGCTCGCCCGCCGGGCGCGGCCGCTCGGCCGCGAGCGCCACGAGCTCCCCGTCGAGCGCGCCGATCTCCGCGAGCGCCACCTGGCGCGCCTTCGTCTTCACGACCTCCTCCGCGCGCTCCGCGGGCGCCGCGGCCTCGCCCTCGCCGAGCGCCTCCTCGAGCCGCTCGAGAGGCGCGCGCAGCTCGAACTCGCGGAACGTCTCGCGCAGGCGCGAGCGGTCCGGCTCGCGCGCGGCGATCTGATCGAGGTCGATCTCGCCGAGCTCGATGTCGCGGATCGCCGTGGCGAGCTTCTTCGAGATGCGCGCGTCCTCGGCGTGGTTGGTCAGGTTCTCCTTGCGCTTGGCGCCCGAGATCTTGTCGATGCTCGCCAGCACGCCCTCGAGCGAGCCGTGCTCCTGGAGCAGTTGCGACGCGGTCTTCTCGCCGATCCCCGGAACGCCCGGGATGTTGTCCGAGGTGTCGCCCTTGAGCCCCACGAAGTCCGGGATCAGCTCCGGCGCGATGCCGTAGCGGTCGATCACGGCGTCGCGGTCGTACACCTTCGTCTCGGTGATCCCGCGGCTCGTGGCCATCACCTGCACACCGGGCTCGATCAGCTGGAACAGGTCACGGTCGCCGGTCACGATCGTCACCTCGTAGTCCTTCTCGCGCGCGTGCTTCGCGACCGTGGCGATCACATCGTCGGCCTCATAGCCGTCCACGCGAACGTTCTCGTACCCGAACGCCTCGACGAGCGGGTGCATGTACGGCCACTGCTCCGCGAGCAGGTCGGGCTTCGAGTCGCGCTGGCCCTTGTACTCCTGGTAGACCTCCTTGCGGCCCGACATCCCCGCGTCCCAGACCACCAGCGTGGGCTTGACGCCGTACTCGGAGATGATCTTCACGAGCATCGACGCAAAGCCGAAGATCGCGTTGGTGGGCTGCCCCTTCGAGGTCGCGATCGACTCCGGAAGCGCGAAAAAAGCGCGATAAACGAGGCTGTTCCCGTCGATGAGGAACAGCTCCTTGGAGGACTCGGCGGCCACGGATCAACCCTATCGACGGGCCCGGCCACGCCGCGACCGTCCTGCTTGGCACCCCGTTCGTATGATCACTCGCACATGGCCACGCCCTCCGCGCAGTTCTCCCTGACCCTCCGAGTCGCCCTGCCGTCCCGTCCAGGCGGGGTGCTCGGCAAGGTCACGGCCGCCATCACGCGGGCCGGAGGGTCGATCGTGGCCGTGGACACCGTCGAGGCCAAGGGCGATCGCACCGTCAGGGAGATCACGGTCGAGTGCGGCAGCACCGATCACCGCGGCCAGGTGATCTCCGCCGTGCAGGCCGTTAAGGCCGCCGAGGTGCTCGAGGTGACCGACCGCACCTTCGAGGTGCACCGGCGCGGCAAGATCCACACGGGCCTGAACCTGCCGCTGAAGACGCGCGACGACCTCTCGATGGCCTACACACCGGGCGTGGCGCGCGTCTGCACCGCGATCGCGGAGAACCGCCAGAAGGCCTTCAAGTACACGATCAAGGCGAACACCGTGGCCGTGGTCTCCGACGGGACCGCCGTGCTCGGCCTGGGCGACATCGGGCCCGAGGCGGCCATGCCGGTCATGGAGGGCAAGGCGATGCTCTTCAAGGAGTTCGCCGACGTGGACGCCTTCCCGATCTGCCTCGCCACCAAGGACGTCGACGAGATCGTGGACACGGTCATCCGGATCGCGCCCACGTTCGGCGGCATCAACCTCGAGGACATCTCCTCGCCGCGCTGCTTCGAGATCGAGCAGCGGCTGAAGGAGGCGCTCGACATACCGGTCTTCCACGACGACCAGCACGGCACCGCGATCGTGACGCTCGCCGCCCTGATCAACGCCTGCCGCCTCACCGGCCGGCGCATGGAGGAGCTCCAGGTCCTGATGGTGGGCGCCGGCGCCGCGGGCGTGGCCGTGGCGAAGATCCTGATGGACGCGGGCGTGACCTCGGTCGTCGCATGCGACCGCTTCGGCGCGATCCACACCGACCGCGACGACTACCAGGCCGGCTCGATGAACGCGCCCAAGCGCTGGCTCGCGGAGAACACGAACCGAGCCATGCGCGACGGCCAGCCGCGTGAGGTGCTCGAGGGAACCGACGTGTTCATCGGGCTGTCCGGCCCCGGCATCATCGACGCCCACGACCTTCAGAAGATGAACGCGGAGCCGTTCGTGTTCGCGATGGCGAACCCCAACCCCGAGGTGAGGCCCGAGGACGCGGCGCCCTACGTGCGCGTGATGGCCACCGGGCGCTCCGACTACCCGAACCAGATCAACAACGTGCTCGCCTTCCCGGGCATCTTCCGCGGGGCGTTCGACGTTCGCGCCACCGCGATCACCGAGGAGATGAAGCTCGCGGCAGCGCGCGGCATCGCGTCGGTGGTGGGCGACGACGAGCTCGACGAGGACTACATCGTCCCGAGCGTGTTCAACCGGGACGTGGCGCGGAAGGTGGCGAGCGCCGTCGCCGACGTGGCGGGTGGCGCCGATCTGGACAGCGAGCCCGAGCAGCCCACCGTGGAGCGGGCGACGGTCGGCTGATGCGGGTCGCCGTCACGGGAGCGACCGGCACGATCGGCCGGGCCGTGGTCGCGGCACTGGTGGCACGCGGCGACGACGTGACCGCGCTCTCGCGCGACGCGGAGCGCGCGAGGCGAACGCTCGCCGGCGACGGAGCGGGCGCGGGCGGCGGCGCTGCGGCCGGGGCCGGCGGCGTCGAGGCGGTTGCCTGGCCGGATCCGAAGTCGGAGCCGGCTCCCGCCGAGGCGCTTCGTGGGCGGGACGCCGTCGTTCACCTTCTCGGGGAGCAGATGGGGCAGCGCTGGTCGGACGACGTGAAGCGCGAGATCCGCGACTCGCGCATCCTCGCGACGCGCAACCTCGTGGCCGCGCTCGCGGCGCTCTCCGAGGGCGAGCGCCCGCGTGTGCTGCTGTCGGGCTCGGGGGCAGGGTGGTACGGGCCGCGCGGGGACGAGCGGCTCGACGAGTCCGCCCCCGGCGGGGACGACTTCGTCGCGCGCGTGGCGGAGGACTGGGAGGCCGAGGCGCGGCGCGCGGAGGAGCTCGGCGTGCGGGTCGTCCGAAACCGCACCGGTGTCGTGCTCGCGGAGTCGGGCGGCGCGCTCGAGAAGATGTTGCCCCCGTTCAGGGCGGGGGTCGGCGGCCCGGTCGCCGGTGGCAGGCAGTACGTGCCGTGGGTGCACCTCGACGACGTGGTGGGCGCGATCCTGTTCGAGCTCGACACGGAGGCGGCAGGCGGCCCGATCAACCTGACCGCGCCCGAGCCCGTCACGAACGGGGAGCTGTCGAAGGCGCTCGGCCGCGTGCTCCGGCGTCCGGCGATCGCCCCCGTCCCGGCGCTGGCGCTGAAGCTGCTCTACGGGGAGATGGCCCAGATCGTGACCACGGGCCAGCGCGCGGTGCCCGCGCGGCTCACCGAGCTGGGCTACCGGTTCCGGTGGCCGGAGCTCGAGCCGGCGCTCCGCGACGCTACCGGTCGCCGCGGCGCCTGAGCGCGCGCGGAATCAGCTCCGTGAGCGCGAAGAACGCCAGCAGGAGCAGCGCGAAGAACACCACGATCACGACGACGATCACGAGCATGTCGTAGATCCGGTTCGGATAGCTCACGACCGCCGAGAGCAGCAGCACCACCGACCACACCGCCGCCGCGAGCACCAGCGCGAAGCCGATCGCGCCGAAGCGCTCCGTGTTCTTCCGGTCGTCGTGGCCGCGGGCCCTCCCTGTGAGGATCGCGGCGATCGCGTAGGCCGCGAGCAGGATCACGAGCGGCGCGTACATCACCGACGGCAGGTTCGCGGCGATCGGCAGCACGCTCACGAGTCACCCGCCTCGCGCTCCGCGCGCGCCTCGGCGACGGTCTTTCCGCCGCCCGAGCCGAACGGGCCCTGAAGCTTCCAGCGCGAGTCCTGGCGCGCGGGCCAGACGAGCCAGATCAGGACGCCGATCACCGTGAGCAGGAGCCCGGCCGCCAGTCCGGCCTTCGGTCCGTAGCCCTTGCGCTCGGACAGGTACGACGCGGCCACGGCCGACGCCAGCCACAGGTAAAGGAGGTACAGGGCCTTGGCTCCGATGGCTGCTATCACGACGGTCATGCGCCCAGGTACGCCTTCTGGACCTCGGGGTTGTCGCGCAGCGCCTCGGAGCGGTCGCTCAGCGCGATGCCGCCGGTCTCGAGCACGTAGCCGCGCGTCGACACGCCGAGCGCGAAGTTCGCGTTCTGCTCGACCAGCAGGATCGTCGTGCCCTGGCGGTTGATCTCGGCGATCGTCTCGTAGATGCGCTCCACGAGGATCGGCGCGATGCCCATCGAGGGCTCGTCCAGCAGGAGCAGCTTCGGGTTGGCCATCAGCGCGCGCCCGATCGCGAGCATCTGCTGCTCGCCGCCGGACATCGTGCCCGCCTTCTGGCGCTCGCGCTCCTCGAGGCGCGGGAACAGCTCGAAGACTCGGGCGAGGTCCGCGTCCACGCGCGCGTCGCGCCGGAGATAGGCGCCCAGCTCGAGGTTCTCGCGCACGGTCATGCGCTGGAAGCAGTGCCTGCCCTCCGGCGACTGCGAGATTCCCAGGCGCACGATGTCCTGCGGGGCCGTCTCGGCGATCTCCTTGCCGTCGAAGCGGATCGAGCCCTGGCGCGGCGGCGTGAGTCCGGAGATCGAGCGGAGCGTCGTGGACTTGCCGGCGCCGTTCGAGCCGATCAGCGTCACGATCTCGCCCTCCTCGACCTTCAGCGAGATGCCCTTCAGCGCGGCGATGTTGCCGTAGTAGGTGTGCACGTCGTCGAGCTCGAGCAGCGCCATCTCAGCCACCCTGCTTTCCGAGGTAGGCCTCGATCACGCGGTCGTTCGAGCGGATCTCGTCCGGCGCGCCCTCGGCGATCTTCTCGCCGTGATCCAGGACCGTGATGTGCTCGGAGACCCCCATCACGACCTTCATGTCGTGCTCGATCAGCAGGATCGTGAGGTCGCGCTCGGTGCGCAGCTGCTCCAGGAACTCGGTCAGCCGCTGCGACTCCTGCGGGTTCATGCCGGCGGTGGGCTCGTCGAGCAGCAGCAGCTTCGGGTCCGACGCGAGCGCGCGAGCGATCTCCACGCGCCGCTGGTCCCCGTAGGAGAGGTTGGCGGCCGTCTGCTCGTGAAGGTCGGACGCGAGGCCCACGTACTCGAGCATCTCGCGGCCCTTGTCCATGACCGCCTGCTCCTCCTGCCGCACGCTCGGCGTGCGCAGGATCGACCCGAACAGGCCTGCGTTCATGCGCGCGTGGGCGCCGACCATCACGTTCTCGAGCGCCGTCATCGTGGAGAACAGCCGGATGTTCTGGAACGTCCTCGCCACGCCGAGCGAGGTGATGATGTCCGGCCGGCGCGCGGTCACGTCCTTGCCGTCGAACAGGATCCGGCCCGTCGTGGGCCGGTAGAGCCCGGTGAGCATGTTGAAGAAGGTGGTCTTGCCCGCGCCGTTCGGCCCGATGATCGAGACGATCGACTTCGGCGCCACGTTGATCGACACGTCGCTCACGGCCATGAGGCCGCCGAACACCTTCGTCGTCCTGACCGTCGACAGGATTGCCCCGTTCGAGCTCATACGCGCGCCTCGTAGACGGACTCGTCGGACCCGATCCCCTCGGTCAGCTCCATCTGGCGCCTGCGTTCGGGCAGGATCCCCTCGGGTCTCAGCACCATCATGATCACGAGGATGAAGCCGAAGACTCCGAACGAGATCTCGGTGAAGTTGAAGTCGAGCCCGGCGGAGGTGAGCTGGTCCCCCACCCAGCCCTGATCGAGCACG
>DASYMP010000024.1:0-3876 GCA_036009005.1 Thermoleophilaceae bacterium | reverse complement strand
CGGCTGCCGAGCCCGATGCCGACCTCACCGCGCGCGAGCGCGAGGTGCTTGCCCTCGTCGCGGAGGGGCTTCCGAATAAGCTGATCTCCCAGCGGCTCGAGATCAGCGAGAAGACCGTCAAGGCCCACCTGACGAACGTGTTCGCGGCCATCGGCGTGACGGACCGGACCCAGGCCGCGCTGTGGGCGCGCGAGCACGGGGTCGTAGGACCAATTGCCGATTGAAACTAGGACCTGCGGGGCTCCACACTCGACCCAAGTTCGGAAACCCGACGCAGGAGATGTCCACGATGACCACCACCGCAAAGAAGCTGACGGCGCTCGCAACCGCCGCGACCTTCGCGCTCGGCACCGCAGGCGCGGCCCAGGCTCGCCACGGCGCCGACGACCCCGCCGGCCACGTGCGCCACGGCCACGGGGCTGACGACGCCAAGCCGCACGCCAAGGGCCACAAGCATCACCGCCACAACGGGCACGCGCGCCACGGCCGCGGCCACGACGACGGCCCGAACCACACCTAGCGCCCGGCCGCAGCCACCGCCCCGGAGCGCTCGTCGCTAGGGTCCGGGGCGATGGCCGGTCGCATCGTCCTCTTCGGCGCCACGGGATACACCGGGCGCCTCACCGCCGAGGCTCTCGTAGAGCGCGGAGCCAAGCCGCTGCTCGCCGGCCGCAACGCCGAGAGCCTCGAAGAGCTGGCGAAGGAGCTCGGGGGCGGGCTCGACACGGCGCAAGCCGACGTGAGCGACCCGCGCTCGGTCGGCGAGCTCGTGACGAAGGACGACGTGATGGTGTCCACCGTCGGCCCCTTTGCCAAGTGGGGTGGCCCGGCGATCGAGGCTGCCATCCGCGCCGGGGCCGCCTATCTCGACTCGACCGGCGAGGGCACGTTCATCCGGCAGGTGTTCGAGCGCTACACAGACCTGGCAAGCCGCTCGGGCTCGGGGCTCCTGACAGCGTTCGGCTACGACTGGGTTCCGGGCAACCTCGCCGCTGCGCTTGCGCTGAGGGACGCCGGCGAGTCCGCGGTTCGGGTCGCCGTGGGCTATTACGCCACCGGAACCGGCATGGCCGGCATGAGCGGTGGCACCCAGGCTTCCGCCGCGGGTGTGATGCTCGACCCGTCGTTCGCCTTCCGCGATGGCGCCGTGCGGACCGAGCGCAACGCGAAGCGCGTCGCCAGCTTCGACGTCGGCGGGCGCAAGCAGCCGGCGGTGTCGGTCGGCTCCTCCGAGCACTTCGCCCTGCCGCAGAGCTTCCCGCATCTGCGCGAGGTCGACGCATACCTGGGCTGGTTCGGCCCGGCGTCGCGCCCGATGCAGGCCCTGTCCGCGGGGCTCAGCGCCGTCGCGAAGGTCCCGGGCTCGCGCAAGGCGATAAGCGGGGCGCTCGGCAAGCTCGTGAAGGGGTCGACCGGCGGCCCCGGCCCAGAGGAGCGTGCGAAGAGCGGCTCGCAGATCGTGGCCGTGGCGTACGACGACGACGGTCAGGCGCTTGCGTCCGCGCGCGTGGAGGGCGTCGACGGCTACACGTACACGGGGCGCATCCTCGCGTGGGGCGCGATCACCGCGCTCGAGGGCGGGCTACGAGGCAGCGGAGCGCTTGGCCCCGTGAAGGCGTTCGGCCTCGACGAGCTGGAGCGCGGGTCGGCGCAGGCCGGCATCGAGCGCGTTGCCTGAGTACGACGCCGTCACCATCGGCGGGGGTCACAACGCGCTTGTAGCTGCGGCCTACCTCGCGCGCGCGGGGCAGAGGGTGCTGGTGCTCGAGCGTCTCCCGACACTGGGCGGTGCGGCCGTGAGCCAGCGGCCGTTCGCCGGACACGAAGCGCGGCTGTCGCGCTACTCGTACCTCGTGAGCCTGCTACCAGAGCGGATCGCGCGCGACCTCGGGATAGACGTCGAGTTGCGCACCCGCCGAGTGGCCGCCTACGCACCGGAGGGGCTGCTAGTGGACGACGACGCGTCGTCGGCGCGCACGGCGGCGTCGTTCGAGGCGCTCACCGGGTCGAAAGAGGACCACAAGCAGTGGCTGCGCTTCTACGGCATGACCGCCGCTGCTGCGCGCCGCCTCTTCCCGACTCTGCTCGAGCCCGTTCCCGCGCGCGACGAGGTCCGGCGCCTGCTCACCGCCGTGCCGGGCGCATGGGAGGCGCTGGCGGAGCGCCCGCTCGGCGACACGCTCGCGGAGCGCTTCGGCCACGGCCTCGTGCGAGGCGTGATCTCGACCGACGCCCTGATCGGCACGTTCGCGCGGGTGGACGAGCCGTCGCTGCGGCAGAACGCATGCTTCGCTTGGCACGTGATGGGCGGCCCGTGGCGGGTCCCGGTTGGTGGGATGGGGGCGATCACGCGCGCGCTGGAAGAGGCTGCAACGGGAGCCGGGGCCGATATGCGTACCGGCGCCGAGGTGCTGCACGTGGACGGTGGCGACGTCACGTGGCGCGACGACGCGGGCGAGCACACGGTCGGCGCCCGTCATGTGCTGTCGAACGTCGCTCCGGCGGTGCTGGCACGGCTGCGCGGCCGGCCGGACCCGGCGGAGACCGGGGGAGAGGGCTGCCAGACGAAGGTCAACATGCTGCTCGACCGGCTGCCGCGGCTGCGCTCGGGCGCGGCGCCCGAGGACGCCTTCGCCGGCACGTTCCGCCTCAACGAGCACGAGAGCGAGCTGGCCGCCGCCTACGACCAGGCCGCAGCGGGGGCCTTGCCGGAGAAGCCTCCCGCCGAGCTCTACTGCCACTCGCTCACCGACCGCTCGATCCTCGGCGAGCACGCCCCGCCCGACCAGCAGACCCTCACGCTGTTCGGGCTCCACACGCCCGCAAGCCTCTTCCGCGATGACAACGACAGTGCGCGCGCGACGATGACCGAGCGCTACCTCGACGCCCTCGACGAGCACCTCGAGGACCCGATCCGAAGCTGCCTGGCAACCGACGCTCATGGCCGACCCTGTATCGAGGCGAAGACGCCGCTCGACGTGGAACGGGAGCTCGGCATGCCCTCAGGCAACATCTTCCATGGCGACCTCGGCTTCCCGTGGACGCGCCGTGGTGGCGGATGGGGCGTCGAGACCGACGACCCCCGGATTCTCCTGTGCGGCGCCGGCGCCCTGAGGGGTGGCGGCGTGAGCGGCATCGCCGGCCACAACGCCGCGATGGCGGTCCTGGGCAGCTAGATGGCTTGTTCCATGTGACCGCTGTTGATCTGATCGCCGAGTATCGGCTGCGGCTGACATGGCTGCCGCCCGGCAATCCTGGATTTGGCACCTCCACGGGGTCAAGGGCAGGATTGCTCCCGCCCGGTCCTACTAGCCCGGGCGCCGCAGCGCGAACGAGAGCGCGTGCGTGGCCAGCGCGGCGCCGGACCCGAGCAGGAAGGTGACGGCGATGCCGTGCGAGGGCAGCAGCTCAGCCACCACGAAGCAGAACACGGCGAACGCGACGAGCCCGGTGGCGAAGCCGCGCAGGAGCTGTGCCGCGGCCGCGGGTCCCTCCTGCACGTGGGTGAACGCCGCGAGCACGGTGGCAAGCACCGGGAACGAGGCGAGCAGGCCACTCAGTCGCGGCCCGAGAGCTCCCGCGAGCCCGGTCAGCACGAGCACCAGCGCCGCGGTGGCCCCGGCGCGCAGCAGCAGGTCGAAGCGCGGCGCCGCGGCCCCCGCCTCAGCCGGCGCCCGCGGCAACAGCAGCGCGGCGGCGGCGAACGACGCGCAAACGAGCACGAGCGCCACCCAGTTCGCCATCTCGACGTGATCGAGCGCGAACGTCGACAGGCCGAACGCCGCCCACCCGATCGCCGCCGACGGCAGCCACCCAATCCAGCGCGCACACCAGCCGTAGGCGAGCACGAACAGCGTGAGGGACAGCAGGCCTACG
>DASYMP010000023.1:0-1577 GCA_036009005.1 Thermoleophilaceae bacterium | reverse complement strand
CGAGTGCTTCCACCGCGAGGCATTGCCTATAAACGCCGCTGGTTGAAAAGAGAACATCCGGAAGCCCATGTCCCGGCACGAGCGCACCACCGACGCCACCTCGTCCACGTTCCCCGGCGTGACCGTCATGTTGTGCGCGAGGTAGGACCGCACGCCAGTCTCGCGCTCGAGCCGCTCGAACATCTGGCAGAAGCGCTCCCGGAACGGGTTCAGCTCGACCTCGGACGCGGCCCGCTTGAGTCCCCGCCGCCCGAGCATCATCGAGTCGAAGTGCCCGGCGAACGACACCCAGCGGAAGCGCGGCGTCCCATCCGCGCCCAGCACCATCGAGCGCAGGTACGAGTAGTCGAAGTCCCCGTGCGACATGCTCATCGGCTTGCGGCCATGGCGCCGCATCACGAGGAGCGCCTCGGCGTGGTCGTCAGGGGAGAGCAGCGTCACCTCGCCGCCGATCAGCTGTGCGTTCTGCCCCGGCCCGCGAACGCGCCGCAGATACGCCATCTGACGATCGATCGAAGCGACCGTGTGCGCCCCGTCGACCCGCACCCGGTTCGCGTCGCGCGAGTGGTAGCACGGCGTGCAGGCGAGGTCGCAGCGAGGAAACACGCCGTGCGTGCCCTCGCAGCCCATCGTCCGCCGCCCGAGCGCCTGGCCCGGCACGCGAACGTGCTCCGGCAGCTCGTCCCAGCGCCGCCGCAGGGCCGCCTCAAGCTCCGGGTCCTTCGGGCGCGTGAGTCGTTCCAGCGAGCGGAGTGTCATCGCAAGCGCATTCGCAGTCGGAGCCGCATCCTCGCGCGTGACCACATCCAGCGCAACCACATCGACGAGATATCCGCCACCGCGCCCCACAGGTGGCCGAGCGGGCCCGTGTAGAGCCAGGCGAGTGCTCGTTCCGCGAAGGGCCGCCGGACCATGGCGTCACGCTATCGTGGCGCGCGAATGGCGACCCAGGTGAAGACGAAGACGAGCGAACTCGGCGACTCGCGCGTGCGCGTGGAGGTCGAGGTCGAACCGCAAGCCGTGGACAAGGCCCTCACCCAGGCCGCGGCCAACCTCGGTCGCGACATGAAGATCCCCGGCTTCCGCAAGGGCAAGGTGCCGCCGCAGGTGGTCCTGCAGCGCGTCGGCCGCGATGCCGTGCTCGACGAGGCCGTGCGCAGCGCGCTGCCCGACTGGTACGAGGAGGCGATCGGCGACGCGGGCCTGAACACCGTCGGCGAGCCGAGCCTCGACCTCGGCGAGCTGCCCGACAAGGGCTCTCCGCTCGAGTTCTCGATCGAGGTGGGCGTGCGCCCCACCGCCAAGCTCGGCGACTACAAGGGTCTCGAGGTCGGCCGCCGGGAGCCCGAGGTCGCGACCGAGGACGTGGACGCCGAGATCGAGCGCCTGCGCGAGAAGTCGGCGGCGCTAGAGAACGTGGAGCGCCCGGCGAAGAAGGGCGACTTCGTGGTGATCGACTTCCTCGGCAAGGTCGCCGGCGAGCCGTTCGAGGGCGGCGAGGCGCGCGGCTACCTGCTCGAGCTCGGCTCGAACCGGCTCGTCGAGGGCTTCGAGGAGCAGCTCGAGGGCACGACCGC
>DASYMP010000022.1:0-8427 GCA_036009005.1 Thermoleophilaceae bacterium | reverse complement strand
CGCGGAGCAGGTGGGCATGCTTCCGGCCCAGGTGGAGCTGCACGCATGGCTCGCGCAGCTCGCCGCCTACTCGGCGGACTGGGAGCAGGTGGAGCGCTCCACGGAGGCGAGCGCGAGCTTGGCGGAGCGCGAGGGACTTGTGGGCAAGCTCTGCCTTCCGTACGCGCTGCGCGGGCTGCTGCGCTGGCGCGAGGGGCGCATCGGCGAGGCCGCGGTCCTGTTTCACCGCGCGCACGAGCTGGCCGAGCAGGTGGGCTGGTCCGAGATCGCCTTCCAGGCGCTGTTCGGACTCGCGCTCGCGCTGCGCGACCAGGGCGACCTGGACGGCTCCACCGCCGCTCTCGATCAGGCGATCGAGGTGTGCGAGCGGGCCGGCCTGATAGCCCAGTCGATCCAGGCAACCGGCTCGCGCGCGGTGATCCTGGCGCTGGCTCACCGGCCGCAGGCGGCGCGTGAGGCGGCCGCGATGGCGTCGCAGCTCTCCGAGCGGCTCCAGTACCCGATCGGCCAGGCGGCGGCGCTCGAGGCGCGCGGCATGACCGACGAGGACCCGGCGGCCGGTGCCGCGCTGCTCGCCGAGGCCGAGGAGGCGTGGCGCGCTCTCGACCGCCCGCTCGAGGCCACACGGGCCCGCCTGCTGGCCGGCCAGCTCCTGCTGGGCTCCGACGACGAGCGTGCCCAGGCGCTGCTGGAGAGCGCCGCCGAGCAGAGCGACGCGCTGGGCGTGCCGCACCTGGCTGAGAAGGCGCGCGCCGTGGCCCAGGCGCGCCCCTCCGTCACCTGACGGTTACTGGGACAGGTCCGCGCCGGCGATCACGACAACGGTGGCGTCGCCCGCGAGGTCCTGGCTGCCCGGGTCGATCGGCTGGCGCTGGGTGATCCGAAGCCGGCGACTCACCACGATCGCCTCGCCCTTGTGGCCCGGTGCGTAGAGCACGACGGACTCGGCGCGCTGCTGCTCCTGGTCCGCCGTGTTCGCCACCGTGCCGAGCCGGAAGCCCTTGGCCTCCACGTCGTCACCGACCAGCTTCGCGAGGCCGGGCACGGTGGTCCCGTTCAGGACCGCGACGGTGACGCTGCCGGGTGAGACGGCGGCCTTCTTGTTGCCGCTGCCGCTGCCGCTGCCCGCGTCGTTGCCGCCGTCGGCGGGCGTGCCGCCGTTCGCGGGCGGCGTGGACGAGCTGTCGTTGCCCGAGAGCTGCGTGACGCCGGCCGCGGCCGCGCCTCCGAGGATCAGGATGCCCGCGAGCACGAGCACGACGTAGCGAGGGCTGCGGTACCAGGGCGCCCGCCGCGGCGGGATGATCGCCGTCTGCTGAGGCATCGGCCGCGGCGGCAGCATCGGGCGAGCCTGAGGACGCTGACCCGACCCGCCCCCCGGGACGGGCGGAGCACCAGCCGGGCGCCCACCGGCGGGAGTGGCGGGCCTGGCGCCGCCGCCGGCCGAGGCCGGCGATGCGGCGGGCGAACCCGGCGACGCGGCGGGCGGCTGTCCCTGCGCGGGCCTCGACTGCGTGGCAGCGGCAGCGCGCGCACCGGCGGTGGCGGGCACAGCGGCCGGAGCCGCGGGAGCAGCGGGCCGAGCAACCTGCTGCCCATCGCCGCCCTGCTCCGAACCACCGGCCGGAGCGGCCGCGGGCGTGCCCGCAGGCGGCGTGGCGCCCGTGCTTGGCGTACTGCCCGGAGCCGGCGTGGCGCCCGTGCCCGGTGTGGTGCCCGTGCCCGGTGTGGTGCCCGGAGCGCGCGGCTTCCCCTCACCGGGCGCGGCGGCCGGAGCGGCCGGCTTCGCGTCGCCCGGAGCGGCGCCTGGGGCGGCCGGCGTCCCCTCGCCGGGCGTGGCGCCGGGGGCGGCGACCTCCTTCGTGTCCTCAGGGCCCTCGCCCGACTCGGACGCGGCGCCTGGCTGGGCGGGCGTCGCCCCCGCGGCGGCCGGAGCGGCCGTGGCTGCTCCACCGGCCGGCTGGGCTGCCGCGGCTGCGGCCGGCTTCTGCGGCTGTGGCTGCGCCTGCACGCGGCTGGGCATCGTCTGCTGGGCGGTTTCGGCCGATCGCTCGGGCGCTCGGCCAGCCCATTCGCGCAGGCGCTTCACGTCTCGCGCCTGCGAGAAGTAGAGCACTGAGAGGACGGCGAGCCCGGCCACTGCGGCCAGGCCGGCTACCGCCCCGATTTGCTGGAGGATTTCCGGCAAGGTTTCGAAGGGTAGAGCGAGGGCGGGTCGGGACCTTAGCCGCCCTGGGTGGCCAGCGCCCGCTCAACCGACAGCTCGGCCACCGTGGCCGCCAGGGCTGCCGTGTCGCCCGAGTAGGCCAGCTGCTCGACACGGGCGAAGGCGCTCTCCACCCAGTCCGGGTCGAGCGGGCGCTGCACCGCGCAGACGATCTTCTCCGCGGGCGTCGGCTCCGGGCGCTCCCCAGGGTTGAAGAGCTCCTCGTGGATCTTCTCTCCGGGCCGCCTGCCGATGATCTCCACGCCGATGTCCACCTCGGGCTCGAGCCCGGCCAGCCGGATCATGTTCCGGGCGAGCTCCAGGATCTTCACCGGGTCGCCCATCTCGAGCACGAAGACCTCGCCCCCGGTGGACAGCTCACCCGACCGGATGATCAGCTGCACGGCCTCCGGGATCGTCATGAAGTAGCGGGTCATCTTCTCGTCGGTGACCGTGACCGGTCCGCCCTGGGCGATCTGGCGGCGGAAGATCGGCACGACCGAGCCCGACGAGCCGAGCACGTTCCCGAAGCGGACGGCCGCGAAGCGCGTGCCCTTCCAGCGATTCTGGGCCGCCTCGATGGCCCACTCCGCGAGCGCCTTGGAGGCGCCCATGACCGTCGCCGGGCTCACCGCCTTGTCGGTGGAGACGAGAACGAAGCGCTCGACCCCCGCCTCGCCCGCCGCCGCCGCCACGATTCGCGTGGCCACCGCGTTGTTGCGCACCGCCTCGACCGGGTTCTCCTCCATCAGCGGCACGTGCTTGTACGCGGCCGCGTGGAACACCACCGAGGGCCGGTGCTCGTCGAAGACCTCGCGAATGCGCGTGGCGTCCTTGCAGTCCGCGAGCACCGACGCGCTGCGCGCGAAGTGGCGCTCCTCGAGCAGCTCGCGTCCAATCTCGAACAGGGCGTTCTCGGAGTGGTCCACCAGGATCAGGCGCTTCGCCCCCACGCGCGCGATCTGGCGGCACAGCTCCGAGCCGATCGAGCCGCCGGCGCCGGTCACGAGCACGGTCCGGCCGCGCAGGTAGGCGCCGACCCTGTCGATCTCGACGCGCACGGGCTCGCGCCCCAGCACGTCCTCCACGCGAACCTCGCGCACCTGGCGCATGAGGTTCACGCCGCCCGAGAGCAGCTCGAACACCGTGGGCAGCGTGCGCACCGGGATGCCGCGCTCGCGGCACGCGGTCACCACCTGCTGGCGCACCGTGCCCGGCGCGGACGGGATCGCGATGATCACCTCGTCCGGCTGCACGCCGTCGAGGATGCGCGGCAGGTTGTCGGTCGCGCCGAGCACCTTGATGCCGCCGATTCGCATGCCCTGCTTGCGCGGGTCGTCGTCCACGAAGCCCACGGGCGCACTGCGCAGACCGGGATTGCGGCGCAGCTCGAAGGCCACCTGCTGGCCGCCGTTGCCGGCGCCGACGATCAGCACCTCGTTCCCGGACCGCTCGAGGATCGCGCCGCGCGCGGGGCGCTCGACGACGGCGCGCACCGCGAAGCGCGCGCCGCTCACGAACACGAGCGAGAGCAGGAAGTCCAGCGTGAGCACGCCGCGCGGCGGGTCGTGCTTGCCGATCGAGAACAGGAACAGCACGACGATCAGCCCCACGGTCGACACCACGACCGCCTTCAGGATCGACTCGAAGTCCTTCTGGTCGACGTAGCGCCACAGCTTCGAGTAGAGGCCGAACATCGCGAAGATCACGAGCTTCATCGCGACCGTGAGCGCGATCGTGTCCCAGAGCAGGTCCTCGTAGCGCGCCGGGATGCCCGAGTCGAAGCGCAGGACGTAGGCCAGGTAGTACGCGAGGCCGAGCAGGCATGCGTCGACGCCGACCTGTCCCAGGCGGCGCGCGTTCACGGAGGAGGTCAGGGATCTCATGAGTCGACTGCGGAGAGCAGAAGTGTGACGAGTTCGTTCGGGTCTCGGCGAACGCGCAAGCCCCCGTGCTCGGTGCGCCGCTCGACCCTCACCTCGTCCGCATCGGTCAGCTTTCGGAGGCGGCCGTCGCGGAGCAGCGCCTCGTCCACCGCGCCGAGCCGGCCCTCGAACGTCGTGTAGACCGGCGTGCCGAGCGCCACCGCCTCGCGGTTCATCGTGCCGCCCGCCGAGATCACCAGATCCGCGAACGCCACGAGGCTCTGGGCGTCCACCGCGTGCTCGGGCACGACGAAGCCGCCGAGCCGGCGCACCTCGTCGCGCTGCTCGGGCGTGCGCGGCAGCACCACCGTCTGCGCCTCGCTCGCCGCCAGGCGCTCGAGGACCTGCGGGAAGAGCGGGTTCTCGAAGCGGTGGTAGAGCGACACCTCCGGCGGCGTGCGTACCACCACGAGCGGGCGCTCACGGTCCAGGCCGAGCTCGCCGAGCACTCCCTCGCCGGGCTCGAAGTCGGCCAGGTAGTACTCCTCCTTCAGGCCGGCGTAGCGGCGCAGCTTGCTCGGCTTCGCGCCGTAGCGGGCGAGCCGCTCAGGCGGGATCGCCTCCGGCACCATCACGACCCTGCAGAGCCGGCAGTTCACGTGGTGCTGCTGAGCCGCGAACTCGTAGTCGAACGCTGTGGCCGCGGGGATCCTCAGCAGCGTCGCGGCCACGCTCACGTCGTTCGAGCCGTGCCCGATGGCGAGGTCGAAGCCGCGGCCGCGCGCCCAGCGCGTGAGCGCGCCGCTCCGCGCGAACAGACCCACGGCCTTCGACGCGAGCCGCCCGCCGCGGTGGCGCCCGATGGCGGTGTGCTCGATGCCGAAGCGCTCGCACAGCTCGAGCGTCTGCGCGAAGTCGCGCGCGGTCACCTCCACCTCGTGCCCCTGCGCCCGCATCGACTCGATCAGCGGACGCATCACGAGCACGTGCGGGCTGTTCGTCAGGTCGACCCAGACACGCATTCGACGACCTGCCGTACCTGGTCCTCGGTGAGGTCCGGGCCCATCGGGAGGGCGAAGTTGGTGCGCGAGGCCTCGTCGGTGCCGGGCAGCCGGGCATCGACCGCGATCGCCGGCTGGCGGTGCACGGGCGTGCGGTAGTAGCCGCGCCCGATCGGCAGCTCGCGCGCCGAGCGCACCACGTAGAGGTGGTACGCGTGGCGCACGCCGGGCGCCACACGCGGAAGCGTCACGTACTCGCCGAGGCCCGCTCGCTCGTAGGCCGCCGCGGCCTGGCCGCGCCGGTCGGTCCAGCCGTCGAGCTCCGGCAGGAACACGCGCAGGATCGCCGCCTGGAGCTCGTCGAGTCGCGAGTTGAAGCCCACCTCCGTGAACGTGGTCTTGTCCTTCGAGCCGTGGAAGCGCAGGATCCGGACCCGTTCGGCGAGCTCGTCGTCGTTCGTCGTGATCGCGCCGCCGTCGCCCGCACAGGGCAGGTTCTTCGACGGGAAGAAGGAGAACGTCGCGGCATCGCCGAGCGCACCCGCGTGCGCGCCGTCCACGCTCGCGCCGGCCGCCTGCGCGGCGTCCTCGACCACCGGCATGCCGAGCTCGCGCAGCTCCGCGACGGGCGCCACGTTCCCGAACAGGTGCACGGGCACGATCGCCTTGGTGTCCGGCGTGAGCGCCGCCTCGACCGTCTCGCGCGTGACGCAGAACGTGTCCGGGTCGATGTCGCAGAACACGGGCCGGGCACCGAGCACGAGCGCCGCCTCCGCCGTCGCGTAGAACGTGAAGGACGGCATGACCACCTCGTCACCCGGGCCGACCCCGAGCGCCTTCAGGACGATCGTGAGCGCGTCGGTGCCGTTCGCCACGCCGACGCAGTGCCTCACGCCGAGGTGGTCCGCGAACTCCGCCTCGAACGCCTCGACCTCCGGGCCGAGGATGTAGCGGCCATTCCGCAGCACGCGGTCGGCCGCCTCGCTGAGGCGGTCGTGATAGGGCTCGAGATCGCGTGCGAAAAGCGGAACGTCGGTCATTCGCGGCCCGCTACCCTACCTCGCGCTCATGGGCCTCATTGCCTCGATCACGGACCCGATCGTGCAGGTCGCGGTGGATGTAGTGGATGCCATGGGCCTCCCGGGGGTGTTCGTGCTGATGGTGCTTGAGAGCGCCTGCATCCCGGTGCCGAGCGAGGCCACCATGCTGTTCGCGGGCTTCAACGTCTCGCGCGGCGAGTACAGCCTGTTCGCCGCCACGGCCGTCGGGTCGGTGGCGAACCTCGTGGGCTCGTGGATCGCCTACTGGATCGGGCGCGCCGGACGGGTGGACATCCTCGAGAGGCACGGAAGGAAGCTCCACATCAAGCCGTCGCACCTCGCCTGGGCGGACCGCTGGTTCGAGCGCCACGGCTCCGCGACCGTCTTCTTCACACGCATGATGCCGATCGTGCGCACGTTCATCTCGCTGCCCGCGGGGGTCGCGCGGATGCCGTTCTGGCGCTTCACCCTGCTGACGCTCGCCGGCTGCGTGCCCTGGGTCTTCATGCTGGCGCTGATCGGCAAAGAGGCCGGCGACAAGTGGGAGACGTGGAAGGACAGCCTCCACTACGTGGACTACGCGGTGGCCGCTCTGATCGTGCTCGGAATCGTGTGGCTCGTGGTTCGTAGCCGCCGCCGGCGCGGCTAGCGCCGCTGGCGAAACCGCCGTAGCGCACCTATGGTGAATCCAGGCGGGGGCCTTCATGATGACCCAGCCGTCGACACTCCCGCCGATCACCCCTGCGCCCAGTGCACCCGCGCCGTGGCGCGAGCGCACGCTGGCTCGCCTGGTGGGGCACGTGCGCGCCGTTCTGCCGGTCTCGGCCGTGGCGTTCGTGACGGCCGATCAGCGCGATCCGGCCGACACAGACAGCTCCGCATGGTTCGCCGAGGACGACCTGCGCGACGCCATGGAGCCGTCGATGGCGCGGCTCGCGGAGGTGGGCCGGACGCTCCTCCTTCCGCGCGTCGAGGCATGGCAGGCCGCGCCGGAGCTGATGCACGCGATCGGCGTCGAGCTGGGGGCCGATCGCGCCGCTGAGGTCTGGGAGGGCTTCCGCGCGGCATCGGTGATCGTGTGCCCGGTTCACGGCGAGTTCGGCAGCCGGCTCGGCTCGCTTGTCGTGGCCTCGCAGGGTGGCCGCCCGCTCGGCACGGACCAGCTGCCGACCGTCGAGGCGCTGGCCGATCTCGCCGCGATGGCACTGGAGCGCACCGACCTGCTCGAGGCCGAGGGCCGGCGTGCCCGTGACGAGCTGCGGCTCAAGCGCGCCGCCGAGGCGGTCTCCGGCTCGCTCGAGCCCGAGGAGGTCCACGTGCGCGTGGCGGAGCACGCCGCGGCCGTCACCGGCGCCACCTGCACGCTGCTCACGCGGCTGAACGCCCGCACGGGCGCGGCGCGCACCGCCGCCCAGGTGGGCTGCTCCGAGGAGCTGGCCGAGCAGCTGTCGTCGCTCGACAACAGGGCGTACGCGCACGTGACGCGCGTTCGGATGCCGCACGTATCGAACGGCATCGAGGCCGCCCCGCTGGGCTCGGTGATGCACGCTCCGATCGAGCTCGGCTCGCGGCTCTACGGGATCCTGACCGCCGGCCACGACGAGCCCGGCCGCTTCGACGAAGAGGCCCTCGACCTGCTCGTGAAGCTCGCGCGCTCGTCGGCCGCTGCGATCGCGAACGCGATCGACTTCCAGCGCGAGCGCCGCATCGCGCGCGCGCTCACGCTCGGCTTCGTGCCCGAGTCGCTCCCGGAGCTGCCCGGCTACGAGACCGGCCTGCTCTACGCGCCCGCCGCGAACGAGGCCACCGGTGGCGACGTGTACGGCGCCTGGCCCGTGGGCGGCGACAAGATCGCCGTGCTCGTGGGCGACGTGGCGGGCAAGGGGGTCGAGACGGCCGCGCTCAGCGCGATGGTCCGCTTCTTCATCGAGGCGCGCAGCTGGGACTCAGCCTGTCCCGCCCAGGTGCTCCAGCAGGCAAACGCGATGCTGCTCGGGCGCCTGCCGCGCGACACGTTCGTCACGGCCTTCCTCGGCATCCTCTCGAACGACTCGCTCCAGTACTGCAACGCGGGACACCTCCCCCCGCTGCTCGTGCGCGGCGGCTCCGCCCACCAGCTCGACAGCCACGGCCTGCCGCTCGGCATCCTCGACCAGCACACCTACAGCTCGAGTGAGCTGCGGCTCGAGCAGGACGACCTCGTCTTCGCGCACACCGACGGCCTGATCGAGGCGCGCCGCTCGGGCGAGATGTACGGCGCCGACCGTCTTGCCCGGCTCGTCGTCTCCGCGACCAGAACACAGTCGCCGACCGAG
>DASYMP010000021.1:0-9098 GCA_036009005.1 Thermoleophilaceae bacterium | reverse complement strand
TAGCCGGAGAAGACGTGGATCTTCCCGTCGCCGAGCCGCACGGGCACCTGGACCTGGACCTCCCGGTAGGAGGAGCGAAGCACGGCGGCCACGTCGTCGGGAAGCTCGAGCCGCTCTGCCGCGACCTTGAACCAGTGCTCGACGATCTCGTAGTTCGAGATCTCGGCGCGGCTCGGAGCCGGCGCGTCCTCCGTCTTCTTGGCGGACTTGTCGGGGCTTCCGTGCCCTGAGCCGGAATGCGGCCCGGTCTCGCCCTCCTGAGGAACGGCCGGCCCGTCGGCCGACTCCTCGTCCTCCTGCGCGCGCTCCTCGGTCAGCTCTTTGCCCATAGCGGCTCGCTATGCCCGTATCCGGAAACGGCAACCGCCGAAACCCGGCAACCGCCCTACCATCAGGAGCCGTGGGGCCATAGCTCAGTTGGTAGAGCACCTGCTTTGCAAGCAGGGGGTCGCCGGTTCGAATCCGGCTGGCTCCATCAAGCGGGGGTGCCGCAGGTTCTTCTGATGGGGGCAGTATTTCCTGCGGCACCCTTCGAGTGTGGTGGGCCGGGCGCGATGACCGCGCCGCTCGAGCGGGTGCGCGGCGGATGAGGGCCGCTAGCGGCTACAGGCTCGCGAAGGCGGCGTCCAGCAGCTTCGGCGCGTGCTTTGCGGGGTCGCGTGAGTTGAGCAGGACCACGCCGAGGGTGCGGCCGTCGCGGCGGGCGACGCCGACGAAGCAGCGTCCGGCGGCGTTCGTGTAGCCGGTCTTCAGCCCGATCGCGCCTGGGTAGCCGAGGCGGATCAGCGGGTTGTGGCCGTAGAGATAGAGGCGGTGGCCCTTGATCGGGAAGCGGAAGTCCACCTGGCGCCGGCGCGCTATCCGGCGGATGCGCGGCTCGGCCATCGCCAGGCGGGTGAGCACGGCGAGGTCGCGCGCGCAGGAGCGGTTGCCGTCCTCGAGGCCATGCGAGGAGGCGAAGTGCGTGCAGTCGAGGCCCCAATCGGCGGCGCGCTGGTTCATCATCGCGACGAAGCGGCGCTCGGAGCCGGCCAGGTGCACCGCCAGCGCGATCGCCGCGTCGTTGCCGGACACGATCAGGAGCCCGTTCAGCAGCGTCTCGAGCCGCACCCGCTTCCCGCGCGGCAGGAGACCCACGCCCGAGCCGCTGTAGTGGAGCGCCGCGCTCGTGATCCGCACGGGGTCGCTCGGATGGCTCCGCTCCACCACGAGCAGCGCGGTCATGATCTTCGTCAGGCTGGCGATCGGCTCCACGAGCAGCGGGCGGCGCCGCCACAGCGTCTCGCCGGTGTCCACGTCGAACACGAGCCCGGCCCGCGGCGGGCGGTGCAGCTGCACGTGGAACGCGTCGACGCCCGAGAGCGGAACGGCGGGCGTGGGCTCCGCCTCGATCAGAGGCGCGGGCTCGCGCGGCGCCTCCGGGGCGGCGGCCACGGGCGGGGAGCCGACCGCTAGCGGCGCGCTGGCGGCACCTGCGCCATCGCCGTCCGAGAACGAGAGGACCGCCGCGGCCGCGACCGCGAGCGGCGCCGCCAGGATGGCCAGGATTGCGATCAGGCGCGGCAGGCGCGAGCGCCGGCGGCCGCCCGCGAGCACCGCGGGCGACGGGAGCGGAGGAGGCTCGCGCCTAGCCATCCGGCGGCGGCGGCGAGCTGAGCGCGCCGAGCACGCCGATCCCGATCAGCGCCAGCACGATCAGCGACACCACGACGAGGACGTCGATCCCGTGCTGCACCGCAACCGAGATCGTCAGGAACGCGAGCAGGCAGATGATCGCGAGGCTTGCGACGAGAGCCAGCGTCCGGGCCATCAGTACACGGGAATACGGTGCGACCGCTCGTAGTCCTCGTGCACGTTCGTCGCGAACAGCCGGATCAGGAGCACGCCGAACACGAATCCGCCGATGTGCGCGAAGTACGCCACCCCTCCACCGGTCGAGCCGACCGGCTCGCTGAAGGCCGGCAGGAACTGGAGAACGATCCACACACCCAGTACGAGCAGGGCGGGCAGAGTGACCACGGTGACGAAGATCACGATGAAGATCAGCGTGACCACGCGCGCCCGCGGATACAGCCGGGCGTAGGCGCCGAGCACGGCGGCGATCGCGCCGCTGGCGCCCACGGTGGGCACCATCGAATCCGGGTTCACCGCCACCTGGAGCCCGATCGCCGCAAGGCCGCCGAGCAGGTAGAAGACCACGTACATCAGCCGGCTCATGGAGTCCTCGACGTTGTTTCCGAAGATCCACAGGAACAGCATGTTCCCGCCGAGGTGGATCAGGCTCCCGTGGAGGAACATGGAGGTGAAGAGCGTGACCCAGAAGGGCGCGTCGCCCGCCACGTCCACTCCCGGATCGGAGATCTCGGCGGGGATCGCGCCGTAGTCGAGCACGCGCTCGTTTCCGACGTCGCCCAGGCCCCAGAGCCCCTGCTCGAACGCGAAGTAGACGATCACGTTGATCGCGATCAGGAGAAGGGTCACGACCGGCACGCGCCGGGTGGGGATGTCGTCCTTGAGCGGGAGCAAGCTGCCTCCAGGCCATAATGCCCAAATGGCGGGGAGGTCCGCGCATCCCTACGACGATCTGGACGTGATCGACGCCCGCGCGCCGCGCACGAACCAGGCCGTGATCGGCCTGCTCTCGCTGGTGGCGTTCCTGACGGGCGCCGAGTGGCTCCCTGCCGTGCTCGCCGCGCAGCTCGCGATCGGGCTCACGCTAGGCCGGCGCTACTGCCTGCCCTGCCTCCTCTACTTCGAGCTGATCCAGCCGCGCTTCGGCGAGGGCCCTATCGAGGACTCGCGGCCGCCACGCTTCGCGAACATGGTCGGCGTGGCGTTCCTCGGCGCCGCGACGGTCGCGTTTCTTGCCGGAGTGCCGGCGCTCGGCTGGGTGCTCACCCTGATCGTCGCCGCGCTCGCGCTGCTGGCCGCGATCACCGGTCTCTGCATGGGCTGCGAGGTCTACAGGCTGACGGCGCGGCTGCGCGGCGTGGCCGCCAAGCACGTGGCGCGGATCGACCCGGACGACGTGGGGCTCGCCGGCGCCGGTGTCGTGCACTTCACCCATCCGCTCTGCTCCGAATGTCACGACTGGGAGCGTCGCCTGGCGGCCGGCGACGAGCCCCACGCGATCGTCGACGTCTCGGAGCGCCCGGAGCTGGCGCGCAAGTACGGCGTGAACGTCGTGCCGACCGTCGTGGCGGTGGGCCCCGACGGCGCGGTCCTGAAGCGGCTCGCGCCCTAGCCCGCCGAGGACGCCTGGGCGAGGGTCTGCTCGGCGTGGTAGCTCGAGCGCACGAGCGGCCCGGCCGCGACCGACTCGAAGCCCATCGCGTACGCCTCGCGCTCCAGCTCCGCGAACTCGTCGGGGTGCCAGTAGCGGACCACCGGGAGGTGCTCGCGAGTCGGGCGCAGGTACTGCCCGACGGTGAGCACCTGCACGCCGTGGTCGCGCAGCACGCCGAACGTCTCGACGAGCTCCTCCTTCGTCTCCCCGAGCCCGGTCATGAGGCCGGACTTGGTCACGACCTCGTCGCCGCCCATCTCCTTGGCGTTCCGAAGCACGCGGCAGGAGCGCAGGAACCGCGAGCCGCGGCGCGCGAGCGGGTAGAGCCGCGGCACGGTCTCCACGTTGTGGTTGAAGACGTCGGGCCGCTCGGCGATCACGCGGGCGAGCGGCATCTCCTCGCCGCGGAAGTCCGGCGTGAGCACCTCGACCTTGCAGCCGGGCGCCATCCGCCGGATCGAGCGGATCACCCCGACGAACGCGCCGGCGCCGAGGTCGGGCAGGTCGTCGCGGTCCACGCTCGTGATCACCGCATGGCGCAGCCCCATCTTCTTCACGGACTGGGCCACGCGGAGCGGCTCGAGCGGGTCGTTGTGCGTCGGCTTGCCGGTCTTGACGTTGCAGAACCCGCAGCGGCGCGTGCAGGTGTCGCCGAGGATCATGAAGGTCGCGGTGCCGCGCTCCCAGCACTCCCCGATGTTCGGGCAGGCGGCCTCCTGGCAGACCGTGTGGAGCCCCTCGCCCTCGATCATCCCGCGCAGCTCGCGGTAGGCCGGGCCGCCCGGCGCGGGGCGCTTGAACCAGGCCGGCTTGCGCTCGCGGAAGGGGCGCACGTCGCCCATCAGGTCGAGCACCCTGGCCCCGCCGGGGTTGGAGCGAGAGCGCGTGCTCACGCGGCCACCGGCTGCCGCTCCAGCACCCGCGCGGGCGACACGATCCGCTGGCGCATTCCGAACGCCTCGGCGAAGCGCCACGCCAGCCGCTTGCGGAAGCAGGGGAGCGAGCGGGCGCCGCCGGTCTCCTTCGAGACGGACGTCATGCGCACGTGGTCGATGCCGCAGGGCACGATCCAGTCGAACGGCTGAAGGTCGTTGTCCACGTTCACGGCAAGGCCGTGCGTGGCGACGCCGCCGGACACACGCACGCCGATCGACGCGATCTTGGAGTCGCCCACCCACACGCCCGTGAAGGGCGTCTCGCGCACCTCCGACTCGATTCCCTCGTCGGCCAGCGCGGACACGATCGCGTCCTCCATGGTGTGCACGAAGTCGGAGACGCGCTCCACCGCCATGACCGGGTACGCCACGAGCTGCCCCGGGCCGTGGTAGGTCACGCGCCCGCCGCGGTCGGTGTCGCAGACCTCGATGCCCTGAGCGCGGTACCAGTCCTCGCCCATCGGCAGGTCGCCGGGCTCGGTGCGCTTGCCCTTCGTGTACACGGGCGGGTGCTCCAGCACCAGCAGCAGGTCCGGGATCTCGCCGGCCTGGCGCCGCGCGCGCAGCGTTCGCTGGAGTTCCACGCCCTCCTCGTACGGCACCGTGCCGAGCTGCGCCACCCAGAGTTCCGCCACGGATCGAAGGCTACTCTCCGGCCCAGTGGACCGAGACGAGCGTTTCTGGCCCGCCCGCATCCGCTGGCGCCTGCGCGGGGCGTGGATGTGGCCCACCTTCATCTCCGTCACGCTGCTCGACGGGCTGATCCTGCACCTGCTGCCGCCGATCGGCACCGGCGTGCGCCTGATCCCCGCGATCCTGATCGCGACGTTCGCCAACCTCGTGCTGATCGCGGCGGTGGCGCCGTGGCTGGCGCGGCGCATGTGGAACCACCGCCCGCGTGCCGAGCCCGGCGCGCCGCCCCGCGCGCAGCGCGAGGTGCTCACCGACCGCATCGGCACGGCCATTCTGCTCGCGACCATCGTCGGCGTGGTGGCCGCCGGCCTCGCCGCGCGGCCCACCGTGGTCTCCGAGACCGACGCGACCCAGCGCAACGCGGAGGCGTTCCGCGCCCTCGTACTGGCCCGCGGCGACCAGGAGCTGATCCGGAACCTCGAGACGGCGAACACCGTGCGGCTCGGCGACGACTTCTTCCGCACCTGCATCGCCCGCGACGATCGCAAGCGCTATTTCTGCGCGTTCGTGGACACGAGCCGCCACCCGCCGGACGTCGACGTGGACGGCAGCGCCGAGCCGAACTCGGCCTACCGGGCGCCGTAGAGCCGGACGAGCGTCCCGCCGGGCCGCACCTCGAACAGCTCGATCCGGTTCCTGCCGCGCCGAAGCGCGCTCTCGGGAATCAGCATCGAGAAGAACTCGCGGTCCTTGAACCAGAGGTCGAAGCTGCGGCCCACCGCGCGGATGCGGCCGTTCACGGCGAGCGCGAGGTCGAGGCGCGTCTCGGCGGGCACTCCGTGGAGCGGCCCGGTCACGCGCGCCGGGAAGTACCTGCCGCGAGGCGTCACGTGATCCAGCAGCTCGGCGTTCGCGACGCGGGCGGTCACGCGGCCGGGCGCCCCGACGGGCAGCGACGCCACGCGCCTGTCGAGCAGCTCCGGGTGCGGGCCGATCCGGTAGGCCTCGTCCCATGGGTCGCCGTACAGCAACGCGCTCTGGGCGCCGGTGCCGAACAGGCGGTCCCAGCGGCGCCGCCAGTGCGCCCTGCGGCGCTGGAGCTCGGGCACGCCGATGCGCACGACGCGCGTGAAGTCGCGCGTGCGCACCGCTACGAGCCTGCGGTGTCGCACCTCGTCGGAGAACAGCGAGCGCCCGTCCTGCCGGTAGAACACGCGCGTGCCGAGCAGGTCCGCGATCGTGGCCACGAGGTCGAGGTTCCGCGCGAGGCTCTTCGACACCCGCCCCTCCATCTGGCCCGGCGCCTTCACGAACAGCGGCACCGGCGCGATCTCCTCCACGTTGTCCTCGCTGAGCAAGCGGCGGCTGCGCGCGCCCACGCGAAACGAATAGCCGTGATCGGCGGTCACGACGACGAGCGCTCGCTTCAGCAGCCCCGTCCGTCTCAGCCGCGCGAGCAGCTGGCCCACGAGGTGGTCTGTGAAGCCCACCTGGAGCAGGTGGCGGAGGTGGTTGTGCACGGACAGGTCGGGGTCGTCGAAGCCAGGCAGCTTGTTCACCCCGAATACCGGCTCCTCGCCGGCCGGACGGCTCTGGCGTCCCGACGGCAGGTACAGCCACGGCTCGTGCGGCATCAGGGCGTGGTGGAAGTAGAAGGTGGGCCGCTCGCGCTGCCGGATCTCGCCGACCCACCTGTGGAAGCGCGCCGGCCGCCCGCCTCCGGCAAGCCGGGCGAGCACGCCCGGCCGGCGCGTGCGCGCGCCCGGGCAGATGTCGGGCGGGCAGACCGCCGACGCGGACTCGACCTTGAAGACGCGGTAGCCGAGCCTGTCCATCACGTGGAAGACGCTCGGCTTGTGACTTCGCACGTCCGGCGCGGTGCGCTCGCGCGGGAAGCGGCCGTCGAGGATCGCGGGCACGGCCTTGAAGGTCGAGTCGTAGACCGTGTGAGCGTTCGGGAACCAGGTGGAGATCGACGCGAGCTTCGCGAAGTTCGGGAAGCGCTCGGCGTCGATCGACCCGTCCGGGCGGAGCAGGTCGTCCGCGGGAAACTCGTCGAACACGACGAACACCACCGGCGGGTGGCGCTCCACCGCCTGGGTGGAGTCGTCCTCGCCGAGGGCGCTGCAGCCCGCCAGGAGGAGCGTCGCGGCCAGCTCAGCTGCGAGCCAGCAGAGCCACCGGCCCCTCAGATCCCACCTCGAGCACCTCCACCTTGTTGCGCCCGTCATGGAGCGCGTCCGCCGGGACCATGACCGAATAGCTCTCCTCGGACTCGCCATGCAGATGGAAGCTTCGCCCAACTGCGGCGATCCGGCCATTGACGGCGACGGCGATGTCGCGCTCGCTGCGTCCGTCGGACGCGTGGATCCTGCCGGCGATCTGGCAGGGCACCACTCCGCTCGAGCGCCGGACGTTCGCAAACGAGCTCGCCAGGGACAGCGTCGCCCGCGTCCCGCCCGCGGCGCGCAGGTGCCCCGCCTCCTGCCCGATCAGGTCGCGGTGCGGGCCGTACGACGTGAACAGGCTCGGCCAGTCGCCCGAGCCGAGCTCGCGGAGCCGCCGCGCCACGACGGCCGCGCGCCGCTCGATCCAGCTGCGCTTCGACAGCCGCACCACCTGGCTGAAGTCGCGCTTCACGATGCTCACCGTCCGCCGCGACCGGACCGCCGGCGAGAACGCCGATCGCCCGTCGGCCCGGTAGCCGAGCGGCACGTTCAGCAGGTCGGCGATCGTGGGCGTCACGTCGAGCGTGCGCGCGAGCACGTCGCTCACGCGCTGGCGCGGCGGGCCGGGGCGCTTAACGATCAGGGGCACCGGTCCCAGCTCGTCCACGTTCGAGCGGTCGACGCTCCGGCGCGTCTCCACGCCGACCTTCCAGGCGAAGCCGTGGTCGGCGGTCACGACGACCAGCGTGTCGTCGTAGATCCCCTGGCTCTTGAGGCGGGCGATCAGGCGGCCGAGCAGGCGGTCCGCGAAGCCGAGCTGCAGGAGCTGGCGCTGCTCGTTGTGGTGGCGCAGGTAGATGTCGTAGAAGCCCGGGATCGTCTGCATGCCGGGCAGGAGCTCGGGGCCCTCGGGGCGCGAGCGCTCGCCGGAGGGCAGGTACACCCACGGTCCGTGCGGGAGCAGCGCGTGCTTCATCCACAGCGTCGGCCGCGGGGTTGCGTGGATCCGGCGGACGAAGCGCTCGAAGCGCTCCGCCCGCCCGCTCTTCAGGTTGGGGATGATCGCCGGCCGCTTGGTGCGCTCGCGGGGGCAGTAGCGGCGCGGGCAGAGGGCGGTGGCCTCCTCCGAGGTCACGATCCGGTAGCCGCGCCGCCCGAGCGCCGTGAAGATCGAGCGTGGGTGGTCGCGCACGATCGGCGAGGCGCCTCGGCGCGGCGCCATTCCGTCGAGGATCAGCGGCACGGCCTTCGTGGTCTCGTCGTATGCCGTGTGAGCGTTCCGAAACCAGGTGCCGTCCTCCGCGAGCGCCGCGAAGTTCGGATAGCGCCCGGCGTCGATCTTGCCGTCGGGGCCGCGCAGGGTGTCGCCGTCGAACTCGTCGAAGACGATCAGGACGGCGTGCGGGTGCTTCGGCTTCTGCGCGACCGCGTCGCTCCCGTGCGAGCAGCCGCACAGGAGCACCCCGGCCAACACGAACAACGCCAGCGCCCGCACGGCGGGAAATCTAGCCAGCGCCGAGCAGGCGACAGCCGAGGCGCTCCGCGAGGCCCTCGCCGCCCCAGCGCATCACCACGTTGTGGTTGTACTCGAACGCCGGTCTCGCCACGGGCGCGAGCACGTTCATCCAGCGCCGTGTCGTGCGAACGTCCCACTCGTAGGTCACGGCCGTCACGCCCGCCTGCTCGAACAGTCGCCAGTGCCCGCTGCCGGTGAGCTCGCCGGTTGCCGTTCCGGTCATCTCCGAGGGCGGATCCATGCGCTCCACGCGGAACTCGAACTCGAGCTCGTACGGGATGCGGCTGCGCCAGGCGATCAGGTAGCGCTCGTCGTCGAGCACCCGCACGCGCTCGACGCCGCGCCACCACTCCGGCCAGCTCGCGGCGTCCTCGAGCGCGTCCCACACGGCCTGGCGCTCGCATTCGAGCAGCCAGGCAGTGAGGAACCTGTACTCGGAGCGACCCTCAGATTTCGAGGTTCACCATCACGTGCTTGACGATCGTGTAGTCCTCGAGCGCGTACTTCGACATGTCCTTGCCGTAGCCGGACTGCTTGAAGCCGCCGTGGGGCATCTCGGT
>DASYMP010000020.1:0-2798 GCA_036009005.1 Thermoleophilaceae bacterium | reverse complement strand
CGCCTCCCACCCAGGCCGTCGCCCCGCCCGCGCCGCAGCAGCCGCCGGGCGGCTTCACGCCCCCGACGCCTACTCCGATCCAGCGCCCGAGCCGCACCCAGTCGGCCATCCAGCGCGTGATGCTCCAGCGCGCCGTGAACCGGGCCACGATCATCGGCATCACAGCGATCGTGCTCGTGATCATCGTGGCCGTTCTGGCCGTGGCCGGCGTGTTCAGCGGCAGCTCGAAGACGGGCCTCACCAACGCCCAGATCGTCGACAAGGCGCGCCCGTCGACCTACTTCGTCGTCACCAACCAAGGCAACGCCGCCGGGCGCGGCACCGGCTGGGTGTGGGACGCCGCGCAGGGCATCATCGTCACGAACGCGCACGTGGTGGCCGGAGGCAAGTCGTGGAGCGTGGCGAACGGTGACGACCTGCGCATCCAGGTGAACCGCACGGCCAACGGCGCCGACGTGGTCGCCGCCCCGAACGGCAAGCCGGCCAAGCTCGTGGGCGAGGCCGACTGCGAGGACATCGGGGTGCTGAAGGTCGCCGACACGAGCGGGCTCGTCACGATCCCGCGCGGCACGCAGGGGAACCTGAAGGTCGGCGATCACGTGGTCGCGGTCGGCTACCCGGCCACGCTCAACACCACGACGAGCGACACCTTCTCGACGCCGGGCTTCACCCGCGCTCAGCTCACCGCCACGAGCGGCGACGTGTCCACGGTCAGCACGACGTTCGGCGCCATCCCGGGCTCGGGCAACGAGGCTACGGTTGGCCCGTACAAGAACGTGATCCTCACCGACACCGTGATCAACAAGGGCAACTCGGGCGGCCCGCTCGTGGACGAGAAGGCGCGCCTCGTGGGCATGAACTCCGCCGGGCGCACCGACGTCCAGGGCCAGAACTACGCGGTCGGCGTGGACCGGATCAACGAGATCGTGCCGAAGATCCTCGCGGGACAGAAGGTCTGCGGCGGCTGAGCCAGGACTGCCGCTGGAGCCGGTGCTGCCGGTTCTCGAGCTGCGCTCGTTCGTGGTGCTCGCGTTCGCCGAGGAGCTGGCTCTAGAACCGGAGCTGCTCGGCGAGTACGGCCGCAGGTTCAGCGCTGCCGACGACGCGACCCTGGTGATCCTCGGCGCGGGCGACTCCGCCGACGAGGTGGCCGTGGCGCTCGCGCCCGCGCTCGCTGCGGCCGGGCTCGACGGCGAGGCCGGGCCCGACCTCCTCGCGGTGCCGCTCACGGGCGACCCGCGCGTGGAGGTGTATCTCCGCCGCCGCGCGCACGCCGTGCTGTCGTCGCGGACGGACGACCACGCCGGGCCGGACTCGTTCGGCGTCGGGGCGGCGGCCGAGCTGCGCCGCCGTGCCGAGTCGGTGTGGGCCGAAGCCGACCGCGAGTTCTGGCACGCCGAGCCGATCCGCCCGGACGTCGTGGTCGACCGCTCCGAGCGCGGCCACTTCTACTCGCCGGTGCCGAACACCTCGGAGATCGCCGCCGCCCGCCGCCGCTCCCAGGTGTGGCCGGGGCAGGACCGGATCCCTGCGGGGATCGACTGGCGCGAGCCTCAACAGGAGCAGCTGCTGCGCGAGGTGTATGCGCACCAGGAGCGGCTCGAGCTGCGGATCGACGAGGGCGCGGACGACGAGTACTTCACCGAGAACGGGCAGTACCCCGCGCAGGACGCCTGGATCCTCGAGGGCCTGCTGCGCCACCTGCGGCCGCGGCGCATGATCGAGGTGGGCTCCGGGTTCTCGTCACTGGTCACCGCCCGCGTGAACCGCGAGTTCCTCGGCGGCGAGATGCGCTTCACCTGCATCGAGCCGTACCCGCGCGATTTCCTCAAGGGCGAGGTGGAAGGCATCACCGAGCTCGTCGTCAACTACGTGCAGGACGTGCCGCTCGATAGCTACCAGGAGCTGGGGGAGGGCGACGTGCTGTTCATCGACACGTCGCACACGGTGAAGACCGGCGGCGACGTGCCGTGGCTCTTCAACGAGGTGCTCCCGCGCCTCCGGCCGGGGGTCTACGTGCACGTGCACGACGTGTTCTTCCCGCGCGACTACCCGCAGAAGTGGGTCTTCGAAGGCTGGAACTGGAACGAGCAGTACCTGGTGCAGTCGTTCCTGCAGTTCAACTCGGGCTTCGAGGTCGTTCTCGGGGCCCAGTGGATGGCGCGCCGGCTGCGCGAGGCGATGCTCGAGGCGTTCCCGGGGATGAGCGATCCGCGGCACGCGCGGCTGCTCGGCACCTCGCTCTGGCTCAGGCGGGTCTGAGCCGCGCTTCGACCGAGCGGACCTTGTCGTCGAGCGTCTGGTCGGGCCGGTCGCGGCGCTCGTCGAGCTTCAGCACGGTGTAGACGCGCGGCACGCCCTGCTCGAACGGCACCGCGTGCAGCTCGCCCACCACGGCGAGGATGTCCTCGGTCGAGCCCTCGAGCGAGGTGCCCATCGCGTGCATTTGGTAGCGCACGCGCTGCTGCGCGGCGAGCCGGCGCTGGATCTCGGCGATGTACTCGCTGGCGCTCGGGCCGGGGCGGCCGAGGGCGAGCACCGTCAGGTCGGCTGTGGCCATGCCCGGGAGGTTACGTTGGATCTAGGCGAGGTCGCCGCCGGACGCCACGGCTCGTCGCAGCAGCGGCGCCGCGCGGTAGCGCGGATCGCGCAGCTCGTCCCACAGCCCGTCGACGCACGCAAGCACGTGCTCGAGGCCGATCCGGTGGCCCCACTCGACCGGGCCGCGCGGGTGGTTCAGGCCGAGCGTCAAGCCGGCGTCGACGTCGGCCGGCTCGCCCACGCCCTCGCCGATGGCG
>DASYMP010000019.1:0-4229 GCA_036009005.1 Thermoleophilaceae bacterium | reverse complement strand
CCGGTCTGCGGGCCGATCGCCACGAAGAACGCGAACAGCAGCACGAAGGCCAGCACCAGGTTCACGGCGGGGCCGGCGGCGATCACCACGATCCGCTTCCAGACGGGCTGCGCGTGGTAGGCCCGGTCGCGCACCTCCTCGGGGAGGTCCTCGTCCGGGTTCATCCCGGTGATCTTCACGTAGCCGCCCGCGGGGATCGAGCCGATCGCGTACTCGGTCTCCCCCACCTTCTTGCTCCACAGGGTCGGCGGGAAGAACAGGGAGAACTTCTCCACGCGCATGCCCACGGCCTTGGCGGCGCTGAAGTGCCCGAGCTCGTGGAGGATCACGAGCAGGGCGAAGCCCACGAAGGCCAGCACGAAGCTCAGGATCGTCACGCCGCCACTCCCCTGGCCACCTCGCGCGCCTGCGCGTCGGCGCTGTACAGGTCCGAGAAGTGGCGCACGGGCTGCGCGGGCAGCTCGGACAGCGTCGACTCGATCACGCGCGGGATGCCGGTGAAGGACAGATCGCCCGCCAGGAACGCGTGTACCGCCACCTCGTTCGCCGCGTTGAGCACGCAGGGCGCGGTGCCCCCGGCCACGGCCGCCTCGCGGGCCAGGCGCAGGCACGGGAACGAGTCCAGGTCCGGGGCCTCGAAGCTGAGCGAGCCGAGCTCCACCAGGTCGAGCGCGGGCACCGGCACGTCCACGCGGTCGGGGTAGCTGAGCGCGTACGAGATCGGCACGCGCATGTCTGGGTAGCCCAGGTGCGCGAGCGACGCGCCGTCGTTCATGTGCACGACCGCGTGGATGATCGACTGCGGGTGCACGACCACGTCGATCGCGTCGTATCCGACCCCGAACAGGTGGTGCGCCTCGATCAGCTCGAGGCCCTTGTTCATGAGCGTCGCGGAGTCGATCGAGATCTTCCCGCCCATGTCCCAGGTGGGATGCGCGAGCGCCTCCTCGCGGGTCACCGAGTCGAGGTCGGTGCGGCCGCGGAACGGGCCGCCGCTCGCGGTGAGCACGAGCCGGTCGACCGTGCCAGGCCGCTCGTTCGCCACCAGCTGGAAGAGCGCGGAGTGCTCCGAGTCCACCGGCAGCAGCTGCGCGCCGGTGGCCTCGGCGAGCGCCATCACGAGCTCGCCGCCGACCACGAGGCTCTCCTTGTTCGCGAGCGCGAGGTCGATCCCCTCGCCGAGCGCGGCGACGGTCGGCCCGAGCCCGGCCGACCCGACCAGCGCGTTCAGCACGAGGTCGCAATCGGTGTCGGTGATCAGCTCCACGAGCCCCTCGGCACCCGCGAGCACCTCCACCTCGGAATGCTCGGAGGCGCGTGCGGCAGCGTCGGCGTCGGCCAGCGCCACGCGGCCGACCCCGTGCGCGGCCGCCTGCTCGAGCAGGAGCTCCCAGCTCGAGTCCGCCGCGAGACCGACCACCTCCAGCTCGGGGCTGCGCTCGACCACGTCGAGCGCCTGCGTGCCGATGGAGCCGGTCGAGCCGACTATGAGGATCCTGCGCACCCGTCTGAGTCTAGGAGGCGTAATCGAGCGCGACGGCCGCGTAGTACGCGACCGGCACCGTGAAGAAGACCGCGTCGAGGCGGTCGAGCACGCCGCCGTGGGCGCCGAACAGCTTCCCGGTGTCCTTCACCTCGAGATCACGCTTCAGCATCGACTCGAACAGGTCGCCCACCGGCGCCGCCAGAGCCACGAGGGCGCCGATCAGGAGCGCGTGCCAGCCGGTCAGCCAGTCCTGGTAGAGCCCGGCGACCCAGAACGCCAGCGTGGCGCCGATCACGCCCGCCACGAGCCCCTCGAGCGTCTTGTTCGGAGAGATCAGCGGCGCGAGCGGAGTACGGCCGTACATGCGCCCGCCGAAGTAGGCGACCGTGTCGCCGATGAAGGTGGCCACCAGCACGTCGATCACGAGCCCGTCGCCGTGGCGCAGCTCGCGCAGCCAGACGGCATGCACCAGCGCCAGCCCGATCCAGAGGATGCCGAGATAGGTGACCGCGATCGCCCACGACACGTTCTCGCGGCGCGGGCGCAGCGTCGACAGCAGGAACGTGACCGGGAAGGAGGCCGCCAGCACCATGATCACGTGGCGCGGCTCGCCGTAGAGGGCCGCCGCCAGCATCGCCGCCATCGTCAGGAAGCCGGCTAGCGCGGGCGGCCGCACGCGCCCCATCAGCGTGTAGAGCTCCCCCATCGCCACCACGCCGAGCGCGAGGATGCCGAGCGTCCAGACCTCGCCGCCCTGGTGGACGATCACGAGCGCGAAGATGATCGCCGGGATCGCGACGACGATGCGCGGCGCCAGGTCCGACCGCGCCGCCGGTTCGCGCCGCGCCGCCACCGCTAGCGCCCCCCGAAGCGGCGCTTGCGGGCCGCGTACTCGTCGAGCGACCCCTCCAGCGCCTCGCGCGAGAAGTCAGGCCAGAGCTCGTCGCGGAACACGAACTCGGCGTAGGCCAGCTGCCACAGCAGGTAGTTCGAGATGCGGAGCTCGCCGCTCGTGCGGATCAGGAGGTCGGGGTCGTGCATGTCGGGTGCGTAGAGGTGGCGCCGGAACTCCTCCTCGGTGTCACCGGAGAAGTTTCGCGCCGCATCGAGGATCTCCGCCCTGCCGCCGTAGTTGAAGGCCACGAACAGCGTGATGCGCTCGTTCTCGCCGGTGAGCTCCTCGGCCCAGTCCATGCGTCGCCGAAGCTCCGCGTCGAGGCCCTCGCGCCGCCCGATGAAGCGCATGCGCACGCCCTCCTCGTGCAGCTCGGGCGTCTCGCGGTCGATCCGTGCCGCGAACATCGCCATCAACCCCTCGACCTCGGCTGCCGGCCGGTTCCAGTTCTCCGTGGAGAACGAGTAGACGGTCAGCTCGCGCACGCCGAGGTCGACCGCGTCGCGCAGGCGCGCCTTGACCACGTCCGCGCCGGCCTCGTGCCCCGCGAGCACCGGAAGCCCCCGGCCCTGCGCCCAGCGGCCGTTCCCGTCCGTGATGATGGCGACGTAGCGCGCCCGCGCCGCTTCGCCCGTCACACCTCGAGGATCTCTTTTTCCTTGCCGGCGAGGGCCGTGTCGATGTCGGCCACGTGCGAGTCGGTGAGCTTCTGGAGCTCCGACTCGGCGCGGTGCTCGTCGTCAGAGCCCACCTCGCCCTCGCTCTTCAGCTCGCGCAGGTCGTGCATCACGTCTCGGCGCACGTTGCGCACCGAGACCCTGCCCTGCTCCGCGATCCCGTGCACGATCCGGACGAGCTCCTTGCGGCGCTCCTCCGTGAGCTCCGGGATCGAGAGCCGGATCACCTGGCCGTCGTTGGAGGGGGTGAGGCCCACGTCCGACTCGAGGATCGCCTTCTCGATCGCCTTGATCGAGTTCTTGTCGTAGGGCGTGATCGTGAGCAGCCGGGCCTCGCTGGCGGAGATCTGCGAGAGCTGCTTCAGCGGCGTCGTGGCGCCGTAGTAGTCCACCTCGATCCGGTCCAGCAGGTGGGGCGACGCGCGCCCGGTGCGGACCGTCGCGAACTCGGTGCGGGTGGAGTCCACCGACCGCTGCATCCGGTCCTTTGCATCGTCAAGGAAGTCCTTCAGGACGTCGTCGTTCACCAGCTCATCCGCTCCTCACGACCGTGCCAACGCGCTCGCCGCACACTATCCGGTCGATGTTTCGCTCGTCGTCCATGTTGAAGACGTGGATCGGCAGGTTGTTGTCCATGCAGAGCGACAGCGCCGTCGAGTCCATCACCTGGAGCCGCTGCTCGATCGCCTCCTGGTGGGAGATCTCCGTGATGAAGCTCGCGTTCGGGTCCTCGCGCGGGTCCGCGCTGAACACGCCCTCCACGCCGTTCTTCGCCATCAGGATCGTCTCGGCGTGGATCTCGAGCGCGCGCAGGGCCGCCGCGGTGTCGGTGGTGAAGAACGGGTTGCCGGTGCCGGCCGCGAAGATCACGATCCGGCCCTTCTCGAGGTGGCGCATCGCGCGGCGGCGGATGTACGGCTCGGCGACCTCGGAGATCGTCAGCGCCGACTGCACGCGCGTGTACGCGCCGGCCTTCTCGAGCGCGTCCTGCAGCGCGAGCGCGTTCAGCACGGTCGCGAGCATCCCCATGTAGTCGCCGGTCGCGCGGTCCATGCCCTCGGCGGCGCCGGCCAGCCCGCGGTAGATGTTGCCGCCACCGACCACGATCGCGATCTCGACGCCGCGATCGTGGGTGATCTTCACCTGCCGGGCGATCGCCGCGATCCGGTCC
>DASYMP010000018.1:0-3174 GCA_036009005.1 Thermoleophilaceae bacterium | reverse complement strand
CGCCCCGCTGCTCGTGGCTTCCGTCGAGCGGGGCGGCTCGGACGTGCAGTTCGACGAGGACCTGACCGGCGACTGCTCGGAGGCGCTTGCCCAGGTCGAAGTCGAGCTGCAGGCAGCGCATGTGCATGCCGACTGCCTGCGGCTACGCAGCACGAGTGCCGCGCGCGCGCTGCACGAGCTGGCCGAGGAGGAAGACGCCGGCCTGCTCGTGGTGGGCTCCTCGCGCAAGTCAGCCGTCGGGCGCGTGCTGGCCGGCTGGACCGGCACGCGACTCCTACACGGCGCTCCCTGCCCGGTGGCGGTCGTCCCGATCGACTGGAGCGGGGAGAAGCCGCCCGCGACGATCGGCGTCGCTTACACCGACAGCCCGACGGGACGTGACGCGTTGCGCGGCGGATTCGCGCTTGCCCATCGGATCGGTGCGCTGCTGCGGGTGGTCACCGCGGTGCCGCACACCGAGGGCATGCATCTCGAGACCGATCCGCCGATCGCGCCGGTGGTGGACAGGCGCGACGTGGTGGACGTCGAGGGCGAGCACCGGCTCGAGGCCGAGGCGCACCTGCGCGCGGTGGTCGCCGAGCTCGAGGGCGACGTGCCGGTGGAGGCCGAAGCGCTCGTCGGGGACCCGGCGAAGGTGCTCGTCGACTTCTCGAAGGGCGTCGATCTGCTGGTGGTCGGCTCGCGCGGCTACGGCCCGGCGCGGGCGGTGCTGCTCGGCAGCGTGTCCCGACGCGTGATGGGTGAGGCCTACTGCCCCGTGCTCGTGTTGCCGCGCGGCGTGGAGGCGGCACTCGAGGCGCTGCTCGGAAGCGCTCGCGGCGAGTCGGCCCCGGCCTGATCGGGAGCGGGCGCGGCTTCCGTTGTTCAACTGGGGCGGGGAGAGGCCCCGTACGACGTGTGCGACACGCGGCGCACCCGCCCGTCGCCGACCGCGTCGCGCAGCGCGGCCCGGAACCGGCCGGGACCCCACGAGCCGCCCTCGACGAGCCGCGACAGCTCGTCGGCCTCGCAGGTTCCGTGCTCCTCGAGGATCGCGCACAGAAGCTCGATCTCGCGGTCGTGCTCGAGATCGGATACAGCGGCATGACGGGCGGCGTTCCCCGCGGTGCCGGACATGCCCGGGGAGTAGAACTGGCTGCCGGGCCCGGGGCGGAGGCGCCGCAGCCCGGCTCGCTCGTACTCGCGGTGGCGGCCGGTGCGCTCGCCGATGCGCGCATCTCGCTCGCTCGCGAGACGCTCCTGCTGGGGGCTTCGCGGCGGCCGCTCGGGCGCCCGTCCGTCGACCTCCTCCGCCGTGAGCGGTCGCGCGACGTCCTCGAGCGAGCGCTGCGCCGCCTCCACGCCGAAGCGCAGCTCGGCGATGCCGCCGAGGGCCATCACCACGGCCCCGATGAAGAAGCCCGTGGCCACCTGGTTGGCGCTGCCGCTGTGGATGAACTGGCCGAAGAGCGCGGGGCCCGTGATGCCTCCGATGGCGGTCCCGATCGCGAAGAAGAAGGCGATCGCGAGCGCGCGCGTCTCCATCGGGAAGACCTCGCTCACGGTGAGGTAGGCCGAACTCGCACCGGCCGATGCCACGAAGAAGGTGAGCCCGACCATCGCGATGAACGACGCGGCGGTCAGCTCTCCGCTCCTGAGCAGCAGCCCGAGCACGATCGTGAGGACCGCCGACCCGAGGTACGTGCCGGCGATCATCGGCTTGCGCCCGACGGTGTCGAACGGCCGGCCGAGCAGCAGCGGGCCGAGGAAGTTTCCGAACGCGAAGATCACCATGAAGTACGGCACGGACCCGGAGCTGACGTCAAAGAAGCCGTGCAGGATCGTGCCGAGGTCGAACGTCACGGCGTTGTAGAGGAAGGCCTGGCCGACCACGAGCGCGAGGCACAGGATCGATCGCTGCGGGTAGCGCTTGAACGCAACGGCCGCGACCTCACGGAACGGGATCTTGTCGCGCTGGCGCACGACGATCGCCTCGTCGGGCTCGGGCAGCGGGTGGCCCAGCTCCTCCTCGACCTCGCGTTCGATGGCGTCGACGATCCGCTCGGCCTCCTCCTCACGCCCGTGGATGAACAGCCAGCGCGGGCTCTCCGGCACGTGACGGCGCACCAGCAGGATGCCGAAGCCGAGGATGGCGCCCATCCCGAACGCGAGCCGCCAGCCGACGTCACGGTCGAGGATCGAGGTGTCGAGCAGAACCAGCGCCGCAACGGCTCCGACCGCCGAGCCGACCCAGTAGCTGCCGTTGATCGACAGGTCCACCTGCCCGCGGTTGCGCGCGGGGATCAGCTCGTCGATCGCGGAGTTGATCGCCGCGTACTCGCCGCCGATCCCCATTCCCGTGAAGAAGCGGGTGACGAAGAAGAACAGCGCCGTGCCGGCGAACGCGGTGGCCACGGTCGCGGCGATGTACAGGAGCAGCGTGGCCATGAACAGCCGCTTGCGCCCGAAGCGGTCGGTGAGCTGGCCGAAGAAGAGCGCGCCGATGCACGCGCCGGCAACGTAGATGGCGGCCGCCGTGCCGATGTCGGCGCTCGTCATGCTGATCCCGCTGCCGTTCTCGGTCATCCGGGAAGCCACCGAGCCGACGATGGTCACCTCCAGCCCGTCGAGGATCCAGACGGTGCCGAGGCCTACGACGATGCGCCAGTGGAAGCGCGACCACGGCAGTCGATCGAGCCGCGCCGGGACCTTGGTGCGAACGAGGCCCGACGGCTCGGCGGCGGTGCTCATTGAGGCGCTGCTCGCTCCTCGGGCATCGGTTTCGCTTCACGAGCGAAGGGAACACGCTGCGCTGGACCTGTGCGCGCGGCTGCGGCGCGGGCGGCGAGAAGCGCTATCCGGCGGCGGCGGACGCCGCCCGGTATGCCAGGGAGTTCGACCGCGAGGACCGACAGCAGCTCGGGCGACGCGCGCCGCTCGTCGGGCTCTTCCCGCTGCGGATCCTCCACGCCCTTCGAGAGCGGCGCCGGCGGTCGTCGTGAAGGGTCTGGCGACATCCGCTAGCGCTTGTAGGCCGATGCGCGCCGGGGCCAAGGGGCTGCGCGCGTGCGCTAGCTCGCTCGAGTGCCGCGGCGGGACGGGTCCACGGGATGCTCCAGCAGGAAGACCTCGACGGCGACATCTGGCACGTCATGGGTGTCGCTCAGCACGGCGCGGACCGGAGAGCCGGTCACC
>DASYMP010000017.1:0-42378 GCA_036009005.1 Thermoleophilaceae bacterium | reverse complement strand
GACCCTGTCTTCAGGGGCTACCTCGAGCGGCTGATGCGGGATGAGATCGCGCCGCTCCTGCCGCCGGCCCCCGCCGTGGACCTGCCGTCGTACCAGCGCACGGTGCTCGCTCGGCTCGCCAACCCTCGGATAGCCGACGAGCTCCGCCGCCTCTGCCGCGCCGGGTCTTCGAAGGTGCCGTTGCACGTCGTGCCGTCAATCGCGCGGGCGCGAGCGCTCGGACGGGACCACAGCCTGCTGACGCTGGCCGTGGCCGGCTGGTTCCGCTACCTGCGCGGCGGCGACGAGCGCGGGCGGCGACTGGTGCCGGACGACCCGCTCGCGGAGCGTCTGCAGAAGGCGGCGGTTCGCGGCGGGACCGACCCGCGCCCGCTGCTCGCCGAATCCGGGCGCTTCGGCGCGCTCGCGGCCGACCCCGCGTTCGTAGCGTCGCTCGAGCAGGCCCTGCTCGCACTCGACCGTCACGGCGTCCGGGCGACGCTTGCGGCGGGTGCCTCAGAAGGGAGGCTCGCGGCGTGAGCTTGGAGGTCCTGCTCTGCGATGCCGACGGCAACCTCTTCCCGTCGGAGGAACCGGCCTTTGCGGCGTCCGCCGAGGTGACGAACCGCCTGCTCGCCGAGCTCGGGATCGAACGGCGCTTCGAGGCGGCGGAGCTTCGGAATGAGGCGGTGGGCCGCAACTTCCGCTCGACCGCGATCGAGCTGGCGGCGCGCTACGGGGCGCCGCTCGCGGCTCGAGAGCTCGAGCGCTACGTGGAGGAGGAGCGACGCGAGGTCACCGCGCACCTCGCGCGCACGCTCGCGCCGGACCCCGACGTGCTCGAGCCCGTCGCGCTCCTGGCGGAGCGGCTCCGCCTGGCCGTGGTCAGCTCGAGCGCGACATCCCGCCTCGACGCATGCTTCCGGGCGACCGCTCTCGCGCCGCTGTTCCCGCCCGAGCTCCGGTTCAGCGCGGAGGACTCTCTCGCCGTGCCCGCCAGCAAGCCTGACCCCGCCGTCTACAGCTTCGCCGTGAGCGCCCTCGGGGTATCCGCCGGCAGCGCCCTCGCGATCGAGGATGCGGTGGCCGGCGTGCGCTCCGCGGCCGGTGCCGGGGTCCCCGTCGTCGGGAACCTGATCTTCGTGCCGCCCGAGGAGCGCGCGCAGCGAGCCGCCGCCCTCGTCGAGGCGGGTGCGCGAGTGGTCGTCGGCTCCTGGTGGGAACTGGTCGAGCTGCTCGGCATAACGCGCGCGGCGGCCGCATGAGCATGGGCCGGAACCTGGTGGTCGCACGGGTGGGCGCGAACTCGCTGCACCCCTGCTGGATCGATCGCGGCAAGCCGAGGGACTGGGACCTCTACCTGGCCCCGTATCAGGACATCCCCGCGCAAGCTGGGATCGACTGCGAGGTCGGCCCGACCGTGCCGGGCCCGAAGTGGTCCGGTGTGCGCGAGGCCCTCAACAGTTGGGATGGCTGGCGCGACTACGAGTACGTCTGGATACCCGACGACGACATCTACGCGAACCAGGACACCATCAGCCGCATGTTCGAGGTCGCCGGTGCCCTCGATCTCGACCTCTTCGCACCCGCTCTACACGAGTCGTCCCACTTCGCGCACTTCATCACGATGGTCAACCGGCGCTTCTACGCGCGCCGGGTCGGGTTCGTCGAGATCATGATCCCCGGCTTCAGGACCGCGGCGCTCGAGCAGCTGCTCGGCACGCTGGACCTCAGCGAGACCGGCTGGGGATGGGGCCTCGACTCGCTGTGGCCGAAGCTCCTCGACTACGAGGGCGTAGGCATCATCGACGGCACGCCCGTGATCCACACGCGGCCCGTGGGCCAGATGCGCGACGCGGAGCTGGCGCAGCGCGTCCTGGACGAGTCGGACCGGATCCTCTCGGATAACGATTGTCGCCAGATGCATGTGACGTACGGCGGCTTCGGCCCTGACCTGGCCCCCCTCCCGCTGACGCCCGAGCAGCTGCTCGTGGAGGTGGTCGAGGGATCGCGGTACCTCTACGAGCGCGATCCGAGGGTCCTCGCGTGGATCATGGACTTCCAACGCGGGTCCCCTCCGCCGGACTATCCGACGGCCGGGACCCCCGAGGACGCCGTGGAGCTGACCACCAGCATCTAAGCTCGGCCGGTGGCACGCCTGGGTAACGCGGCCGTGACGTTGGTCGTGGCGGCGGCCGTTCTCGGCGCGCCCGCCGTGGCCGGCGCCCAGTCCTTCGACGGACTGCTTCACCGCTCGAACCGCCAGGCCGTACGCGACTGGTACCCGGGCTGGGCGGCCGCCGCGCCAGGTACCGGCGAGGTCGCCGTGCGCACCGCCGCGAGCCACGCGGTGGCGCTCGCAGTGGGCGGCGAGGATCGGGTGGCCGCCGGGGTCGTGGACCGCCTCGCACGTACCGAGGCCGCCTGGGGCGGGCAGTGGCAGAGCCCCTACTGGGCGGGCGAGCTCGGCCTCGCGGCGCTGGTGCTCGGCAACCGGGCCGGGCGCCGCACGCGGGCCCGGGTACGAATCGCGGTGAGGCGCGAGGCCGAGCTCCTGCTCGCCCATGACGTGAACTTCTTCCGCCGCGATGGGGTGATCCTCACGCCCGGCGACACCAAGGGCGAGGAGGACGGGTGGCGCGGAATGCTCCTGTCCGTGGCGGCCGCGCTCATGCCGCGCGACGCGCATCGGAGCGCCTGGCTGCGGAAGAACCGCGCCTTCGTGGTCGCGGCACTCGCCCGCCCGCAGGACACGGACGGCCGCTACGCCGTGCTGCTCGACGGCGGCTCGAACGTGAACGCCGACTTCACGGTCACGAACCACAACGTCCGCGAGCACCCGGACTACGCGGCGGCCCTGCTCGGCGAGACCGGGTTCCAGCTCCTGACCGCGGCGCTCAGCGGGCGGCGAGCGCCGTGCTACGCGCTCATGAACCACCGCCGGATCTACGAACGCCTGACCGCCAGCTACGCCCCCGGCGGCCTCATCCGCCGGCCGTTCACCGACGTACTCGTGCAGGGCCGCCCGCCGTTCGCCTTCGCGCTGGTCGACCTGCAGGCGAGCATCCTCGGCTACGGCGGCCGCCCCGCCGCTCGCTGGCAGGAGCGCCACCTCGCGGCCGCCCTCCACCCTTCTGAGCCGTGGCCGGCGCCATACGGCGAGGCTTGGAACCGGGGCGTGGTGGCCTCCGTCGCGGCTCGCGGGGTGCTGGTCGAGCGGCTGGCGCCTGCGCTGCGGCGCGGCCTCCGCCAACGCTGCCGGGCAGGGAGCATCTAACCTCGATCGGGTGGCCCAGGCGCAACGCGACACTGAGCAGCTGCTCCGGGCTCGGCTCGACGAGATCCGCGCGCGCATAGCCGAGTTCGCCAAGGCGCCGGAGGCCGGCGCCGGGATCAGCTTCGGCAAGCGGATCGGGGACGGCACCAACGAGGCGATCAGCCGCCGCAACGACATCGGGGTCGGCAACAGCCTGCTCGTAACCGAGGAGAAGCTCGAGCGAGCCCTCGCCAAGCTCGAGGACGGCAGCTACGGCCGCTGCGACAGCTGCGGCGGCCCGATCGCCCCCGGGCGGCTCGAAGCCGCGCCCGAGAGCTCGCTCTGCATCGACTGCGCCCGCTGAGCCGCGACGCCCGCTTCGCGCGGAGTGCCGCAGGAAATACTGCTCAGGTCAGTAAAAGCTGCGGCACCCACCGCTCGTACCACGCCCATGCCGACCTGAGGCCCGCGTCCAGGTCCCACTTCGGGCCCCAGCCGAGCTCCTCGCGGATCGCCGTCGAGTCGAGGTACTGGCGGTCGATCTCGCCGTGCGGCACGCCGCTGCCCCGGATCTCGGGCTCGAGCTCGCGGCCCGACACCGCGATCAGGCGCCGCACCACCTCGAGCACCGGCACGGGCTCGCCCGAGCCGGCGTTCCAGGCCCTGCCGCGGAGCGCCGGATCGTCGAGCGAGGCGGCCACGGCGAGATACGCCGCGGCGGCATCCTCCACGTAGAGGTAGTCGCGCTCCGGCGTACCGTCCGAGCGGATCACGGGCCGCTCGCCGCGCACGAGCGAGCGCGCCGTGTCGGGGATGACGCGCGCCCAGTTCACGTCGCCCGGCCCGTAGACGTTGGCGAGCCGAGTCACGGCCACGGGCATGTCGTAGGTGGCCGCGTACGAGCGGGCGATCATGTCCGTCGCGGCCTTCGACACGTCGTAGGGGAACGACGGCTTCAGGGCGAAGTCCTCGCGGTAGGGCAGTTCCTCGTGCGCGCCGTAGGCCTTGTCGGAGGAGGCCACCACCACGCGCGTGCCGGCGTCATGCTCGCGCACCGCCTCGAGCAGCAGGTAGGTGCCGCGGATGTTCGTCTCCCAGGTGTCGAGCGGCGCGCGGTTGGCGTGACCCACCTGCGTCTGAGCGCCGAGGTGGAAGATCGTGTCCGGGCGGTGCTCGGACAGCACCGGTCCGAGCGCGCCTAGCTCCGCGTCGACGAGCGTGCAGCGCTCGCCGACACCCTCGGCGTCGAAGCGCGAGCCGGCCGGGTCCGAGCGGCGGAGCGCCACCACATCCTCACCGCGCTCGAGCAGCGCCTCGACGAGCGCACAGCCGATCAGGCCCTGCGCTCCGGTTACGAGGGTGCTCAGCTGCCGCCGGCCACGGCCGGGAGGATCGTGACCTCGTCCCCGTCCTCGACGGGCGTGTCGAGCCCCTCGAGGAAGCGGATGTCCTCGCCGCCCACGTAAACGTTCACGAAGCGGCGCAGGTCGCCGTCCTCGGCGATGCGGTCGCGCAGGCCGTCGTAGCGTTCGTAGAGGCCGTCGAGCACGTCGCCGACGGTGGTCGCACCGTCGACCGCCGTCTCCGAGTCGCCGCCCGTGACGCTTCGCAGCTGCGTGGGAATCTTGACCGTCACCGCCATCGGGACGCCAGATTACACAGCGCCGACGGCGTCTCCGGCGAGCACCTGCTCGAACGCCTCGATCGACGGCTCGATCTCGTGGGACTCGAACGTGTCGCGCACCGCGTCGAGCGTCTTCAGCCCGTCGCCGGTGATCACGAGCACCACGCGGTCGTCCGCGCCGAGGTCGCCGCGCTCGGCCAGCTTGCGCAGCACCGCGGTCGTGACGCCGCCCGCCGTCTCCGTGAAGATGCCCGTCGTCTGGGCCAGCAGCCGGATGCCGTCGCGGATCTCGTCGTCCGAGACCGCGTCGATCGACCCGTCCGTGCGCCGCGCCAGGTCGAGCGCGTACGGCCCGTCCGCCGGGTTGCCGATCGCGAGCGACTTGGCGATCGTGTCCGGCTTCACCGGCCGGCAGACGTCGTGGCCCTCGCCGAAGGCGCGCGCGACCGGCGAGCAGCCCTCGGCCTGTGCCCCGTGGAAGACCGGCAGCTCACCCGAGACGAGGCCCACCTCGAGCCACTCCTCGAACCCGCGCGCGATCTTCGTGAACAGCGACCCCGATGCGATCGGCGCCACGACGTGCCCGGGCAGCTCGAAGCCCAGCTGCTCGGCGATCTCGTAGGCGATCGTCTTCGAGCCCTGCGAGTAGTACGGCCGCAGGTTCACGTTCACGAACGCCCAGTCGCGGTCGCCCGAGATCTCCGTGCAGAGCCGGTTCACGTCGTCGTAGCTGCCGCGCACCGCCACGAGGTTCGTGCCGTACACGCCGGTGGCGAGCACCTTCTGCTCCTCGAGGTTCGACGGGATGAAGACATACGACTCGAGCCCGGCGGCCGCCGCGTGAGCCGCGACCGCGTTCGCGAGGTTGCCCGTGGACGCGCACGCCACGACCTCGAAGCCGAGCTCCTGCGCCTTCGCGAGCGCCACGGCCACGACGCGGTCCTTGAACGAGTGGGTGGGGTTCGCGGTGTCGTTCTTCACGAACACCTCCCCCACGCCCAGCGTCTCCGCGAGCCGCGGCGCGCGCTGGAGCGGCGTCAGGCCGACCGGCAGTCCCGTCGTGGGCGGAGCCGCGAACGGCAGGAAGTCCGCGTAGCGCCAGATCGTCTGCGGCCCCGCCTGGATCTTTCGCTTGGCCTCGGCGGGGTCGATCCCGCTGAAGTCGTAGGCCACCTCGAGCGGCCCGAAGCAGTGCTCGCACACGTAGCGAGCCTCCAGCGGATAGGTCGAGTCACATTCCTTGCACTTCAACGCCTGAACAGGCATGAAAACAGCCCCTTTCATGTCAAAAACCTCCGCCGGTGCTGTGACGGAGGCCTTGTTCAGGCGCCCTGTCACATCTCGATGGAATTGGCACCTTTCCCAGCAGACATGAGTCCACTGGGTGGTTGCCGGGGCTTCACCGGGCCATGTCCCTCCACCCCTCTCGATGCAACGGCTATGTAGGCGGCGGAGGATACCAGCCCGCGCGGGTAGAATCAGTCACGTGAACGTGCTGGACGACCCTCTCAGACCCGATGCCGAGCCTTCCGAAGCCACGGCTGAGGCGCTCAGCCCGCGCACGGGTCGAGTCCGCACGTCTCGAAGCCGCCACTGAGCCGCGCGTCGAGTCCATCGAGTGGGATGGGCTGCGCTGGATCAACATCGAGCGGCCCGGCCCCACGGAGCGCGCCTGGCTCGAGGAGCACTTCGAGTTCCACCCGCTCGACTACGAGGACGTGCTGTCGCGTAACCAGCGCCCGAAGATCGACGAGTACGAGGACTACCTCTTCATCGTCCTGTACTTCCCGGTCTTCGACAAGACCGTCGGCCGGCTGAACGCCGCCGAGCTCGACATCTTCATCGGGCCGGACTTCCTCATCACGATCCCGAACACGCCGATCCCGCCGGTCGAGTACCTGTTCGAGCGCTGCCGCTCCCACGACGAGGTGCGCGAGAACATGCTCTCGAAGGGCAGCGGCTACCTGCTCTACAAGATCGTCGACGACTCGTTCGACTACTGCTTCCCGATGCTCCGCAAGATCGGGAACAAGCTCGAGCGGCTCGAGGAGGACATCTTCGAGGGGCGCTCCGAAGAGGTCGTGCGCGACATCTCGAACTCGAAGCAGGAGATCATCAACTTCCGCAAGGTGATCCGCCCGCAGCGCGCCGTGCTGCGCGACCTCGAGCGGACCAAGCAGCGCTACCTCGCGGACGAGATGGAGGTCTACTTCGACGACATCGTCGACGCCTCCGAGCGCATCTGGGACATGCTCGAGAACTTCAAGGAGGTCGTCGAGGCACTCGAGGACACGAACGAGTCCGTGCTCTCCCACCGCGTGAACGAGGTGCTGCGCGTGCTCACGGCCTTCAGCGTGATCATCCTCCCGTTGACGCTGCTCGCGAGCATCTTCGGCATGAACGTCCACCTGCCCTTCGCGGGCAGCGTGACCGCCTTCTGGACCATCATCGGCGTGATGGCGGGGGTCCTGATCCTCATGGTGGGCTACTTCCGCCGGCGCGGCTTCCTGTAGAACCCGCGAGGTGATGGCCCCCTCGATCTTCAAGGCGTACGACGTGCGCGGCACCTATCCGGAGCAGATGGACGAGGCGCTCGCGTACCGGATCGGGCGGGCGTTTCCGCGGGTGCTCGCCGAGCTCGAGGGCACGCCTCCGGAGGAGCAGCGGATCGCCGTCGGCCGCGACATGCGGCTCTCGGCGCCGACCATGGCAGCCGAGTACGCGCGCGGCATCGCCGACTCCGGCGCCGACGTGCTCGACGTGGGGATGGTCGGGACGGAGATGGTCTACTGGACCGTCGGCTCGCGGAAGCTCGACGGTGGGCTGATGTGCACCGCCTCGCACAACCCGAAGGCGTACACCGGCGCGAAGCTCGTGAAGCGCGGCGCGCTCGCGCTGTCCGGCGACTCGGGGATCGGCGAGCTGCGCGACCTCGTGGCGGGCGGCGACCCCGGTGCGCCCGTGCAGCGCCCGGGCCAGATCGCGACCGAGGACGTCGCCGAGCCGTTTCGCAAGGACGCGCTCGGCTACATCGACGCGAAGGCCATCAGCCCGATGAAGGTCATGCTCGACGGGGGGAACGGAATGGCGGGCCCGATGATCGGCCCGATCCTCGACCGGTTCCCGCTGGACCAGGAGTCCGCGTACTGGGAGCCGAACGGGGAGTTCCCCGACCACGAGCCGAACCCGCTGCTCGAGGAGAACCGGCGCTTCATCATCGACAGGGTCACCGAGAGCGGCGCCGACCTCGGGATCGCCTGGGACGGCGACGCCGACCGCTGCTTCTTCATCGACGACACCGGCCGCTTCGTGGACGGCGACTTCCTGACCGCCCTGCTCGCGGAGTCGATCCTGCGCAAGGAGCCAGGCTCCGCGATCCTCTACGACGTGCGCGCCTCGCGCGCGGTCCGCGACCTCGTGGAGCGCGCCGGCGGCCACGCGTTCGTGAACCGCGTGGGTCACGCCTTCTTCAAGACGCGCATGCGCGAGGTGGGCGCGGCGTTCGGCGGCGAGGTGTCAGGTCACTACTACTTCCACGACTTCTACTGCGCCGACTCGGGCACGATCCCCGCGCTGCTGATCCTCGAGCTGCTGTCGACCGAGGGCAGGAAGCTCAGCGAGCTGCTCGAGCCGCTTCGCGCGAACTACTTCATCTCCGGCGAGATCAACTCCGAGGTGGACGACCCCGAGGGCAGGATGAAGACGCTCGAGGAGCGCTACTGGGACGGGCGCGTGTCGCACCTCGACGGCGTGTCGGTGGACTACGACGACTGGCATTTCAACGTCCGGCCGTCGAACACCGAGCCGCTGCTGCGCCTGAACCTCGAGTCGCTCGTCTCGAAGGAGCACCTCGAGGAGAAGCGCGACGAGGTGCTCGGCGTGATCCGCGGGTGAGCGACGGCATCCACCGCATCGCCATTCCGACGCCCTTCGCCGTCGGAAGGGTGAACGTCTACCTGATCGAGGACGAGCCGCTCACGCTCGTCGACGCCGGTCCGAACTCCGCCACGTCGTTCGACGAGCTGACCAGCGGGCTGGCCGCACTCGGCCACTCCCTCGAGGAGATCGAGCTGGTCATCCTCACCCACCAGCACATCGACCACCTCGGCCTGGTCGGACTCGTGGCGCAGCGCTCAGGCGCGGAGGTCGCGGCGATCGACAGGGCCGTGGCGTTCGTCGAGAACTACTCCGTGGAGGCGCAGGCCGACGACGAGTTCGCCCGCGGCGTGATGCTTCGCAACGGGATGCCCGAGGACGTGGTGGGCGCGCTCAGCGCGGTGTCGCAGGCGTTTCGGGGCTGGGGTGCGCGCGCCGACGTGACGCGCGTCCTGCACGACGGCGACGAGATGCGCTTCCGCGACCGCACGCTCCACGTGCACCACCGGCCCGGCCACAGCCCCACCGACACCGTCTTCCACGACCGCGACAGGCGCATCCTGATCGCCGCCGACCACCTGCTCGGGCACATCTCCTCGAACCCGCTGATCGCGCGTCCGACCGACGGCTCGAACGAGCGTCCTCAGGCGCTCGTGACCTACATGCGCTCACTCGAGGCCACGCGCGAGATGGACGTGGAGCTCGTGCTCCCCGGGCACGGCGAGCCGATCACCGACCACCGCAGCCTGATCGACGAGCGCTTCGCGCTCCACCGTCGCCGCGCCGACAAGATCCACCGGCTGATCGCCGAGCGACCGCGCACGGCGTATGAGATCGCGCAGGCGCTGTGGGGCAACATCGCGGTCACGCAGGCCTACCTGACGCTGTCGGAGGTGCTCGGGCACGTGGACCTGCTCACGGGCGACGGGCGTGTGCGCGAGCTCGATCGCGACGGCACGACCGTGTTCGAAGCGACCTAGCGCGGCCCGTTAGGGTTTGCCGTCGTGGCTCCCGACACAGCCCTCGAGCGCGCGGAGGGACTAGCCGAGCGCCTCCTGCCCGCCCGCACGCCGAAGCGCCGGATGCTCGTGATCGTGAACCCGTACGCGACCACGGTGTCCGACAGGCTTCGCAACCTGGTGGTGTACGCGCTCGGCTCGCGCTACGCGGTCGAGGCGATCGACACCCAGGAGCGCGGGCACGCCACGCAGATCTGCCGCGAGGCCGCCAGCGAGGGCTACGACGTGGTCGTGGCGTTCGGCGGCGACGGCACGGTCAACGAGGCCGCCAACGGCCTGGCCGGCTCGCGCACGCCGCTCACGGCGTTGCCGGGCGGCTCCACGAACGTCTGGGCGCGCACGCTCGGCATCCCGAACGACGTCGTGGACGCCACGGAGCACCTGCTCGGCATGGCCGACGACTTCGAGCCGTTCAGCGTGGACCTCGGCCGCGTGGACGAGCGCCACTTCGTGTTCGCCGCCGGAGCCGGACTCGACGCGTCGGTGGTCGAGCGCGTGGACGCGCACCCCTACCGCAAGGCGCGCTTCGGCGCCTGGTACTACAGCGCGTGCGCGGTCGCGATCTTCTCGAGCCGCTATCTCGTGCACCCGCCGCGCGTGCGCGTGACCGCGGGCGGCCGGGTCCAGGAGGGCGTGACGGCCGTGGTCCAGAACTCGGACCCGTTCACCTACTTCCGCAAGCGGCCGATCCGGATCGTGGAGCCGGCCGGGCTGAACATGGGCTCCCTGTCGATCGGGGTGCTGAAGAAGGCCACGGCGCTCGAGCTGCCCACGCTGATCCCACGGCTCCTGTCGGGACATGCCCGCACGGTGATGCGCCATCGACAGGTCGAGCCGATGCTCGAGCTGCCGAGCGCACGTGTGGAGGCGATCGACGAGCGAACCTTCCCCGTGCAGGTGGACGGCGACTACATCGGCGAGTTCGCCGAGGTGGAGTTCGGCGTGACGCCCGGCGGGCTGCTCGCGGTCGCCTAGCCGGTCGGCGTGACGCGGTAGGCGTCGAAGACGGACTCGATGTTGCGGATGCGCGTGATGCAGGTGCGCAGCGAGTCGGTGTCCCCCACCTCGACCACGAAGCGGTTCTTCACCATCGGGTGCACCACCGTGCAGCGCGCCTCGAGGATGTTGATGCCCGTCTCCGCGAAGGTGCGCGACAGGTCCTCGAGCAGCCGGTGGCGGTCCCAGCCGTCGACCTGGAGCTCCACGCGGAACGAGGAGGTCGTGTCGCCCTCCCACGCCACCGGCGTGAACCGCTCCGGGTTCTTCATGAGCGCCCGCGAGTTCGGACAGTGCTCGTGGTGGATCGTGATGCCCTTGCCGAGCGAGATGTAGCCCACGATCGGGTCCCCCGGCACGGGCCGGCAGCACTTGGCGAGGCGCAGCATCACGTCCTGCACGCCCTCGACCTGGATCCCGTAGGTGGACGAGGCCGCCGTCTTTCGCGGCGCCTCGCGGCGCTCCATCAGCTCCGCCGCCGGCGAGGGCGCCTCGACCGCCGACTCGCCCTCCTTCAGCCGGTGCATCAGCTTCTGGGTGACCGTCTTGGCCGAGATCTTCGACTGGCCGAGCGCGATGTAGAAGTCCTCGCCCTTCCTGAAGCCCATCTCGCGGATCACGTCCGCGAGCAGCGGCGAGCCGGACATCTTCTGCGGCGGCAGCCCGGCGCGCTTCAAGTTCTCGTGCAGGATCTCGCGCCCGGAGCGCTCGGAGTCCTCGCGCCGCTCGCGCTTGAACCAGGCGCGGATCTTCGACTGTGCGCGCGTGGTCTTCGCGAGGGCGAGCCAGTCCCTCGAGGGGCCGCGCTCCTTCTTCGAGGTGAGCACCTCGCAGATGTCGCCCGACTGGAGCGTGTAGTGGAGCGGCACGATCTTGCCGTTCACCTTCGCGCCCACGCAGCGGTGGCCCACGTCGGTGTGCACCTCGTAGGCGAAGTCGAGCGGCGTGGCGCCCGCGCCCAGCGACTTGACCTCTCCCTTCGGCGTGAAGACGAACACCTCGTCCTCGAAGAGGTCGGCCTTCAGCGTCTGCGCGAACTCCTGCGGGTCCGCCATCTCCTGCTGCCAGTCGAGCAGGTGCCGCAGCCACTCGACCTTCTCCTCCGCCGCGCCGCTGCCGTCGCCCTTGTAGATCCAGTGGGCGGCCACCCCGAACTCGGCGGTGCGGTGCATCTCCATGGTGCGGATCTGGATCTCGAGCGGACGGCCCTCGGGCCCGATCACGGTCGTGTGGAGCGCCTGGTACATGTTGAACTTGGGCATGGCGACCCAGTCCTTGAAACGCCCGGGCAGCGGCTTCCAGAGCGAGTGGATGACGCCGATCGCGCCGTAGCAGTCCTTCACCGAGTCGACGATCACGCGCATCGCGGTGAGGTCGTAGATCTCGTTGAACTCGCGGCCCTTCTTCGTCATCTTCGAGTAGATCGAGTAGAAGTGCTTCGCGCGGCCCGAGATGTCCGCGTCGATGCCCACGGCCTTCAGCTCCTTGCCGAGGTACTCGCCGGCGCGGTTCACGTAGGCGTCGCGCTCCTCGCGCTGCTGCGAGACGAGCTGCCGGATCTCGTTGTACTTGCGCGGGTGGAGCGTCGAGAAGGCGAGGTCCTCCAGCTCCCACTTGATCGCGTGGATGCCGAGACGGTGCGCGAGCGGCGCGAAGATCTCGAGCGTCTCGCGCGCCTTGTCGTGCTGCTTCGCCTTCGGCATCGAGCCGATCGTCCGCATGTTGTGGAGGCGGTCGGCGAGCTTGATCAGGATGACCCGGATGTCGCGGGCCATCGCGACCATCATCTTGCGGTAGTTCTCGGCCTGCCTGTCGTCGCGGCTCTGGAACGTGACGCCGGACAGCTTCGTGACGCCGTCCACGAGCTGGGCGATCTCGTCGCCGAACTCGTCGCGCACCTCGTCGAGCGACGCGCTCGTGTCCTCGACCGTGTCGTGCAGCAGGGCGGCGCACAGCGTCGCCGTGTCGAGCCGCATGCCGGCGCAGATCTTCGCCACGCCCACCGGGTGCACGATGAAGTCCTCGCCGCTCGCGCGGCGCTGGTCGGCGTGGCGCTCGCAGGAGAAGACGAACGCCTTCTCCACCGGGCCGCGGTCGATCTGCTCGACGGCCTCCCCCGCGTGCTCCTCGACCACCGCGAACAGGTCGCCGAGGAGGACGCGCTGGTCGTCCGTCAGCGCTGACTCGGGCCCGGCGGGCGCGTGCAGCTCGGCGCGGTCCACCGGGCGATGCCTGAAGTCCTCCTTCGGCGCCTTGGCGCGGCGGCCGTTCGAGCGTGTGGCCGCCGGCTTCTTCTTCGGCGCGGCGCTGCCGTTCGACTTCTTGGCCGTGGGGCGCTTGGGGGCCTCGGCAGGCTTCGCGGCAGGCTTCTTCGCCCGCTCCTTCGTGGTGGCCTTCCCGGTGCCGCGCGGCAGCTTCGGCATGGGATCGAGTTTAGAGCCGCCTGCCGGCGCCTTCGCCTAGGCCACCGCCGCGACGCGCGGGCCGCGCGGGCCTGCGCTGAGCGGGTCCGCGCTGAGCACCTGCATCAGCGCCTCCACCACCGCCGGGCTGAACTGCTTGCCCGCGTTGGCCTCGAGCTCGGCGATCGCCTCGTCGAGCGACATCGCCGCTCGGTACGAACGGTCGGTCGTCATGGCGTTGAAGGCGTCGCAGCACGCCACGATGGCGGACTCGACCGGGATCTTGTTCGCGCGCAGCCCATCGGGGTAGCCGCTCCCGTCCCACTTCTCGTGCGACGAGCGGACGATCCGTCCCACGTCGCTCAGAAGGCCGCCGACGCGGTCCAGCATGCGCTGGCCCTCGATCGTGTGAGCCTTGATGACGAGCCACTCGTCGTCGGTGAGCGGGCCGGGCTTGTTGATGATCTCCTTCGGCACGGCGATCTTGCCGACGTCGTGGAGCAGTGCGCCGAACTCGACGTTGCGGCGCTGCCGCGAGCTGAGGCCCATGGTGTCGGCCACCGCGACCGACAGCGACACGACGCTGCGGCTGTGGAAGCCGGTGTACTCGTCGTCGACCTCGAGCACGTCGCTCAACAGCAGCGTCGTGCCGCGATAGGCGCGGCTGAGCTCGATCGCCTGCCGGATGCGCGCGGAGCGCTCGAAGGCGAATACGACCAGCAGGCCCGCCAGCGGGAGGACGAGCAGGACGGCGTAGGGCTCGGTCGCCGCGGCCATCGCCGCCAGCAGGCCGACCGGCGCGAGCAGGATGTCCACGAGCGTGACCCAGCCGAACAGCGAGGGCTGGAGCTTGGGCGAGATCCCGAGGCCGCCCCACTCGCGGAGCGTCGCGGCGCCGTTGTCCACGACCACCTGCGCGGCCAGCGCGCCGACCAGAAGTGGCCATGCCGAGAGCTCCGGCTCGACCCCGCCCGCGGCGGCAAGCACCGCGACGGGTCCGATCGCGTGCCAGGCGTCGCCCACCGCGGCGAGCGCACGGCTCGGGTGGCGATCGCGGCGAAGGTACTCCGGCAGGCTGCCCACGAGCATTCCGGCGGCCACGAGCAGCGGCACCGCGCCGAGCGGCACGAGGAAGAGCATCGGGACGAGCACGACCTGGGTCGGGATCGTGAAGCCGTAGCCGATCGGGAAGCGCACGCGCGCCATCAGCGCGTAGGTGGCCACGAGCGCTATCGCGAGCGGCGCGTCGAAGGCGCGCTCGGCGGGCAGGAACGCCGCCATGGCGAGCGCCACGGCCACGAACAGAGCCGCCGACGCGACCTCCACTAGAAGCTCGCGCCCACACAGGGGCTCTGGGTAGGCCCGGTCCCAGGACTCGTGGAGCTCCTCCACGGCGGGCGTGAGACCGGAGCGGAGATCGTCGAGGATCCGCATGGCTGCCGGGTTTATCGGCAGAAGGGGGGATCGGCCTTACGGACGGTTGTTCGATGGACAGACGTTCCCCACCCGACTGGACGGATGTCCGTTGCGCGGGCGACCGTTATGCCGGAGTGTGAGGACATGCGTATCCGACTTCGCAACAGCTTCCTTGCCGTTTCGGTGGCCATCGTCGTCCTGGCCGCCGGGGCGCCGAGCGCGAGCGCCGGGCTGCTTGTGAAGTCCGCACCCGACTGCTCGCCGCAGCCCACCACCCAGCCGTTCGCTCCCTGGGGCGACACCACTCCGTACAACATCGCTCCGGGCGGGACCTTCGAGAGCGGCACCCAGGCGTGGTCGCTCTCGGGCAACGCCTCGGTCGTGAGCGGAAACGAGTCCTTCGACATCGCCGGGAGCGGCCACACGCGCTCGCTGCGCCTGGCGCCGGGCGGCACCGCAACCTCGCCCGTCATCTGCGTCGGCCTCGAGCACCCGCTGATCCGCTTCATGGTCAAGGACAACCGGGCGCTCCTGTCGACCATGACCGTCAGCGTGATCACGGAGACCTCGCTCGGCCTGCCGGTCGAGGTGCCGATCGGGGTCCTCCTGCCGGGCGGCCAGTGGCGACCGGGGCCCAAGCTGTGGATCGTCGCGAACCTGCTGCCGCTACTTCCGGGCGAGCACACCCCGGTGCAGTTCCGGCTCCGCTCCGTCGGGTTTGGCACCTGGAACGTCGACGACTTCTACGTCGACCCCCGCTGCCACTAAAAATCGCCAGCGCGAACGCGCCGGGGCAGCCCGAGCGCTAGCTCGCGGCGGCGGCCGGCAGCGCGCGCGGTAGCTCTGGACTGAGCGCGCGCTCCACGGCGGCGAGCTCCTCGCGGGCCGTGCGGAAGCTGGGCGACGAGTCGAGCTCGCTCCTGGCTGCCTCGACCACGCGGCAGCCGGGCGCATCGAGGTCGAGCGCCACGAGGCCCAGCTCGGTGAGGACCGTGAGGAGGCGCGCGCAGAGGGCGGCCGGGCGCGGGTAGCGGCCATCCCCCCTGAACGCAGCTTCGAGCGCGCTCGTCGAGGCCTCGGGCGGCAGCTCCCTCAATGCCCGGTACAGCTCCGCCAGAGGCGGGCGCAGATCGAGCGCGGCGCGGTACACGCCGAGAGCGAACTCGGCCTCGGCCGGGCCCCAGGCCAGGTGGCTTCGCGGCGTGGCTCCCAGCAGCGGGTCCGAAGCGCCGCCGGGCGGCGGGTCGAGCGCCACGAGCTGCTCGAAGCCCAAGGCGAGCTCGGGCCGCGCGGCAAGTGCGGGCCAGGAAACGACGGACATGGGCTCGCGCGCGAGTCCCGCCACGACGGCCTCGAGGCCGGCGCGCCGGCGCGGAAGGTCGGCCACTGCCACGAGCACGCGCTCGCCGCTCGAGAAGAGGTCCCCCGCCACACCGGCAAAGCCCTCCGAGCGACGATCCTCGATGCTGCCACCCGCAGGAGCCGCCGGGGCGGCCGCGGCGGAGCCGAACGCGACTCGCAGGTCCTCCCAAAACGCGCCGTCCTCGCCGAGAATGCGCAGCTCGCCGGGCTCCGTCGGGCACAGCGCCCGCAGGATCACGCGCGGCTCCACGACGCCCTTCCAGCGGTTGCGCTCCAGGCGCAGCGCTATGTCGTGCGGCTCCTCGGTGGCCGGCGCCAACGCCTTCGGCGGCGACCGGAAGGCCACTCCGCGTGAGCGTGCTCCGCCGGCCGTGACGAGCGTGAAGCGCGAGTGCTCGCGCTCCTCGCCCATCGCCGTGACCCGCTCGAAGCGGGCCGCCGGCACGAGCAGCGTCGGCTGCGGGTTGCCCATCCCGAACGGGCGCAGCAGCTCGAGGTCCTCGGCGAGCCCGAGGCCGAGATCGCCGCCCGGCACCACCGCGTCGACACGCTCGACCGGGATCAGGTCGTCGGGGGACAGCGCCGCGGCGGCGTGGGCGGCGAGCGCCCGGCGGAACGGCTCGACCGCGTCGGCGTCGAGCTCCACGCCGGCGGCCATCCTGTGGCCGCCGAAGCGCGTGAGCTGCTCCGAACAGGCGGCGAGGCCGGCGTGCAGGTCGTACGCGGAGATGCTCCGGCCGGAGCCGCGGCCGCTCTGTGCGGTGCCGCCCGCCCCCGCGGCGTCAAGCGCGATCACCACGCAGGGCCGGCGCCAGCGCTCCACGAGCCGCGAGGCCACGATGCCCACCACGCCCGGGTGCCAGCCCTCGCCGGACACCACGATGGCGGCCTCATGCGCCTGGGTGGCCGCGGCCGCCTCGGCGGCGAACAAGATGCGCGTCTCCGCCTCCTGGCGGTCGCGGTTCAGGAAGTCGAGCTCGCGCGCCACCTCGCTCGCGCGCGCGGGATCCTCGGTGAGCAGCAGCTCTAGCGCGGCGTCGGCCCGCTGCATCCGCCCAGCGGCGTTGATGCGGGGGCCGAGCCTGAAGCCGAGCGCGTGCTCGGTGAGCTCCCCGGGTTCCACTCCGCCCAGCTCCATGAGCGCCCGCAGCCCGGGCTTGCGGGTCCGGCCGAGCGCCACGAGCCCCTCGCGGACGATGCGCCGGTTCTCGCCCCGGAGCGGGACGAGGTCGCAGACGGTGGCGAGCGCCGCCAGGTCCGCGTCCTCGGCGGCGCCGGCGGGGTCGCGCCCCGCGGCGGCGAGCAGGCCCTCGCTCAGCTTCAGCACGACGCCGGACGCGCACAGCTCCGGGCACCCGTAGTCGCCGAGCGCCGGGTGCACGATCGTGCACTCGGGCAGCTCCTCGCCCGGGCGGTGGTGGTCGGTGACGACCACGTCTAGCCCGGCCGCGCGAGCGGAGGCCACCGGCGCGACGGCCGTGATCCCGCAGTCGACGGTCACGAGCAGCCCCACCCCACGCGCCGCGAGCCGCTCCACGGCGCCCTCGGACAGCCCATAGCCCTCGTCGAAGCGGCTCGGCAGCTCCCAGACGGGATCGGCGCCGAGCGAGCGGAGCGTGCGGATCAGCATCGCCGTGGAGCAGACGCCGTCCACGTCGTAGTCGCCGAACACCGCGATCGTGGAGCCGCGCTCGATGTGGCCGAGGATCAGCTCACAGGCGTCCGGCACGCCGGGCAGGCTGCGCGGATCGTGTGCTTCCTCGGCGGCCAGGAAGCGCCGCGCCTCGTCGAGGTCGCCAAGACCACGCCGCGCCAGGATCGCCCCGACGACCGGCGAGACCCCGAGCCCAATGGCCAACGCGCGCCCCGACGCGACCTCGTACGGGTCGGATCTCCAGCGGGACGGCTTGGACTGCATCCGACCAATCCTGCGCCGCACGGCGGACGGAACGCGGCGGAACCACACGGGCCGCTGTTGCTCGACGAGGCGTAACCGGGGCCTAGTGTGCGCCCGCGCGGGTCTGGCCGTGGTCGACGCCGTGCTCGCGGTCCATGCGCGCGCCCCAGAAGTAGGAGATCGCGAGGCCGATCATCGACCCGGGGATCGCGATCAGCGCCTGCACGAGCTCGGTGTCGCTCTTCCCGGGCACGGTGAAGCCGTTCACGACGAAACCGAAGATCGCGGCGGCCAGGAAGGCGGCCAGGAACGCGCCCACGATGCCGCCCCAGAAGCGGTCGGGGAGGAACACCGTGAAGTGCCAGACCGCGATTCCCATCATGACCCAGACGACAAGCGACATGGCTAGCGCCTCCCGTGCTTTCTGCGCTTCTGCTGGCGCTTCGAGCGCTGCTTGGCCGCGTCAGCCGGCGGATCGCTCGGCGCAGCGGGCGCCGACGGCGAGGCCGGGGTATCCGCGGACGGCTCGGCGGCCCGCTCGGGCGGCGGCGAGGGCGGCGCGGGGTCGGCGGCGCGGGCCGGCGGCGCTCCGTCTCCGTCCGCCGGCGGCGGCGGCGTGGCCGGCCGCGGCGCGGTGCGTGTGGCGGTCGAGGACGAGATGCCGGCGCGCCGCTGGCGGCGCGCGGCGCGGTCGGTCGGGACCGGTGCCGCCGAGGCCGCGCCCGCCGCGGCGGCCGCCCCCGCCGGCGCGGGCGTGGGCTCGCCGAGCGAGCCGGTGGCGAACGCCGGGATGTGACCGCCGAACTCCTGGAGCATCATGCGGCGGCGGCGCATGTAGGTGCGCTCGCGCTCCTTCCACTCCACGAGCACCGGGGTGGCGATGAAGATCGACGAGTACGCGCCCGAGAGCACGCCGACAAGCAGCGCGAACGCGAAGTCCTTCAGCGTCTCGCCGCCGAACAGGAGCAGCGAGCCGACCGGCATCAGCACCACGAAGCTCGTCGCGAGCGAGCGCGTGAAGACCTCGGACATGGAGCGGTTCGCGATCTGCGAGAACGTCGCGCGCGGCATGCGCGGCACGTTCTCGCGTATTCGGTCGAACACGATCACCGTGTCGTACAGCGAATAGCCGAGGATGGTCAGCAGGGCGGCGACCGTGGCGGTCGTTACCTCCCTGTCGAAGATCGCGTACGTGCCCGCCGTGATCAGGAGGTCGTGCGCGAGCGCGATCAGCACCGGCACCGCGAACTTCCACTCGAAGCGGAAGCCGATGTAGAGCGAGATCAGGAGCAACGACGCGATCACGGCATAGAGCGCGGTCTGGGCGATCTGCTTCCCGAACGTCGGACCCACGGAGTTCGCCACGAAGTCGGCCTTCGCGACGCCGAACGCGTCGTCGAGCGTGTTCTCCACCTTCGTGACCTGATTCGGGTCGAGCTGGTGGACCTCGATCTGGACGACGTTCTCGCCCAGCTCCGGGTCGTTGACCGTCTGGATCGCGGCGTCGCCGTAGCCGAGCGGCTGGAGCGTCGAGCGCACCTTGTCCACGCTTGCCGCGTGCTGAAGCGGCGCCGTGATGCGCGTCCCGGACTCGAAGTCGATGCCGAAGTTGATGCCGAGCGCGGCGATCGCGATCGCTCCGGCGGCCAGGATCGCGCCCGACAACGAGAAGAACCAGCGCGAGTTCCCCATGAAGTCGAAGCGCCAGCCCTCGCGCTTGGCGCTCGTGTGGGTGCCCAGCGCGCTCGGCCTCCGCAGCAGGCGCGTGCGCGCGAGCGAGCCGAGGATCGCCGACGTGGCCAGCACGGCCGTGAACAGCGACACGAGCGTGCCGATACCGAGCGTGAACGCGAAGCCCTTCACGCCCGCGGTCGCGAGCGTGAACAGGATGAACGCCACGCCGATCGTCACGACGTTCGCGTCGATGATCGTCCGGAGCGCCTTGGAGTAGCCCGCCGAGATGGCCGCGGGCACCGAGCGCCCGCCGCGCACCTCCTCCTTTATTCGCTCGTACATGACGATGTTGGCGTCGGCCGCCACCGCCAGTGTGAGCACCATTCCCGCGATGCCCGGCAGCGTGAGCGTGATCGGGATCAGCTTCACGAGCGCGAACAGGAGCCCCGCGTAGATGAGCAGCGCCACGGTCGCCACCGCTCCGAGCGCGCGGTAGAAGAGCAGCAGGAACAGGATCGTGAGTGCCAGGCCCGCCGCGGCGGCGGTCAGGCCCTGGTTCAGCGCCTGCTGGCCGAGCGTGGCGGATACCTGCGTCTGGGAGATCAGCTTGAGGTCGATCGGCAGCGCGCCGATGCGGAGGTTCTCGGCGAGGTCCTGCGCGGCGCCGATGTCGCCGATGTTCTGGATCGACGCGCCCGTGCGCCCGTCGATGCCGTCGGGGTTCTCCTGGTAGTCGATCGTCGCGAGCGAGACGATCTTGTTGTCGAGCGTGATCGCGAAGCGCTGGAAGAACTGGTCGGGCTGAGAGCCCTGCGGCGGGCACTTGGGGTCGACGCCCGCGAGCGTCTCGCAGTCGCGCCCGCGCTCGGCGATGCGCTTCGTGACCCGTGCGAACGCCTCACGTCCCTGCGTCGTGAACTCCATGTTCACGAGCGGCGCGTTCGTATTCGGGTCGAAGGCCTGCTCGGGGTTCTTGATCTCCTTGCCGTTCAGCTCGGAGTCGTCCTCGATCACGAAGAAGCGGTGCACGCGCGCGGACTGGTTCGGAGCGGCCTCGCCCTCCACGACGACGATCCCGCGCGGAACCTTGATCACACGCGAGCCGCTCGGCGGGCCCGCGGAGCCGAGCGCGTCGAGCTGCGAGCTGCACTCGGTGTCCTTCGCGTACTTGTTCGGCGTGCCGCCCGCGGGCTCGTAGTCGCCAAGCAGCGCCTTGCAGTTCGCCGACGGCTCGTAATCGCCCTCGCGGAGCGGCTTGCCGTCGTTTCCGATCGGGTAGCGGTCCGGGCCGAACAGGTAGTAGCGGTCCGTGGCGGAGGTGTCGTTCTGCTCGTCCGCCTTCGCCGGCGAGAGGTCGGAGCCCGGGGGCACGTCGACCTTCTCGGCCTTCGGCTTCTGCTTCCCCGCGAACTCCGCCGCGTCGTAGAGCGCCTTCGAGCCGGCGAACGGCACGTCCGGGCCGCGCCCCAGCACGTTCGGCTCCCAGTCGTAGAACTGGAGCTGCGCGGTCGAGCCCACCTGGGCGATCGCGCGCTCGGCGTTCTGGACGCTCGGGAGCCCGATCGAGATCTGGTCCCGGCCCGAGCGCTGGATCTCCGGCTCGGAGACGCCGAGCGCGTCCGTGCGCTTGCGGATCGTCGAGACCGCGTCGTCCAGTGCCTGCGGCGTCACGACCGGCACCTGCGGGGTCGGCTGGCCCTGGTAGACGAGCTCGATGCCGCCCTTCAGGTCCAGCCCCAGGCGCGTCTCCTTCGTCGCGATCGTGAAGACCGCACCCGCGAGGAGGATCAGCACGATCCCCAGGATCGAGAGGTTCCTGTTGCGGTTTGTCATCGGGGGGTCAGCACCAGCAGGAGGCCGCCGTCATCGTCGTAGGCGGGGAAGATGTCAGCCTTTGCCTGCTCGGGGCGGTCTCCCTCGGCGTGCACCTCGACCTGCTTGTCGAGCACGCGCACACCCCACTCGAGCGCGGTGGCCACGTGGTCGTCGCCGCTGTCGAACTCCAGCTGGAGCACGTCCTGCACCGGGCGGCCGATCACGTCGAGGTCGCCGAGGCCGGTGAGCTCGCGGGCACCGCGGCCCGTGCCGATGAGCCGACCCTGCTGGTCGAGCAGGAAGAAAGCGGCGTTCGGGGCCGGGTAGTAGTCGTCGAGGAGCTCGAAGAGGAAGCCGAAGCCGCAGCGCTTGCAGCCCTTCGCACGGCTCTGGAAGCCGGCCGTGCGCTCGGCGGACTCACTGCGGTTCCCACAGTTCGGGCAGATGAAGATCGGCATGACGAGTCAAGGGTAGGCAACTGCCTAAATGCCAGGTTAGAAGAGGCGCTGCCCGGCGCCACGGGGCGGCTCGAGCCCCAGGTGGGCGAACGCGGAGTCGGTCGCGACGCGGCCCCTCGGGGTACGCATCAGGTAGCCCTGCTGGAGCAGATAGGGCTCGTAGACGTCCTCGATCGTGTCGGACTCCTCGCCCACGGCCACGGCGAGCGTGCTCAGCCCAACGGGGCCGCCGCCGAACTTGCAGCAGATCGAGCGGAGGATCTCGCGGTCGAGGCGATCGAGGCCGGCGGCGTCCACCTCGAGCATGTCGAGCGCGTCGGCGGCCACGCCCGCGTCGATCTGCCCTGTGCCGCGCACCTCGGCGAAGTCGCGCACGCGCTTGAGGAGCCGGTTCGCCACGCGCGGGGTGCCGCGCGAGCGGCGGGCGATCGCCTCGGCGCCGTCCACGTCGATCTCCACGTCCAGGATCCCGGCCGAGCGCAGCACGATCCGCGCGAGGTCGGCCGGCTCGTAGAGCTCGAGCCTGTGCGTCACGCCGAAGCGGTCGCGCAGCGGCGTGGTGAGGAGGCCGGTGCGTGTGGTGGCGCCGATCAGCGTGAAGGCGGGAAGGTCGAGCGACACCACGGCCGCGCCGGCCCCCTGGCCGACCGTGATCGGCAGCGTGCGGTCCTCCATCGCGGGATAGAAGGTCTCCTCGAGCGCGCGCGGCAGCCGGTGGATCTCGTCGACGAAGAAGACGCTGCGCGGCTCGAGCGCGGTCAGGTAGCTCGCCACGTCGCCCTTGCGCTCGAGCGCCGGGCCGGCCGTGGCCACGAAGCGCGCGCCCAGCTCGTTGGCCACGATCTGGGCCAGCGACGTCTTGCCGAGCCCCGGCGGGCCCGCGAGCAGGACGTGGTCGAGCGCCTCGTCGCGCGCCCGTGCGGCCTCGATGAAGACGGCGAGCTGCTCCTTCACGCGCTCCTGGCCCACGAAGTCCTCGAGCCGCTTGGGCCGCAGCGAGCGGTCGAACTCGTCCTCCGGCGCGAGGACCGCGGGATCCTGGATCCGCTCGACGCCCGGCGTGCGGATGCCGCCGCTCACCGTGCCGCCCTCAGCGCGCCGGCGATCAGGTCCTCGGGCGTCTCGCCCGCCGCCTGGTCGAGCAGCCTGTCGGACTCCTGTGGGGTGAAGCCGAGGCCGAGGAGGCCCTCGCGCGCGAGCGTGCGCGGGTCATCGGGGGCGGTGCGGCGCACGACGATGTCGTCGCTGATCTTCCCGGCCACCTTCTCGCGCAGCTCGACGATGATGCGCTCCGCCGTGCGCTTGCCGATCCCGGGGACGGCCTGGAAGCGCGCGGTGTCGCCCGACGCGATCGCGTTGAGGAGCTCGCGCGGGGCCCCGCCTGAGAGCACCGCGAGCGCCACCTTCGGCCCCACGCCCTGCACGCCGATCAGGAGCAGGAAGAGCTCGCGCTCCGATTCGCTCGCGAAGCCGTACAGGTGCATCCCGTCGTCGCGCAGCACGAGATGCGTGAACAGCGTGGCCTCGTCGCCCGTGCGCGGCACCGCGGAGAGCGTCTCCGACGAGACGCTCAGGCGGTAGCCCACGCCGGCCGCCTCGATCACGACGTCGCCCGGGAGGCGCGACAGCACCTCCCCGCGCACCGACGCGATCATGCGAACACCCTTCGCCGCACGCCGATCGGGAGCTTCCGCCTGCGGCGGCGGCGCCACCTCATCCGAGCGCCTCCTTCAGCGGCGCCCCGTTCGCGTGGCAGATGGCCACGGCGAGCGCGTCGGCCGCGTGGTCCGGCTCCGGAGGCTCGGGAAGCGCGAGCAGGGCGCCGACCATGCGCTGCACCTGGGCCTTCGCCGCGGAGCCGCTTCCGCAGACAGCCTGCTTCACGGCCTGCGGCGTGTACGAGAAGCAGGGGATGCCCGCCATGCCGGCGGACAGGAGCACCACCCCGCGTGCCTGCCCGACCGCGAATGCGCTGTGGGCGTTGCGCCCGAAGTAGAGATCCTCGACGGCCATGGCGGCGGGCTCGTGCTCGCGGATCAGGTCGCACACACGCGCGTGGATCTCGGCGAGGCGGCGCTCCAGCGGCACACCCGCACGCGTCTCGATGACGCCGCCGTCGAGCGCCGCGAGCCGCCCGCTGTGCGCGAGCACCACGCCATAACCCGTGTGCGCGGTGCCCGGGTCTATGCCGAGGACGATCACTGATAGGAGGATTCTGCGTACGGAGGCGGACGCCTCCCCGTTCAGGCCTCCGCGGCGGCCACCGGACAGCGCGCGCAGACGCGCCGCTCGCAGAGCCGGCAGAGGCGCTCGAGGTCAGCCCGGTCGTGCGTGCGGGCGGCCAGGAGCTTCTCGAGCAGCGTCTCGAGCTGCGCGCGCTCGGAGCCCGAGAGCGGCTCGAGCAGCTCCTCCAGCGCGACTCGACGCCGCGCGAGGAGCTCGTCGACCACGGTCTGGCCGGCATTCGTCAGGCGCAGCTCGAAGCCGCGCCGGCCGCGGGAGCCCGTCTTGGCGACCCAGCCCGCCCGCGCCAGCCGCTCCACGAGCCGTACGGCCCCCGGCTGCGAGAGGCCGAGCGGCGCGCGCAGCTGCTCGATCGTGCGGCCGGGGTACGCGCCGATCGTGTCGAGAGCCTGTGCCGCCGCGCCCGCCTGGCCGACCGGCTCGTGGACGGTCTCCATCGCCCGCGCCGCCTCCAGAGCGAGCGCGCCGAGCAGGTTAGAGACGCGTGGGTTCTCGGAATACATTACCTATGCATGTTAATGCCCGTACCGCGGGCGCGCTAACTGTCGTCTACCTCGCCTGGGGCGGCACCTACCCGGCCATCCGGGTGATGGTCAGGACCGTCCCGCCGCTGGTGGGCACGGGTGCCCGCTTCCTGGTGGCGGGAGCGGTGATGGCGGCCGTGCTCGCGGCGCTCGGGCGCCTGCGCGCGGGCCGAGCGGCCGTGGCCGGCGCGGCGCTCGTCGGTGCCGTGATCCTCGGCGACATCGGCGTACTGGCCGTGGCGGAGCGGGAGGTGCCCGCCGGCCTGGCCGCGCTCATCATCGCCTCGGTGCCGTTGTGGGTGGTGGCGCTTCAGCTCGCGCACCGCGAGCACGTGAGCCGGCGTACCGCGTTCGCGGTCTGCGCAGGGCTCGCAGGCATGGTGATGCTCGTCTCGCCCGGCGGCGAGGCGCCCGTCGTCTGGCTGCTCGTCCTCGTCGTGGCGGCCGCCGTCGAGGCCGCGGGTCAGTACCACTCGCAGCGCGCGCGGCTCCCCGACGACGCGCTCGTCTCGACCACCGTCCAGCTGATCGCGGCGGGCGCGCTGCTCGTCCTCGCCGGCGCGGCCTTCGGCGAGCTCGGTGACGTCCGGCCAGCCCGCTTCTCAGGCGAGTCGCTGATCGCCTTCGCGTACCTGGTCGTGCCCGGGTCGCTGGTCGCCTACAGCGCGTTCGTCTGGCTGCTCAGCAACGCCCCCATCGGGACCGTGGCCACCTACGCGTACGTGAACCCGGTCGTGGCGCTGGCGGTCGGCGCGGCGCTGCTCGGCGAGCGCGTCACCGCTCCGATGGCCGTCGGCGGCGCGCTGATCCTCGGCTCGGTCGCGCTCGTGGTCACGCACCGTGGGTGCCGCAGGAAATACTGACCCCATCAGAAGAAACTGCGGCACCCCGCCGGGTAGCGGCAGCCCGTCAGGCGGCGGCGACTCGCTCCAGCACCTCGGCGTCCACGTCGAAGTTGGCGTGAACGCCCTGCACGTCGTCGTTCTCCTCGAGCGCGTCGATCAGGCGCATGAGCGTGCCCACGCGCTCCTCCTCCACCGGAGTGCGGGTGGTGGGCCGCTGGACGAGCTCGGCCGACTCGATCTCGACGCCGGCGTCCTCGAGCGCCTTCCGCACCGCGGTGAGCTCGGCGGGTCCGGTCACCACCTCCCAGACGTCGCCGTCGAGGGCCACGTCCTCCGCGCCCGCGTCGATCGCGGGCAGCAGGTCGTCCTCGGAGTAGCGCGAGCCGTCCACGACGAGCTCGCCCTTCTTCTCGAACGTCCACGCCACGGAGCCGGGCTCGCCGAGGTTGCCACCGTGCTTCGTGAAGATGTGCCGCACCTCCGAGCTCGTGCGGTTGCGGTTGTCGGTGAGCGCCTCCACGAGCACCGCCACGCCGCCGGGCCCGTAGCCCTCGTAGAGCACGGCCTCGAACGCGTCGGCGTCGGCATCCGCGCCGGTTCCCTTCGACACGGCCCGCTCGATGTTGTCCTTCGGCATCGAGGCGTCCTTCGCCTTCTGGATCGCCAGGGCCAGCGCCGGGTTCCCCTCGGGGTCGCCCCCGCCCTCGCGCGCGGCAACGGTGATCGCGCGGGTCAGCTTCGTGAAGAGGGCGCCGCGCTTCGCGTCAACGGCCTTCTTCTTGTGCTTGATCGATGCCCATTTGGAATGGCCTGCCATACGAGTTTCAAGTCTAGGGCCCGAATGCCGATCTTCCCCGCAGGAATGCGTCGTCTACGGGAAAGCCTCGACCAGCCGCAGCACGCGGGTGGCGACCAGTGGGACGACGGCCCGCTTCCCGACCTGACGTCCGGAATCATGTGGGGCGCGACCGGCCTGCTCGGGGCGGTCGTGATCTGGCTGCCGGGCTCCGACCGCAGCCACGAGACGATCGCGCTGATCCTCGCGATCTTCTCGATCGGCTGGGGCGCCGTCTCGCTCTGGCTCGCGGCGCACGGCCGTGGGATGAGCGTGGGCCTTCGAGCACTCGTCACGGCGTCGACCATGCCCGTGGTCGCGCTCGCGATCTGGGCCACCGGGGGCGCCACGAGCTACATCCAGCCGGTGATGATCTTCACCGCGCTGTTCATCTCCTACTTCTTCCCGCCGCGGCTCGCCTGGCCGCTGATGGCGCTGTTCGTCTACGCGTTCGGCACTCCGCTCTTCTACGACGAGCGCGCGATCTCGGTGGGCTACCCGGCGCGGCTCGCGATGTTCACGCTGGCGGTCACCGGCGCGATGGTCGCCATCCAGTTCCTGAAGGGCCGGCTCGTGCGCGCCGAGCTCCACCAGCGGACGATCGCCGAGCTCGATCCGCTCACCGGCGTGCGCAACAGGCGCGGCTTCGACATGGAGCTCGACCGGGTGGCCGCCACGCGCGACCCGTACGCCCTGATCCTGATCGACCTCGACGACTTCAAGCGCGTGAACGACGAGGAGGGCCATCCGGCCGGCGACGCCGTGCTCCAGTCGGTGGCCCGCGCGGCCGCCGGAGTGGCGCGCCACGGCGACTGCGTGGCCCGTATCGGCGGCGACGAGTTCGCGCTGCTGGCGCCCGGCGCCGGCGCCTCCGGCGTGCTGCGCCTCCTGCGCGACCTGCGCGAGGAGATCGGCCATCCCGCCACCTTCGCCGCGGGCCTCGTCCCGGACGACGCTCGCACCCCGAGCGAGCTCATGGCACACGCCGACGCGCGGCTCCTCGCTCAGAAGCGCGACGGCCGCATGCGCCAGCCGCTGTTTCGCCCACGCGGCGACGCCTAGCGCGAGCTAGACCAGGAACCTGCCGTCGCGCTGGAGCTCTTCGCCGTCCACGGTGATCGAGCCGCCCTGGCGCAGGTCGCAGACCATGTCCCAGTGGACCGCAGAGCTGTTCGTGCCGCCGCTCTCGGGATAGCTCATCCCGACGGCCATGTGCACGGTCCCGCCGATCTTCTCGTCGAGCAGGATCTCCTTCGTGCCGGTCGAGATGCCGAAGTTCGTGCCGATGCCGAGCTCGCCGAGCCGGCGCGCGCCCGCGTCGGTGTCGAGCATCTCCGTCAGAAACTCCTCGCCCTGCTCGGCCGTCGCATCCACGACCTTCCCGTCCTCGAAGCGAAGCCGGATGCCGGACACGGTCCGGCCGCCGTAGCTCGCCGGGAACGAGAACGTGATCTCGCCGTTCACGCTGTCCTCGACGGGGCCCGTGAAGAACTCGCCGTCCGGCATGTTGTGCTCGCCAACGCACGCGATCCAGTGGCGGCCGGCCACGCCGAGCGTGATGTCCGTGCCCTCCGCCTGGATGCGCACCTCCTCCCTGCCCTGGATCCAGTCCGTCAGGTGCCGCACCTGCTCCGACTGACGCTGCCAGGCCGTGACGGGGTCGCCGTCCAGCGCGAGGCAGGCCGCGTAGTAGAAGTCCTCGTAGGCGCTGAGCGACAGCCCGGCCTCGCTCGCGTACGCGTGCGTCGGGAAGAGCGTGAGCGCCCAGCGGTAGCGGTCCTCCGCGGCGCGCCGCATCGAGGTCTCCATGATCTGCTTGCGCGCCTTCTGGTGGCGGGCCTGCTTCTTCGGGTCCGCGTTCGAGAGCTCACGCGTGTTGAGCGAGGCCATCACGGAGATGTGCACGTCGGCGTTCTCGACGGTCCACTCGGTGGTGGGCGGGACCCAGTCGAGCTGCTCGTCGCTGGCAAGCTCGTAGAACGCCGCGAGCGCGCTGCTCGGCTGGAGCTGAACGATCGGTAGGCCGCCCGCTCTCAGCACCTCCTCGTAGACCGCCTGCACGAGCGGCTCGGCCGCGGACGACGCGGCGATCGAGCAGACGTCGCCCTTCTGCACCTTCGTGGAGTAGCCGACGAGGATCTGCGCGAGCGCGTCGACGCGGGGGTCCCTCATGCCGCAGGCACCCTATCCACCAGCCACCGGTGAAGGGAGAGATCCGAGCCGAGCTCCGGATGGAAGGCCACGGCCAGGATGTTGCCCTGGCGCACCGCGACCGGGTGGCCGTCCACCTCGGCGAGCACCTCCACCCCGTCGCCCACGTGATCGACCCACGGGGCGCGGATGAAGACGGCGTCGACGCTTGCGCCCTCGAAGTCCAGCTGGGTCTCGAACGAGGCCAGCTGCCGGCCGAACGCGTTGCGGCGAACGCCGATGTCGAGCACGCCGAGGTGCTCACGGTCGAGCATGATCATCCCCGCGCAGGTGCCGAGCACCGGCTTGCCGCTGCGCGCGAACTCGACGAGCGGCTCGGCCAGGCCCTCGCGCTCGACCCCGAGCCCGATCGTGGTCGACTCACCGCCCGGGATGACGAGCGCGTCGAGCCCCTCGAGGTCCTCGGGCGTGCGCACCTCGCGCACCTCGACATCGAGACGGGCCAGGGCCTTCGCGTGTGCCTCGAAGCCCCCCTGGAGCGCGAGGACTCCGATCAACGGCACTACCAGCCGCGGTTTTGGAGCAGCCCGCCGTTTTCCTGAAGCGAGCCGATCTCGATACCCGGCATCGCCTCGCCGAGCTCGCGGGACGCCGCCGCGATGCGCACGGGGTCTGCGTAGTGCGTGGTGGCCTCGACGATCGCCTCGGCGCGCTGCTCGGGGTTCGACGACTTGAAGATGCCGGAGCCCACGAAGTTGCCCTCGGCCCCGAGCTGCATCATCAGCGCGGCGTCGGCCGGGGTGGCGATGCCGCCGGCGCAGAACAGCACCACCGGGAGCTTGCCGCTCTCGGCCACGTTCTTCACGAGCTCGAGTGGGGCCTGGAGCTCCTTCGCGGCCGTGGGCAGCTCCATCTCGCTGAGCGCCTGAAGACGGCGAATCTCGCTCGTGATCATGCGGATGTGGCGCACGGCCTCGACGACGTTGCCGGTGCCGGCCTCGCCCTTGGAGCGGATCATCGCCGCGCCCTCGCCGATGCGCCGGAGCGCCTCGCCGAGGTTCGTGGCGCCGCAGACGAACGGGACGTTGAAGGCCCACTTGTCGATGTGGTGTGCCTCGTCGGCGGGCGTCAGCACCTCGGACTCGTCGATGTAGTCCACGTCGAGCGCCTCGAGCACCTGCGCCTCGACGAAGTGGCCGATGCGGACCTTGGCCATCACCGGGATCGAGACGGCCTCCTTGATGCCCTCGATCATGGTCGGGTCGCTCATGCGAGCCACGCCGCCGTCACGCCGGATGTCGGCGGGCACGCGCTCCAGCGCCATCACGGCAGCCGCGCCCGCGGCCTCCGCGATCTTCGCCTGGTCGGGCGTCACCACGTCCATGATCACCCCGCCCTTGAGCATCTCGGCGAGGCCAGCCTTGACTCTGAAGGTGCCGGTCTCCATGTACGCCTGAGAATAGCCCGCGCCGGAGCGCGGGTGCCGCTACTTGAGCCGGAAGGCCTTGATTCTGTCCGAGTAGGCAGACTCGTCGAGCGCGTATACGCCGTATGCGAGTGCCTGGATCAGGGCGAGCAGCGCGGAGTGCGAGCGCACGTAGGCGGGGCTGTTGGACGAGTAGTAGAGCTTGTGGTCCGCAAGTTTGGCCACCTCGGACAGCGTGGCGTCGGCGATCGCGATCGTGGCCGCGCGGCGGTTGCGGGCCAGCTTGATGGCTCGCACCACGAGCGGGTGCGGGCGGCCGGCCGAGAAGCCGACCATCACGGTCTTGTCGTCGACCCTGCCGAGCTTCGCGAGGCCCTCCTGGCTCGGCGAGGCCACCACCTCGGCGCGCAGGTCGAGCAGCATCAACAGGTGGCGCAGGTAGCTCGCGAAGAAGGCCATCTGGTCCGTGCCGCAGAGCACGATGCGGTCCGCGTGCGAGATCAGCTCGACTGCGGCCGCGACCTCGTCGCGGTCCACCTTGCGGGCGGTCTCGGCCATGTTCGCGTGGTCCGCCGCCAGCGCGGTCTCGAACTCGGTCTGGTCGATCGGGAAGAGCGGCTGCGTCGTCAGGTCGGTGACGGCGGCGCCGTTCTCACGGGCGCGCCGGTACTCGTCGCGCGCCGCGGCCTGAAGCTCCGGGAAGCCCTCGAAGCCGAGTGCCTGGGCGAAGCGCACGACCGTCGAGCTCGAGGTGTTCGCGCGCCGGGCGAGCTCCTCGGCCGTGTGGAAGGCGGCCTCCTCAAGATGGTCGACGATGTACTGCCCCACGTCCTTTTGCGAGCGGCTGAATTCGTCGAACCGCTGGCGGATCTCCTCCGACAGGGTGAGGGCAGTCGTTCCGGATCGCGTCACGCACGCGGTTTTCGCCGCAACCTATGCAGTTCCTTCCAGGGAGCCCGCCCGGAGTCCCACAGATCGTTCAGCAGGACCGCGTCCTTGTAGGTGTCCATGCAGTCCCAGAAACCGGCGTGGCGATAGGCCCGCAGCTGCCGTTCGGCGGCCAGGCGCTCGAGCGGCTCGCGCTCGAGCGTCGAGTCGTCCTCCAGGTAGTCGAGCACGCCCGGCTCGAAGCAGAAGAAGCCTCCGTTGATCCAGCCGTCGAAGCGCGGCTTCTCCTCGAAGCCGTGCACGAGGTCGTCGCCGCCGAGGCGCGCCACGCCGAACTGGAGCTCGGGGCGCACCACGGTCATCGTCGCGAGCGCGCCGTGCTCCTCGTGGAAGCCGAGCAGGGCGGCGAGGTCGAGGTCGGCGACGCCGTCGGCGTAGGTGGCGCAGAAGCGCCCGCCCCCCAGGCGGTCGGCCACGCGGGCGATGCGGCCCCCGGTGGGCGTCTCCTCGCCCGTGTCCACGCACTCGATCTCGACGCCGGGCGGGCCCTCTTGTCGCACGAACTCCTCGATCAGGTCGCCGCGGTGGCCGAGGCAGAGCACGAAGCGGCCGAAGCCCTGCTCGGCATAGATGCGGATCACGTGCCAGAGGATCGGCCGCCCGCCGATCTCGACGAGCGGCTTCGGGATCGTCTGGGTCTCCTCCCGCAGGCGGGTGCCACGGCCACCGCAGAGGATCACAACCGGCTCGTCCATCCGCCGGAACGCTATCCGGGCGTGCAGGTCACGCGGCTGCGGTCCAGCAGGTGGCCCGAGGCGGCGCGGAACTCGAGCAGCGCGTGCCCCGGCCTCAGGACCATGCGGAGGGCCCCGTCCACGTCGTCCCGGCCCCAGCGGAGCGTCTCAACGCCCCTGTGGAGCGGGTAGCGGCCGCGACCGCCCGCGCCGACCACGTACTGGGTGAGCCCGCGGACGGGGCGGTGGCGCTGGAGGTTGTGGTCGTGCCCGGCGAGGACGATGCGGGCGTGACCCGCGAGGCGGCTCCAGAACGGGTTCAGGTCGGCCGCCATGCCGTCGTAGACGCCGGCGCTCAGGCGCGGGCGGTGCATGAACGCGATCCGGCAGCTCCCGGCCGCGCCCTCGAGCGTCCGCTCGAGCCAGCGGATCTGGGGCGAGCCGGGCGCGTGGGGCGCCTGGGAGTTGAGCGCGAGGATCTGCCAGCCGGCGATGCTCGACTTCGACCAGGGCGGCGGGGTGTGCCCCTTCTTCGCGCGCCAGTACGGGTAGTAGCCGCGGTAGCGGTTGCCCCACTCGTGATTGCCGATCGTCGGGATCGTGATGTGCGCGAGCCGGCCGAAGCGCGGGTCGTACCAGCGCCGGAACTGCGCGCGCGTGCCGGTCTCGTACACGTCGCCGAGGTAGAGGAAGCGGTCGGGGTCGGCACGCCGGACCAGCGCGGCGACGCGGTCGGCGCCCGTGCCGGGCGTCGCCGCATCGCCCACGGCCCAGACGACGGCGCGCTCGTCGGTGCTCTGCGCGGGCGCGCTGCCGGCCCAGGTGGCGGCCAGCGCGAGGACGAGTGCGAGCACCACGCTCCTCATGGCAGGGCGAAGATGCCGTCGCTCACCGGGCGCTCCCCGGTGGGGTCCGAGGGACGGTTCACGAGCTCGCCGCGCACGGTCATGGTCGTGGAGCCGCCGCCGTCGAGGTTGAGCGCGTCGCGGGCGCCGAGCGAGCGCATGTAGCGCGCCGCCTCGGCGAGCGTCATGCCGACGCTCCAGCCCGGGCGGCGCCCGTCGACAGTCACAAGCAGGAGCGTCCCGTCCGCGCGCACGCCTCCGAGGGTACGCGGCTGGCGGCCGGCCACGAACGCGCGGAAGAAGGCCGGCGCCTGCGGGGGCGCGAAGCCCTCGGCCGCCGCGGTCACCGCCACGCGCCCGGCGCGCACGAGCAGCGGCCCGCCGCCCACCACGAGCTCGGGCCCCGCCGCGAGCGGTCCGGGCACGCCGCCCGTGGGCGGAGCGGTACCGGGCACGAGCGGGAGGGAGCGTCCCGCCGCGGTGAGGCGGAATGCGAGCGTCGCGCGGCTGCGCGGGAGCGCGGCGTCGCGAAGGAAGCGGGCGCCGTCGCCGCTGCCCGTCAGGAGCAGGCCGTCGAGCGGGACGCGCCCGCTGCCGGGCGGGCGAACGTCGGCGACCGTGCCACCGCGCAGCAGCGCCTCCACCCCGCCCTCGGCGGGCGGCCGGGCGCCGTAGCGCGGCGAGAGCAGCACCAGCTCGCTCGCGTCGGTGCAGGTGAGCGCGGAGTTGGGCCGCGACGTGGGCACGTCGCCGCCGCGCCCACCGCAGGCCGGGATCAGGCCACGTGTGCGGTCGACGCCGTCGATCCCCCGGGAGCGCCCGTTCAGCGCGATGCGCCCGCGGAAGCGCACCGGCGCGATGCTCGCCCCGCCGGAGTCCACGATCAGCGCGGAGCGGCCGTCCACCGGTTCGCTCAGGAGCTGGCCGTTCAGAGCGAGCACGCCGACCGGATCGCCGCTCGTCGCGAAGTAGCCGCCGTTCACGCCCGCCACGGCGCCGACCCTTCGCCCCATGGCGCTCACGCGCTCACGCCGGGCGATCGTCTCGTTCGAGAGCACGCCGCGGACCCGTGCCGGGTCGATCTCGAGCACGTTGATGCGCGTGGGACCCGGGCTCTTCACCACGGTCGTCCACTGCACGCCGGGCGCGACCTCCACGGCCGCCGCGGGCGCCGGCGCCGCCACCACGACAAGCGCGATCAGGATGGAGAGTCGTCCCCGCACAGAAGACAGGCTAGGTTGCGCGCGTGATCCTGTACGACCATCCCGCGTCCGGGAACTGCATGAAGCCCCGGATCCTGCTCCGCCAGCTCGAGCTGCCGTTCGAGCGCGTGACCGTCGACCTGTTCAGCGGCGAGACGCGCCAGCCGGAGCACTTCGCGCGCAACCCCGATGGGCGCGTGCCCGTGCTGGAGCTCGACTCGGGTGAGCTGATCCCCGAGTCCGGCGCGATCCTCTTCCACCTTGCCGAGGGCACTCCCTACCTGCCGGGCGAGGGGCTCCCGCGCACGCGCGTGATCCAGTGGATGATGTTCGAGCAGGGCCGGATCGAGGCCGAGCTGGCCTTCGCTCGCTTTCTCAAGCTGTCGGGCCGCGGCGAGAAGTACCCGGAGGTCTTCAAGAACCGGCTGGTGCGCGCGATCGACGCGCTCGAGGCCCTCGAACGAGGGCTGTCGGACGGGCGCGACTTCGTGGCGGGCGGCGACTACTCGATCGCCGACATCGCGCTCTACGGGTACGTCCACTGCGCGGACGAGGCGGGTGCGGACCTGGGCGAGCTCGAGCGGATCCGCGATTGGATCGGCCGCGTGGAGGCTCAGCCGCGCTTCGAGAACGACATGGAGCCGCTCCCTGCGCACGCCCACACGCGACCTATCTGAGCGACTCCTCCCGGAACGGCAGCTGGCCGTCCATCCCGGACAGCTCGAAGACCCGACGGACCGCGGGCGGACCCTGCTCGAGCTCGAAGTCGAAACCGTCGCGCGAAGACTCCTCCGACCATTTCGCCACGAGATGCAGTCCGGTGGAGTCCATGAACGAGAGGCCGCGCAGATCGAGCACGAGCTTGCTCGCGCCCGCGCGCAGGGCGCGGCGAAGCTCCTGCTCGACGGCGCCCACGGTGGCCATGTCGAGCTCCCCACGCGGGGCGACGATGACGGCATCGCCGTCGGTGCTCGCCCTGCAGGTGAATGGCTCGATGTGCTGAGACAACCCTTGCCCTCCAATCGAATTGCGAAAGAAGAACAAGCACGACGCCTCAGAAACACCGCGCCTCGTTCCTTGCGAGTCCGCGACTGAGCGTCCCCTTCGAGGACCTCAGCCGTGGCGCGATCCTAGCGCCAACTTGCGCGCTCGCCAACCCCTTTTTGCGCGCCTCTGCTCGTCCCCCATTTAGCGACAGCCCGTGCCCGCGGATTGGCGCGTTTGAGACAGCTCTCCTACCCTGGCAAGGTGATGCTCGCTCGGCCCGCTGTGGGGGTCGCCATAGGCGCTGTCCTGGCACTGGCAGCGCCGGCCGCTTACGCCGACGAGGCCGAGCTGCTGTTCGACCCGACGACCGTGGTCGAGATCGATCTCGATCTCCCGGCGGCGTCGCGTGACGCCCTGACGAGCGATCCGGGTGAGTACGTCGATGCGACGGTCTCGCTGACCGGCGTCCATGGCAGCTACGGGCCGCTTGCGATCGGGGCGCGGCTCAAGGGGTCGGCGTCGTTCAGGCCACTGACGCGCAAGGCCGCGTTCAAGCTGAAGTTCGGCCACAGCGTGAAGGGCCAGCGGCTGCTCGGACTGAAGACGCTGACCCTCAACAACATGGTGCAGGACCCGTCGATGGTGCACGAGCTGCTCGCCTACGAGGCGTTTCGCGCCGCGGGCATCGCGGCTCCGCGCACGGGCTACGCCTACCTGCGTGTGAACGGAGCCGACTACGGCGTCTATCTGAACGTGGAGACGCCCGACGGCGTGTTTCTCCCGCGCTGGTTCGCGTCGACCGCGCACCTCTACGAGGGCGAGGCCGTCGATCTCGCGCCCGGAGGCGCGGACCGTTTCGAGGTGGACGAGGGCAGCGAGTCGGACCTCACCGACCTCGACAGCCTGATCGCGGCTGTCGGCGATTCAGCCGACGGGTGGGCCGAGCGCGTGGCGCCTGTGGCGGACCTCGACGAGATGACCCGCATGTGGGCCGTCGAGAAGTACATCGGCCAGCGCGACGGCTACGTGGGCAACCACAACAACTACTACCTGCACAGCGACCTGGCTGGTCGCTTCTCGATGCTGCCATGGGGCACCGACCAGACCTGGTCGCTGCACCTGCCGTTCGGCCCCGACGGCGTGCGCGGGCTCATGTTCGCCAGATGCCTTGACGATCCGGCCTGCGAGGCGATCTACCGCGCCGCCCTCGGCGACGTCCGCGGGAGCATCGATGGACTCCACCTCGACGAGCTGGCCACGAGCACCGCCGCGATGCTGCACCCGTGGCAGGTCATCGACCCGCGCCGCGAGCATTCGCTCGAGCACATCCAGGCGGCGGTGGCGGCCACGTCGGAGTTCGTGCGCACCCGGCCGCTCGACAACTACTGGCTGTACCCGCCGCCCGAGGAGCAGCCACCGCCGCCCACGGACCCGCTCCCGACGCTGCCGGGGTCCGATGCTCTCGCCGAACTCGGCCCGTGGGTCCGTGCCACCGCCGACCGGGTCGGAACGCTCGTGCAACGCCAGGGGCTCCGAGGCCTGGCAAACGGCTTCAGCCACATGCTCGCGCCAGGCCGGGCCGGCGTGGCGACCCAGCAGATACGCACGCGCGCCGGCGTCGTCGTGGCGCGCGGGATCAAGCGCTTCCGCAACGGCGGCACGAGCCGGATCTACATCCGGCCGACCAGCGCCGCCAGGCGGGTCCTGCGCGGGAGCAACACCCTCAGGATGGTGGTGCGAATCAGATTCGACCCAGCCGGAGACGGGCAGCCCGTCCGAAGCTCGTCGACCGTGAAAGTGGGCCGGCCTGGATTCGAACCAGGGACCGACGGATTATGAGTCCGCTGCTCTAACCAACTGAGCTACCGGCCCGCCGGGCGGAGCCTACGCGCTCGGATCGGCGGCGACATTCGTCCAGAAGCGTTCGCGGGGCCTCAGTTGCGTTCATTTTCGGCTTGGGACCGCCGATAGGAAGTCGTAACGACTCATGCGCCGTCCTCGATCGCTTTCAAGAGTGCTGACCCTTGCCGCAGTAGCGGTGGTGGTCGTGTGCGTTGCTCCGGGCCTCGCGCGGCAGAGCAAGCCGGGTCCATACGCCGTCCTCACGGACGCGACCGGCCACCTGCATATCTCGAACTCGCTCGACGGGCAGGCGATCTTCCAGTTCAGCGGACTCGCGCCCGGCCACTCGGTGAGCGGCACGGTGCATCTCTCGAACATCGGTCTCTCGCCCGGCGACCTCGGCCTCCACCAGCTCGACGTGGAGGACCAGCCGGGCGCGAACGGGGGCACGCTCTCGGACGCCGTCCAGCTCGACATCACGGACATATCGGCCGGCAGCTCGATCCCGATCTTCGCGGGCCGGCTGGGCGCGCTCGGCTCGCAGGGGGTCGGCGCGGTCGGTCCGGGGCAGCTCCGCAAGTTCCGCTTCCGCGCCTCGCTCCCCGACACGGGCGTTCCGCCGAGCCCCACCGGCGGCGACAACGCCTACGAGGGCGCCGCCCTCACCATGCGCTACGCCTGGACCGCCACCGAGGGCGGCACCATCGATCCGAGCGAGAGCGGCAACGGCAACGGCAATGGGAACGGCAACGGCAACGGCCACAAGCCGCCCCCCATCACGGAGACGCGCCCGAAGCTCAGCTACCGCGTGAACGCGCGCAAGCTCCTATCGCGCGGCTGGCTCGACGTGCTCGCTCGCTGTAACCGCGGCTGCACGCTGATCGTCTCCGTCAAGGCGCCCAAGAAGAGCCACGTGAAGATCCGCCAGCGCGTCGCGACCCTGCCGCTCCCGAACAGGACCGCCCGGATCCGGCTCAAGCTGACCCGGGCCAACCGCGCGAAGCTCGCGCGGGCGCTCCGCAAGAAGCCCAAGCTGGTGCTGAGCGTGAAGGTCAAGCTCGTGGCCGCCGGCTGGGGCGAGACGAGCGCTCACGGCAAGAAGGTCACCGTGAAGCGCACCAAGACGCCCCGCTAGCTCTTCGCCTTCGCGATCGCCTGGTCGAGCTCGCGCTCCGAGAATGCGCCCTCGATGCGGGTCGAGAGCTTGCCCGAGCGGTCGAACACGAACAGCCACGGCTCGCTCGCCAGGTGGAACGCCACCATCTGCGGGCGGATGCCTTTGTCGATGCGGTTGTCGCGGTAGATCTCCATGTGGATGAAGGCCACGTCCTTGCTCTCGGGCTTGGCCTTCACCTGCTCCGCCACGTCGACCACCGGCCCGCAGACGCGGCTCTGGCAGAGCTGCGGCGTGGCGAAGATCAGCACCACCGGCTTCTTGCCGAGCACGTCCGCGAAGTCGTCGTCGTGCATCGACGACGGGGGCAGGCGCGTGTCGATCGAGGCGATGTCGCCGCCCGCGCTCGACGCGGTGGGCGTGTGGATCCGCGGCGGCTTGGCGCCCACCGCCGGGATCGCGTCGCTGGAGGCGTCCTTCACGATCAGCCCCGGCGCCGCGGGCGACGCCGCCACGAGCTTCCCGCCCTGCTTCGCGATGCCGAAGTACTCGTAGCGCCCCGGCTTCTTGAACGGGATCTCCGCGGTGTAGATGGACTTGGCGGCGTCCGGGTCCGTGGCGGTCTGCTTGCTCTGGAACTGCGGCTTCACCGCAAGCGACTCGTAGCGCGCGAGGTACGGGCCGCGCGCCGGGCCGCCGCCGAGCGGGGCCACGTACACCGCCACGCTGACGTTGGTGATCTGCGAGCGGTCCTGCCTGAACAGCGCGAAGCCCACGCGCTGCGTGCCGGTGCGGAACTCCGCCCCCGACGGAGCGAGCACGGGCCCGCCGCCGAGGCCCGACATGAGCTTCGCGAGCGGCCTGCCGTTCGGCTTCGGGAAGTCCTGCGCGCGCGCGGGTGGCGGCGCCTTCTCGTCGCTCGAGCCCGAGTCCCCGCAGCCCGCCACCACGACGGCCGCGAGCGCGAGCAGTGCCACACGCCTCTTCACGCCCCGCAGGCTAGAGAAGTGAAATAGAGTCCTCGCGCCAATGGACCGCGCGGCGCTCATCACCGGAGGATCCAGCGGAATCGGGCTGGCGATCGCCCGCGCGCTGGGTGAGGACGGCTACGGGCTGACGATCTCGGCCCGCCGCCCCGACAAGCTCGAGGCCGCCGCCCAGGAGCTGCGCGACGCGGGGCTCGACGTGGAGGCCGTGCCGGCCAACATGGCCGACGAGGAGGAGATCAAGAAGCTCGTGGCGGCGCATCGCGACCGCTGCGGCCGGCTCGACGTGGTGATCAACAACGCGGGCGTCGGCATCGGCGGCGCGGTGGCGGACGCCGACACGAAGAAGCTCGACCTTCAGCTCGACGTGAACCTGCGCGCGGTCTACCTGCTCGCTCGCGAGACGATCCCGCTGCTGAAGGAGGCCGGCGCCGAGCACGGCAAGGCGCTGATGGCAAACACGGCGTCGATCGCCGGCAAGCACGGCCAGGGTTGGCTCGCGGCGTACTCGGCGACGAAGTTCGGCGTGGTCGGCCTGAGCCAGGCGCTCCACAAGGAGCTCTCGAAGGAGGGAATCCAGGTGACGGCGATCTGCCCCGGGTTCGTGGCGACGGCGATGACCGACTGGGTCGAGGGTCAGGTGCCGAAGGACGAGATGATCCAGCCGGAGGACATCGCCGAGGCGATCCGCTTCCTCCTCAGGACGTCACGTAACTGCGTGGTTCCCGAGATTCAGTTCGTTCGTCCGGCGGATTCAGAGCTCTGAGCACAGCGAGCTCGGCCACGGCCCGCTCGTACTCGTCGAAGCGCCGGAAGACGCGCAGCCTCGAGCTGCGGCGCGCCTGAGCCTCGCGCGCGACCTCCGAGAGGTCCGGCAGCTCGTCGATCGCGATGCTCGCCTCGAGCATCGTGCGGAGAGTGTTCAGCTCGCGGTCCGAGGCCGGCCGCGCGCGGCGGCGCCGCGCGCCGGTGTAGCGGTCCCACGCGCGGGCGAAGCTGGCGAGGCTGGTGCGCCCGCCGTTGCGGTGTGCGGCGAGCATCGGGCAGACGCCGCCGTCGCGATCCGTGTAGGCCCCGACGATGATGTGGCTCGACTCCACTCCGTCGAGCATCGCGCGGCGCGTCTGCACTGGAAGGCAGTCGATGGCGACGCGTAGATCCCGGGCGGGGCGGCTGCGTGCGATGCCCGACTTATTAGGCTCCCGCGCGTCCTGAGGCAAGCGAAGAACGGAGACTTGCAGTGCGGCTTGGCCTGAACATTGGCTACTGGGGTCTCGGCATGACCGCCGCCGACCAGCTCGAGCTGGTCAAGGAGGCCGAGGCCGCGGGCTACGACTCCGTGTGGGCGGCCGAGGCGTACGGGTCGGATGCGGCCACCGTGCTGGCGTGGCTCGCGGCGCAGACCTCGCGCATCAGGATCGGCTCCGCGATCTTTCAGATGCCGGCGCGCTCGCCGGCGATGACGGCCATGACGGCCGCCACTCTCGACCAGCTCTCCGGCGGGCGGATGCTGCTCGGAATCGGCACCTCGGGGCCGCAGGTGGCCGAGGGCTGGCACGGGCAGCGCTTCGGCCAGCAGCTGGCGCGCACGCGCGAGTACGTGGAGATCCTGCGGATGGCGCTCGCGCGCGAGCGGCTCGAGTACCAGGGCGAGACCTACCAGCTGCCGCTGCCCGACGGGCCCGGCAAGGCGCTCAAGCTGACGATCGCCCCCGTGCAGGACCGGATCCCGATCTACATCGCCTCGATCGGCCCGAAGAACACGCAGCTCACCGGCGAGATCGCCGACGGTTGGCTGCCGATCTTCTTCTCGCCCGAGCACGTGGAGGAGTCGCGCGCGCTGCTCGACGAGGGCGCGGCCCGAGCGGGCCGGACGCTCGGCGAGGACTTCGACATCGCGCCCGGCGTGAACGTGGCGATCGACGACGACGTGGACCGCGCGCGCGACCAGATGCGCCACTTCATCGCGCTCTACGTGGGCGGCATGGGCTCGCGCAAGCGGAACTTCTACAACCAGCTCGTGCAGCGCTACGGCTTCGAGGACGCCGCGCGCGAGATCCAGGACCTCTATCTCGACGGCAAGAAGAACGAGGCCGCCGCGGCGGTGCCCGCCGAGCTGATCGACACCATCGCGCTTGTTGGCCCGCTCGAGAAGGTGCGCGACAGGCTCGACGTGTATCGCGAGGCGGGCGTCGGGTCGTTGATCGTGGTGCCGGTGGCGGGCGACCCCGGCGAGCGCCGCCGGATGGTCCGCGAGCTGGCGGAGCTCCTCTGAGCCGCCGCTTTCTCGTCGGGGCCTTCGGCGACCCCGGCCACGCCTTCCCGGCGATCGCGCTCGGCGCGGAGCTCGCGCGGCGCGGCCACGACGTGACGCTCGAGACCTGGAGCCGCTGGCGGGAGCACGTGGAGCACGAGGGGATGCGCTTCGCGGCGGCGCCCGAGTACGAGGTGTTCCCCACGCAGGAGCGCGCGCTCAAGCCGTACGTGGCGGCCGTGCGCGCCTCGGGCTCCACGCGCGAGCTGATCCGCGCGTGCGACCCGGACGTCGTCGTGGCGGACATCATCACCTCGGCCGCCTCGCTCGCCGCGCAGGCCGAGGGCCGGCGCTGGGCCACGCTCGTGCCGCACGTGATGCCCACGGGCGGGGCGGGCTTCCCGATCTACTCGATCGGCGCCGTCTACCCGCGCACCCCGCTCGGCGGGCGCTTCTGGGACGCGGTGCGGCCGCTCGTCATGACCGGCGAGGAACGCGGGCGCGTGGAGTTGAACGGTGCGCGCGAGCGAGTCGGGCTGCCGCCGCTCGCGTATCACCACGGCGGGATCTCGCGCGATCTCGCGATCGTCGCGACGTTCCCGCAGCTCGAGTACCCGCGCGCCGTGGAGTGGCCCGGAATGCGCGTGACCGGACCGCTCCTGTGGGAGCAGCCCTTCGGCGAGGTCGAGCTGCCGCCCGGCGACGCGCCGCTCGTCCTGGTCGCGCCGAGCACCTCTCAGGACCCCGAGCACCGGCTGGTGCGCGCCGCGCTCGAGGGACTGGCCGGCGAGCCCGTGCGGGTGCTCGCCACCACGAACAGGCGCGCGCCCTCCTCCCCCATCCCCGTCCCGGGCAATGCGCGCCTCGTCGACTGGGTCTCCTACGCGCGGACGATGCCGCTCTGCGACGCGGTCGTCTGCCACGCCGGGCACGGCACCGTCGCGCGCTCGCTCGCAAGCGGCACGCCGGTGGTGGCCTGCGCCCACGCCGGCGACCAGGCCGAGAACGCCGCCCGGCTGCGCTGGGCCGGCGCGGGCGTGTCGCTGCCTCGGCGGTTCGTGACGCCGCTCGGTCTGCGCCTCGCCACGACCCGCCTGCTGCGCGACCCGCGCTATCGCCGCCGTGCCGCGGAGCTGCGCGCCTGGGCCGAGGCACACAGCGGCGCAGCCACGGCCGCCAACGCCGTGGAAGAGCTCGCCGAGCACTGACAACCCGCAAATGCTCGCAAAGAGCGGGTTGATCTCAAAACCGCACTTGACGCGGCTGCGCACCCCTGGTCTACTGACTCTTGAGACGCGGACCTAGCGCAAAGAGCGAAGCCACAGGTTGTGAGGCTCGCCCCGGAATATGAAGGTCGACTTCGGTCGACCGGACCGGACCTAAAGCGCGAAGCCCGCGTCTCGCTTACGTTCTAGGCAAGACGCGGCGCCCCGGCCGCACACAAAGGCCGCCCCTCGCAGGGCGGCCTTCTTAGCTCCGGGGGTGGGACTCGAACCCACAACCTTCGCCTTAACAGGGCGCAGCTCTGCCGATTGAGCTACCCCGGACTGTCAGGCGGCAAGCGTAGCGATTCCACCCTCGACCTCGGCGTGACAATTCGAGCAGAGGAGGACACATTTCGCGGCCTCCTCCCTCATTTTTTGTATCGATCGGGTGAAGCCTCTCCTGGAGATCCCGAACTCCTTCTGCGCGGGATCCAGATGGTGGAAGTGGAGCGCGCCGATGTA
>DASYMP010000016.1:0-14792 GCA_036009005.1 Thermoleophilaceae bacterium | reverse complement strand
CGTGCAACTCCACCTGGGCCGGGAGCATGCCCACCTGCTCGGCGAGCTCGAGCGCCTCCTGGTACACGGCCCGCGCGCCGGTCACGTCGGCCTCCGAGATCTCGAGCTGGCGCCCGAGGGCCGACAGCGCCAGGATCGTCTCGTTGTCGTCCGACCCGCGCGCGAGCTCCACCGCGCGCTCCAGGTTCTGGCGTGCCTTCTCGGTGTCGCCGATGCGACCGAAGACGCGCCCGAAGATCCCATGCGCCCGGCTCGCGGAACGCGTCTCGTCGAGCCGCTCGGCCAGGCGCAGCGCCTTCTCCGAGGCGTAGATCGCGAGCATGTTGTCGCCGGTGTGGAGATACAGCCAGGCGGCCTCCTCGTAGAGCCGCACGAGCTCGATCCGGGGCGGTCCGTCCTTCAGCAGGTTGATGCCCTTCTGGTAGTGCTCGATCGCCGCCTTGCGCTCGCCCTTGTGGGACAGCGCCGCGCCGATCTTGCGGTGAAGGTCCGCCACGCGCTCGAGGTCCTCCTGGCCGCGGTGCCAGTCGAGCGAGTCGGACCACACGCCGATCGCCTCGTCCACGCGCCCGAGCCGCAGCGACACGTCGCCGAGCTTCTCGCCGATGCGCACGCTGTCCTCGCGCGCGTCCTGCGGGCAGATCGAGCGCGCGTGCCGGAAGTGTGCCGCCGCCTCGCGGTTCGCGTACAGGAGCGCCGCGGTGTCGCCGGCCTCCTCGAGGAAGCGAAGCGCACGCGCGCGCATCGCGTCGAGCTCCTGAGGAGGTACGCCGCTCTCGCGCCCCAGCGCCGCCGCGCGCCCGTAGTGCTCGGCGAGCAGCGCGGCGAACTCGTCGGTGCGGTCGCGCGCGCGCTCCTCCAGGAAGGCGCCGACCTCGAAGTGCTTCCTCGAGCGGACCGCCTTCGGCAGCATCCCGTAGGCCACGTCGCGGATCAGCACGTGCTTGAAGGCCAGCTCGCGCTCGCCGATCAGCGGGCCGTCGGACGCCGGGCCGAGGATGTCCTTCTCCTGAAGCGATACGAGCGCCTGGCCCAGATCGCGACCCTCGGAGCGGGCCAGGCTCACGAGCGCCTCCTCGGGGAAGGTGCGCCCGACCACCGAGGCCTGCTGCACGAGCCGCCGCTCGAATGGCTCGAGCGAGTCGAGCCGCGCCGCGAGGACGGCCTGCACCGTGTCGGGCAGCTCGCCCGCCTCGATCGTGCCCTCCTCGACGATCCGGCGCGCCATCTCCTCGGCGAACAGCGGGTTGCCTCCCGATCGCTCAGCGACCGCCGGCACCACCTCGTGCCCCTCCGGGAGGAGCGCCCTGACGAGCGCGCGGCTGTGCTCGTCGCTCAGCGGGCTGAGCATCATCTGCGTGGCCGAGCGGCGACCGCCGCCCCAGCTCGGCCGCCGGTCGAGCAGCTCGTCACGCGCAAGGCAGACGAGCATGAGCGGCGCGCGCACCCACTGGGCGAGGTGCTCGATCGCATCGAGCATGCCGTCGTCGGCCCAGTGGATGTCCTCGAACGCGATCACGAGCGGCCGCCGCGCCGCCATCGCCTCGATGCCGCGCCGGAGCGCCGCCAGAAACGCCTCGCGCATCCGCTCGGGGTCCTCCTCGTCCGGCACGAGCTCGGCGGGCACGTCCACGCCTAGCAGCCGCCCGATCAGGGCCGCCTCGCGGTCGGAGTAGTCGTCCTGCTCGCCCACCAGCTCGCCGACGTAGGAGCGCAGCTTCTGCCAGGCCTCCTCGGAGGAGTCCGACTCGACGATCCCGCACTCCGCCCGCAGCACCTCGCCGAGTGCCCAGAACACGATGCCGCTCCCGTACGGGAGGCTGCGCCCCGTGCGGACCGTCGGGCGGGAGGGATGCTCCGCCAGCCGCCGCTCGAACTCGCGCAGCAGGCGCGACTTGCCGACGCCCGCCTCGCCGACGACCGTCACGAGGTGCGACGTGCCCTCCTGCACCACGCGCCCGTAGATCGCCTCGAGCGCGCCGAGCTCCTGCTGGCGCCCCGTGAGCGGCGACTCGTTCGCGGCGGCCACGCGGCCCACCGCGTGCTGGGCGATCAGGCCCACGGCCTCCCACGCCGGCACCGGCTCCGCCTTCCCCTTCAGGTCGAGCGGTGTGAGCTCCTCGTACTGGACGGCGGTCTCCGTGGCGCGCATGGTCCGCGCGCCCACCGTCACGCTCCCCGGCCGTGCCACGCTCTGCAGCCGCGAGGCCACGTTGACCGTGTCGCCGATGACCGTGTACGCCGAGCCGACGGCGCCCGCGAGCACCTCGCCCGTGTTCACGCCCACGCGCAGGGCGAAGTGCACGCCGTCGGGGAGGCCCTCGTTCACGTCGCCCATCGCCGCCTGCATACCGAGCCCGGCGCGGACGGCGCGCTCGGCGTCGTCCTCGTGCGCCACCGGCGCGCCGAAGAGCGCCATCACGTTGTCGCCGATGTACTTGTCGACGGTGCCGCCATAGCGCTCGACCTCCTGGCCGAGCCGCATGAGCGCGCGGTCCACGAGCGACTTGACCGCCTCCGGGTCCATCCGCTCGGCGAATGCGGTGTAGCCCGACAGGTCGGCGAACAGCACCGTCACCTGGCGGCGCTCCTCAGGCGGGGTGGACGGGGCGCCCGGCGGCGCCGCGGGCGCCGGCGCGGCTGCGCCGTCGTCGAGCGACGCCCCGCAGTTCATGCAGAAGCGCGCCTCGCCCGGCGCCGTGGTGCCGCAGGTCGGGCAGCGCCGCGCGAGCGGTGCCCCGCAGCTCATGCAGAAGCGCGCGCCCGCCGGATTCTCGGTTCCGCAGGACCCGCAGGCCATCGGCCCAGGTTAGGGCACCAGGCCCGCCTCACGGTAGGCGTGGGCGGTCTCCGCGAGAAGCCTGTCGTCCACGAGCGTGAGCGTCCGCCCCTCCACCTCGATGACCGCGCCCGGGTGCGGCGGATACCAGAACGCGCGCAGCTTGCGATCGAGCTCGTCGCCGGGGCGCACACGCCGGAGCGACTCGAGCTCTTCGCGGTCCACGTAGCGTCCCTCGCCCTGGGGCGTGCGCGGCAGCTCGAGGCCCGCGAGCGCCCGGCCGACCACGTGCTGGAAGAGCCCGACGAGCTGCCGCTGGCTCGTCAGGTCGAGCGAGAACGCGGTCTCCGTATCGGGATCGATCGGGAAGCGGTCCACCTCCACGAGATCGCCGGTGTCGAAGTCGGGGTCCACGAAGTGGCACGAGACACCCCACTCCCGCATCCGCTCGAGGATCGCCACGTTGTACCCGCCCACGCCGCGCATGTCCGGCAGCGGCGCGGGGTGGAAGTTCAGGCAGCCGATCCGCCCGAGTGACAGGAGCGGCTCGCGGATCCGCTCCCAGAACAGAAACGAGATCACGAGGTCCACGTGCTCGGGCGGCGCCGCGTACAGCTCGGCCGCCGACACGAGCGGGAGCCCGTGGCGCTCGGCCACCAGATCCACGCGCTGCGACTCGCGCGTGAACTCGTCCGGCTCGCCCGCCACCACGGCGATCACCTCCGCGCCCTCCGCCACGAGCCACTCGAGCGACTCCGCCGCGGAGCGCTTGCATTTCGCCATGTAGACGACCCTCACGCGCTCACCCTCTCGTACAGGGCGTGTGTCTGCTCGGCGATCCGGTCCCAGGAGAACGGCCCGGCTGCCGCCTCGGCAGCGCGCGCCTCGAGCGCGCGGCGCTCCCCGGCGTCGCCCAGCAGGCGGCTGATCGTGGCGGCGAGCGCGTCGCGGTCCCCGGGCGGCGTGAGCACGCCCGCGCCGTGCTCCTCGACGAGCTCGTGGAAGCCGCCCACGTCGCTCATCACCATCGCCTTGCCGAAGGCGAGCCCGGCGAACAGCACGCCCGACATGTCCACGCTGAGGTGCGGCAGCACGAGCAGGTCCGCGCGCCGGAAGAAGGCGGGCAGCTCGGCGTCCGGCACGTAGCGGTCCACGAAGCGGACGCGGCCGGGTGGCGCGATCCGCCGCAGCGGCTCGATCGAGACCTCGAGCGGCCGCCCGACCACCCACAGCTCCGCGTCCTCGACCTGGTTGAACGCCTCCACGAGCACGTCCACGCCCTTGTAGGGGCGCACCACGCCGAAGTAGAGGACCACCGGGCGCTCCACGGCAGCCAGCTCGTCCGGCAGCGGACGCTCGTCGCGCTGCCGTGTCAGGTGCTCGAACGCCCCGTGGGGGATCACGTGCACGCGCTCACCGCCGCCGAGCAGCTCGGCACCCTGGCGCGTGTGCACGATCACCGCGTCCATCCTGTCGGCGAGCCGCACGTCCACCGCCTCGCGCCGGATCACGTTGTGCATGGTGAGCACGCGCGGGCGCGCGGCCGGAAGCAGGTACCCGTCGATCCGCTCGAGCGGCAGCCACTGGAAGTGGCGCACGTCGGCAGCGTCGGCGCGGCCTCGGTAGCGGAGCATGTCCGGCACGTGCTCGGCCAGCTTCACCGCACGTCGGCGGCGCGGCGCGCGATCTCCCAGCCTCGTCGCGAGCCGGTAGAACGACTCGCTCACGCCGTAGCCCTCCGGCGCGGGCGGCGGGCCGTGCACGAAGCGCGACGTGACGAGCTCCACGTCCAGCCCGCGGCGGGCCAGCGCGCCGGCCAGCGCGTGGTCGTATGGCAGCACGTCGCCCGAGGGATCGATCAGGTGCACCCGCACGCAGGTCATTCTCTAGGGTCCGGCTCCCGATGACCCGCCTCCGCGCTCGATGACCCGCCCTCTGGTCCGGGTGGTGTTCGCGGTTCTCGTGGTGGCGACCGCTGCCGCGTTCTTCCTCACGCAGCAGCTGAAGGGCGATTTTCCGCTCGTGATCCGCTTCGCGACGAAGCCCGCGCACTTCTCCCCGAACGGCGACGGCTACCGCGACACGACCCGGATCGGCTTCGACCTCTCGGAGCCGGCGAACGTCTCGTTCATCGTCGTGGACGCCGAGGGCACCGAGGTCCGCCGCATCGTGGAGGGCCGGCGGCTGGCGGGCGACGCTAAGCATCGCTTCGAGTGGGACGGGCGTGACGACGACGGCCGGGGCGTTCCCGACGGCACCTACCGGATGCGCGTGGTGCGCCGCGACGAGAGCCGCGTGATCGACTCGCAGAAGGAGATCACCGTCGACCGCGTACCACCGCGCGTGGAGCTCGCCTCGGCCGACCCGTCCGTGATCGCGAGCGGCCTGCCCGGCGAGTCGCAGACCGTGCGGCTGCGCTACCGCGGACCGCGCAACGGGGCCCCGATCGTGCGCGTGTTCCGCACCGGCGACGGCGAGCCGCGCGTCGTCCGGCGCTTTCGCGGCAGGCCGGACCGCACGGCCGTGTGGGACGGGCGCGTGAGCGTGGGACCCGAGCGCACGGAGCCTGCGCCGGAGGGCGACTATGCCTTCACGGTCGCCGTGCGCGACCACGCGGGCAACCTCACCGAGGCGCCGCGGCCCACGCCGAGCGCGCGCACGGCGCTCCCCGGGACCGGCGTGTCGGTTCGGAACTTCACGCTGCGCGGCCCGCTCTCGGCGGTGCCCGCCGGCGCGCTCGCGCACTTCGAGGTGGGCCCGGTCGACCGCAGCTTCGAGTTCGTCGTCTCGCGGCTCGGCGACCCGGCGCCGGTGCTCCACGGCGGGCGCATCGGCGGGCGCTTCCGCATCCACGTGCCGAGCAGGACGCGCACGGGCGTCTACGTGCTGCGCGTGCGCGACGGTGACGAGCGCGCGGTCTGGCCGCTCGCCGTGGCCGGGCTGCCGCCGCGGAGCGCGCGCGGCGAGGCGCGCCCGCTCGTGGTGCTGCCCGCGCTCACATGGCAGGGCCTGAACCGGGTGGACGACGACGCCGACGGCTTCTCGGACCGCCTGCCGTTCGCGGACGCGATCCACCTCGACCGCCCGTTCGAGGGCGGCGCGCTGCCGAAGCGATTCGACTCGGAGGTATCGCCGCTCCTGCGCTGGCTCGACCGCGAGCGACTGCCCTACGACCTCACCACGGACCTCGCGCTCGCCCGCCACGAGGGCCCGGCGCTCGGCAACGCTCCCGGCGTGGCGTTCGCCGGGAGCGAGCTGTGGCTGCCGCAGGAGCTGCTCGCGCGCCTGCGCGACTACGTGGCCGACGGCGGGCGCGTCGCGGCCTTCGGGGCGGACTCGTTCAAGCGCTCGGTCGACCTGCGTGGCGACGCCATGACGGCCCCGTCCCGGCCGCGCCGCGAGAACGCGTTCGGGGAGCGCACCGAGCTCACGCACACGAGCGCCGCGCCGCTGACGGTCTTCGACGACTCGCTGGGCCTGTTCGAGGGCGTGTCGGGCTTCGTGGGCGAGTTCACGACCTTCGAGAGCTCTTCGGGGCTGCCGCGCTCGGCGCGCGCGATGTCGGAGGCGGGCCGCGACGCGGGCCGCCCCGCATTCGTGGCGTTCGGCCTCGGTGGCGGGATCGTGATGCGCGCCGGCACGCCGCAGTGGGCGCGGGAGCTGAACGAGTCTGCGCTCAGCCTCGAGCTGCCGCAAGTGACAAAGCGCATCTGGAGGCTGCTGTCGGGCGGCGGATCGCCGTGACGCATTTGTCATCCTGAGGGCCGTGACCCGACGACGCCTGCTGGTGGGAGGTGGGCTTGTCGTGATCGTCCTCGCGGTCGCGATCGGCCTGTACCTGCGCAGCCACAACGAACCGGTTGAGAAGCGCGGCTCCGCCACGGAGGAGTTCGTGACGACGGAGGAGCCCGACCAGAAGCCGCCTCCGAAGCGCGACGACCCGCGGCCCTGGCCGACCTACGGCTACGACATCGCGCGCTCGCACGTCTCCCCGTACAACCACCGGCCGCCCTACAAGCGGCTCTGGTCGATCGACGCGCACGACACGGTCGAGTTCCCGCCATCGGTGGGCTACGGTCGCGTGTACGTCGCGCAGCAGAAGGGCCTCTTCTTCGCGCTGAACGCCGAGACAGGCAGGGTGAGCTGGCGCAAGAGCTTCGGGCGCTGTGCCGCGGCGTCCCCGGCGATCGGCAAGGGCCTCGTCTACCAGTCCTACATGCACCGGGTGGTGTGCGCGCAGGGCCAGGCGGGTGCGGACGGCTTCGTGGTGGCCTGGGACGCCAAGACCGGGCGCGAGCGCTGGCGCTACGAGGGCGCGCCCTTCGAGTCGTCGCCCCTCCTTCACGGCAACCGGCTCTACGTCGGCTCGTGGGACCACGGCGTGCACGCGATCAACGCAAGGACCGGCAAGCGGATCTGGCGCTTCGAGGCGGACAACGAGGTGAACACGTCCGCCGCGTACTGGCACAGGCGCATCTTCATCGCCTCGGATTCGGGCACGCTCTACTCGCTCAACGCGAAGACGGGGAAGCTGATCTGGACCGGGCAGCAGAGGGCGCACGAGTTCTTCTACGCGACGCCGACGGTCGCCTACGGCCGCGTCTACATCGGCAGCACCGACGGCACCATGTACGTGTACGGCGCGAAGAGCGGGAGGCTGCTCTGGGCCCGGCCGCTCGGCAGCTACATCTACGGCGCCGCCGCCGTCTACAAGAGGCAGGTCTTCGTCGGCACCTACGACGGCAGGTTCTACGCGCTCGACGCGGCCACCGGCGACGTGCGCTGGCAGATCGACGCGGGCGGCGCGGTGCACGCCGCGCCCACGGTGATGAGCGGGCTCGTCTACTACGCGGTCTGCTCGACGTGCGGCTCGGAGGCGCAGCGCTCCGTGGCGCGCGGGCCGGACGCGACCTACGCGGTCCGTGCGCGCGACGGCAGGCGTGTGTGGCGCTTCCCGGCCGGCAAGTACGCGAATCCCGTGGTGGCCGACAAGGAGCGGATCTACCTGACGGGGCGAGCCGGCGAGTACGCGTTCGCCAAGCCCGGCTCCGACGTCGTCAAGAAGTACCTCAAGCAGAAGCGTCGGCGCGCGAAGCGCCAAGCCTCTGGATAGACAGGAGCGCGGCGATGATCGCGCCGGTCATCGGCCAGACGAGGTAGTAGTTGTTGAACGTCCGGCCGATGAACATCAGCCACAGGATCGAGACGGCGAACGCGGCCGCGCCGATCCAGAGCTCGGTGGCGCGCCGCTGAGCCATGAGGAGCCAGACGGTGAGCGGCACCCAGGTGACGAGCGCCACCAGCGCGAACGGATAGCTCCCGTCGCGGTCGTCGAGGATGCCGAGCCGCACGAGGATCCCCGACAGGCCGTAGCCGACGATTCTGTATGTCCCGGCGCCGTACCTGACGGTGTCGTCGTAGAACGCCACGGGGTCGGCCACTAGGAACGGGAGCACGCCCGCCGCCAGCACGCCTCCAAGGACGAGCCCGGAGCGCCGCCAGTCCTCGCGTGGGACCATCAGCGCGGCGAACGGGAGCGCGACGACGGCGAACTGCTTCAGCAGGATCGCGCCGGCGAGCGCCGCGGCGGCCCACGCGAAGCGCCGCCGCGTGACGAGCGCGAACGTCAGCACCAGGAGCAGCAGGCTCGGCGCGTCGTTCTGCCCGAACCAGGCCGAGCGCACCGCGATCGGGTTGCACACGAGCACCGCTCCGAGCACGAGTCGCCAGCCGAGCGGGCCACGGAAGGCGAGCGCGGCCGGCAGCAGCGCGAGCGTGGCGAGCAGGACGAGCAGGCGGTAGTCGTCGAACGGCTCGGGGAGCAGCTTCCAGACAGCAGCGGTGAGCACCGACCCAGGGAAGTAGGCGAAGTGCTCGAGCGCCACCTCGCGATCGCGCACGCGCTCCGACTCGCTGCCGTCGCGCGTGTAGAAGCGCTCGAGCCCGGACTCGCGGTAGTCGTGCCCGTAGGGGTTGTCGAGGTGCAGCACGAGATCGCCGCCGAGCTCCGCCTGGTAGGTCGAGTCGTTCGTGAAGAACCACGGCGCGGTCGAGTCGCGCAGCCCGAGCTGGAGCAGCGTCGAGGGCGCCGCGAGCAGCACGCCGACCGCGAGCACGAGCGCGATGCCGCTTCGGCGCGACAGCGCCGCGGGCCGCCGAGCGAGCAGATGGACGGCGACCGCCCCGCAGAGGAGCGCCGCCACGAACGCGGCCGCGCGCGCGATGCCCACGTCCCACTCCTCGCCGGCCGCCCGCACCAGCGGGGCCAGCACGCCGTGAGGGTCCACGCCGCCGGGGCGGAACTGCCACGGGTCCGAGCCCAGCTCGGGCAGGGCGATCGCGACCAGCGCGAACAGCACGCCCACGAGCGCCCATGCCTGCCGCTCGGTCACGCGGGGGTCCTCGCCGGCTGCATGGAGTAGGCGGCGGCGACCGCGATCACGAGCCAGGTGAGCGGATCCTCGAGGAAGCCGCTGTAGAAGAGCGCGTGCACGAACAGGCCGAGGAAGGCCACGCCGAGCGCAAGGCCGAGAGCCTCGTCGCGGCGGCGCGTGCGGAGGATCAGCCGCGCGCCGCCCACGAGCAGCCAGGTGTAGAGGGCGAGCCCGATCACGCCGAGCTCGGCGAACACGGTCAGCGGCGTCGTGTGTGAGACGAAGTTCGGGGTGGGGCGGTCGCTCTTCGCGATCCGCCTGCTGGCACGCGGCTGCCCGCCGATGCCGACTCCGACGATCGGATGCTGCTTGATCACGCGCACGGCGTCCTGGACGCGCTCGGTCCGGTCACTCGTGATCCTGTTCAAGCTCTTGCCGTCGGCCACCTGCACGGCCACGTAGGCGCACGCGACCAGGACGGCGGCCGCGGCGAGCAGCGCGACCGCCCGCCGCACGCGCCCGTCGCCCGTGGCCACCGCAAGCGCGAGCGTGATCGCCAGCAGCGCGATCATGCTCGACTGCGAGTAGGAGAACAGGAGCCCCGCCCACATCAGCGCGAGCAGCGCGATCAGAGGCCAGGTGCGCCAGCGGCGCGTGGCGAGCAGCGTGAGAGCCACGCCGAGCCCAAGCACCACGTGCCGCCCGTACAGGCTCGGGTCGCCGAACAGCGACGTGACGCGGAAGTAGTCCGTGTTCGCGTTCGACGCCGCGAGGTTCGGCGCGTAGAAGAACAGCTTGTGCGTGGCCGCCTGCCACAGGCCCACCGCGGCGAACACGCTTGCGAGCGCGAGCCCCGTGGCGGCAAGCGCGCGCGGCGCCCACGCCGGGAACTCCGCGCGCGCCACCGTGGCGACCAGCGTCGCGAACGGGAGCGTGAAGAAGAGCAGCAGGTTCGTGGCGGCCTCCGGGTCGTCGGCCCAGAGGAGCGAGCAGCACGCGAACGCGAAGAACGCGGCTGCTGGAAGGGCGACCTCGCGCGGCAGCGCACGAAGCTCCGCTCCGCGGAGCGCCCGCCATCCGAGCGCCACGGCTGCCGCGGCGAGCACGAAGTAGAGCGGCAGCAGCCGCCCGAGCCGCCCGTCCTGCGCGATCTGCACGAGCACGGCGCTCGAGCTGTCGAACGAGAGCGGTGGCCGCAGCGGCGCCGCCACGAGCACGGCGAGCGGCACCCACGCGGGCCGCCGCACGAACACGGCGGCGGCCACCGCGATCGCAGCGAGCCCGAGCACGAGCGCGCCCGCGGCCGAGGCGTTGCTCAGGCGTTCGAGTGGCCCACCGCCGAGCGCCCACGCGAGCACGAGCTCGGCAGCGGCGAGCAGCGCGAGGCCCGCCAGCAGCAGGAGGCGTCCGGCGCGTCCGCCCGCCAGCAGCACGAGCACCGCACCGAGCGCGCCGCCCAGTGCGGCCAGTTGGGCGGTGTCAGCGTGCTCCATCGCGTGCGGGCACGTTATCCGCAGAGGCCAGGGCCCTGTTGTGGGCCTCGGCCGCCTCGCGGATCCCCTCGCCGCGTCGGGGAGCGAGCTCCTGGCGCGCGTGCAGCAGGTAGCGACGCGCGTCGTGCCCGGGTAGGAGCGCGGCCACGGCCGCGCGCACGAGATACGCCCACGTCCAGCAGACCTTCCACACGACCCGTGTCAGGCGCTTGCCGTGCTTGCGGAAATAGAGATCGCGGTTGCGGTGGAACTCCACGATCCGGCGCGACATCGCGGCGGAGTCGGTGGCGAGCTGGTCGTGGTGCACCGCTCGCGCGCCCGGCACGAACAGGATCCGCCAGCCGGCGTCGCCGAGGCGCTTGCAGAAGTCCGTCTCGTCCGAGTACACGAAGAAGTCGCCGTCGAGCCAGCCCACCTGCTCGGCCGCCTCGCGCCGCACGAGCATCGCGCTCGACTGCACCCAGCCCACCGCTCGCACGCTCGCGCCGCGGCTCTGCACCGCCACGCGCCGGTGCTGGAACACGGCCGCGGCGAGCGCCCAGGGGATGTCGGGCAGGCGCCAGGCGCAATCGGCCGGCTCCCCGTCGCCTGTCAGGAGCCGCGCGCCGGCGGCGGCGGCGCCGGGGTCCGCGTCGAGCGCGTCGATCAGCGCGCGCGCCGCCCCCTCCTCGAGCTCCGAGTCCTCGTTCAGCAGCAGGCAGTAGCGGCCGCGAGCCTCGCGCAGGAGGAGCGAGTCGTTGTCGGCCTTGCCGGCGCGGCGCTCGAGCGCGAACAGGCGTGCCTCGGGGTGGCGCTCGCGCACGGCGTCCGCCGAGCCGTCCGTCGACGCGTTGTCCAGCACGAGTAGCTCGTGCTCCACGTCCTGTGGGTGCGTGCGCTCGATCGCGGCGAGGCAGTCGAGCAGAAGCTCGCGCCCGTTCGTGTTCACCACGCAGTAGGAGAGCGCGGTCAGCGTGCGGCCTCCTCGAGCACGCGCAGCGCCCGCGCCGCGAGCTCGTCTCGGCCGAACTCGCGCTCGGCAAGCTCGCGCGCGCTGCGACCCATGCGCTCGGCCTCGTCCGGATTGTCGCGCAGCCACGCGACCTTCTCGGCCAGATCGGCCGCGTCGCCTGCGCGCACGTAGAGGCCCGCGCCGTTCTGTTCCACGAGGTCGCGCATCCAGCCGTCCATGTTCACGATCGCCGGGCGTCCCGCGGCGAAGGTGTCGAAGAGCTTGTTCGGGGAGTTCGTCGCCAGCACCGGAACATCCTTGAAGAGCGTCAGGCAGGCGCTCGACTCGGCGGCGAGGCGTGCCACGTCCGTCTTGGTGCCGCTGCGGAAGCGCACGTTCTCCGGCGCGTCCCGCTCGAGGGCGGGGCGGCGCTTGCCGTCGCCCATGAGCACGAAGCTCACGTCGGGGAGGAGGCGTGCGGCCTCGACGGCCGCGGTGAGGTCGTTCGCCTCGCCCATCGCGCCGAAGTAGGCGATCTGGAAGGGGCCGTGCTGCGGCGCGGGATCGAACAGGTCGAGGTCCGCGGAGTTCGGAACCAGCTCGGAACGGCCGGGCGGCAGCGCCGCCTGGATTCCGGGGGAGAGCGCGATCAGCCGCGCGCTGCGCGCGTACACGAGCCGCTCGAGCGCCCGCGCCAGGCGCCGCGCGAGCGGGTTGCGGAGCGCGCCCATCTGGATCGGCGCCTCCGGCCAGAGGTCGCGCACCTCGAACACGAGCGGCGCACGCCAGCGCAGCGAGGCCACCAGCGCGGGCAGCGCCATCGTGAGCGGCGGCGAGGTGGCGTAGATCACGTCGGGCCTGGGGCCGCGCACGGCGGCGAGCGTCGCCCCGAGCGCGAAGCGCGCGAATGCGAGCATCCGGCCGACGTTCGACATCGCCGTCGCGCGCATGTAGTCCGCGTAGGCGCCGCGCACGCCCACGACCTCGATCCCGTCCACGCCGGCCGTGGCCTCGCCTGCGGTTACCATCCGCACCGCGTGGCCCCGCTCCACGAAGCGGCGCGCGAACTCGTAAGAGCGCGTGCCGCCCACGCCGGCGCGGGTCACGAAGAACTGATGCAGGTAGAGAATTCGCATCCGGTGCGGGCGAACGGTAACCAGCGGTGAGCCGCGCGCTCGACATCGTCCTCTCGGCGGCGCTTCTCGCCGTCACCGCACCGCTGCTCGCGGCGGCCGCGATCGCCATCCGCCTGGAGAGCCGCGGGCCCGTCTTCTACCGGCAGCTGCGCGTCGGCCGGGACGGCGAGAGCTTCGAGCTCTGGAAGCTCCGGACGATGGTGCCGGGAGCGGAGTCGATCGGCGCCGGCATCTACGTGATCGAGGGCGACCCGCGGATCACGCGCGTTGGCAGGCTGCTGCGGCGCCTCTCACTCGACGAGCTGCCGAACCTCGTGAACGTCCTGAGGGGCGAGATGGCGCTCGTGGGCCCGCGCCCGACCGTGCGGGAGCAGGTGGACCGCTACACCGACCGCCAGCGCCGCCGACTCGAGGTCAAGCCGGGCATCACCGGCTGGGCGCAGGTGAACGGTCGCGCCTCGCTGCCGTGGCCGGAGCGGATCGAGCTCGACGTCTGGTACGTGGAGCACCGCTCGCTGCGGCTCGACGTGCGCATTCTCGCCCGCACCGCGCGGCTCCTGGCCACCGGTCACGGCCTCTACAGCGAGGACCTGAAGCAGGGCTGGTGAGTCAGCGCACCCGGAGGGCGATCACGCTCGTCGCGCCCCGGTCGGTGTCGAGATCCGACCTCACCGCCGCGTAGTAGCGGTAGCGCGCGTTGAAACCGGGCACGAAGGAAGCGCTGAAGCGCCCGCGGCGCGTCCTCACCGCGCGCTTCGCGACACTGCGCCAGCGAGCGCCGATCCGCTGCTGGAAGACCACGTTCACGAGACGCTTGCGCGGCGCGACGGTGCCCGCCACCGACACGAGCCGGCCGCGTCGCGCCCGCCTCGGCTTCGTCGTGAAGGCCACCCGCGGCCGCAGCCGCAGGAGCAGCCGCGGCGACGAGCTCGCGCGCACATCCGCGCTTCCCGGATAGCGCACGCGCACGTACATCCGCTTCCCGGGCTTCAGATCGGTCAGGAAGCCACCGTCGGCGCCCACGGTCACGCGCCGTGCGGTGCGCCAGGCGTCGTCGCTGTTCACCTGCACCTCCACCACCTGGCCGGGCAGCGGGCTGCCGTCCGCCGCCGCGAGCGCGCCGTTCAGCGGCACCACCTCGCCGAAGTCGGCGGTCGAGTCGCCGAGCGCGGCGCTCACGCGCGCCGCCGAGGACACGTAGGGGGCGCCGGACTCGACCAGGGCGCGGATCTGAGGCAGCTGGGCGTAGAGCGCGTCGCCCGGGCAGGCGGTCCTACCGGTGTCGCGGTGGCCGATCACGCGCTCGAGCGTGACCTCGGTGCCCGCGGCGTAGCGGCTCTCGGGTCCGCCGCCGCTTCGCAGCGTCACCGGGCCGGACAGGGGCTGTCCGTGGATGCCGAGCTTCCAGCGGGCGAAATTGGCGGTGGCCGTGAGCGCCGCGTCGCTCGCGGCGACGTCGCTGTAGTCGCCGATGTTCGCCACGCCCGAGGTCTGCGAGTTGAAGCCCTGCGCGTGCGCTCCCACGACGGCCTGGTCGAGCCCGCCGGCGCGGCCCTCGTAGATCGTGCCGTACTTGTCGACGAGCGCGTTGTAGCCGATGTCGTTCCAGCCGTTCGAGTTGCGGTGGTAGCGGCAGATCGCGAGCACGATGCCGGGCGCCTCGGCGGGGGTGTAGTCGTTCAGCGAGACCGTGTGGTGCACCTGCACCGCCTTGACCTCGCCGTACTCGGGCGCGGCGCGCGGTGGGCACTGGTCGGCGCCCCACTGCTCGCGCGAGACGTACGGGAAGGGCGTGTCCGTCGTCTGGGCGGCGTGTGCGTGCGCGCGGGGCCTGCCCACGGCCACGAAGTGGAGGCGCATCCCGCGCACCCGCCGGCTGAGCCGGTACTGGAGCGTCCGCGCGCGGCCCACCCAGACGGGATCGGAGCCGCCCGGCCCGTGCACGCCGAGCTCGCCCCAGCGGCTCCAGCGGCCGCCTCGCCTCACGCGGATCTCCGCGTCCGGCATCGCGTTGCCGCGCCAGTGGATGCCGACGAGGTTGAACGCGCGCGGTGCCTCGACCGTCGCCTTCGCGCGCTG
>DASYMP010000015.1:0-2829 GCA_036009005.1 Thermoleophilaceae bacterium | reverse complement strand
GCGGTGTAGAAGAGCCAGAACGGCAGGACCGTGCCGAGCACGGCGTAGGTGAACCCGGCGAACCACGCCTCGGTGCTCGCGGGCGGCAGCGGCAGGATGCCGGAGAGCCAGAGCAGGGCGCAGCACGCGCCCGGCGCGAGCCAGCCGACCCCGGCGATCTGCGCGACCGCGAGCCCGCGCCTGATCATGGCCTGGCTCGAGAGGATCAGGATCGCGTTGCCGAGGCCCGCTCCCAGACCCAGAAGGACGCCCTCCACGCTGACGTTCCCGGGCGTTCCCACCGCCAGCGCCACGCCGCAGATGCCCAGCACGACGAGCGCGAGCCGCCTGCCGGTGAGCGGCTCGCGGTAGAGCGCCGCGCCTCCGAGCGCCACGAGCAGCGGGTAGGTGTAGAAGAGCAGCACGGTGAGCGCCACCGACGAGACCTGGAACCCGAACAGGAGGCAGGCCGTGAAGCCCACGTGGAGGAAGCCGCTCAGCGTCGCCGCCAGCGCCATCCGCGCGGAGGGCAGGCGGGTGTGCAGCGCCGCGGCCACGGCCGCGAACAGGAGCGCGCCGAACACGTAGCGCATCGCGATCAGCGTGGGGGTGGCGCCCCCGGTCGAGCGAAACCAGTGCGACTGGACGCCGTTGGCGCCGAACATGAACGCGCAGGCGATCGCGAGCTGGCGACCGACCCTGGCGGAGCGCTCGCTCTCCGTTGCCGGCACGCAGGCGGCTACCGGCCGCGGGTGCCGAGCGCCACGCGCGCCTCGGCCGGTGTCGCGGGACGGCGCTCGAGCTCGTGGCAGATGCGCACGGTGCGCTCCACGAGCTGCGCGTTCGACTCGACCGGGTCGCCGCGGCGGAAGATCACGTTGTCCTCCATGCCGACGCGCGGGTTCAGCCCCATCGCGATCGCCATCGTCGTGATCGGCAGCTGCGTGGCGCCCATCGAGCTGACGGTCACGTTGAGGTCCTCGGCCGCGATCGGCAGGTCCGGCAGCCGCCCCACCATGTCGAGCAGGTTGCGCGGCGTGCCGCGCGAGCCGCCCTGGGTGGGCGTGTGGAGCACGAAGTTCACGGCGTAGGGCGGGTCGAGGATCCCGAGCTTCAGCAGGTGCACGACCTCCTCGAGCATCACCGCGCTGTAGACCTCGAACTCGGGCTTGATCCCGCGCGCCGCCATTTCGCGGGCGAAGCGCTCGATGTCGTCGCGGTGGTTCGGGAAGAAGACCTGCTCGCCACGGATGAAGAAGTTCATCAGGCCCATGTTCAGCGAGCACATCTCCGGCCCGATGAACGTGCTGCGCAGGCGCTCCTCGACGGGCAGCTTTGGGCTGCCGCCGGTCGTGAGCTGCACGATCGCGTCGGTCTCCGCGCAGAGCCGCTCGTGCAGCTCGCCGAAGATCTCCTCGCTCATCGTGTTCGAGCCGTCCGGGTTGCGCGCGTGCACATGCAGCACCGCGGCGCCGGCCCTCCAGGCGGCCACGCCCTGCTCGACGATCTCGTCGGGCTGCTCGGGGAGGCGGTCGTTCGCCTCCTTGCCGTGGATGCCGCCGGTCAGGGCGCACGTGATGATCGCCGGAGCGCTCGTCGGGAAGCGGTTCATGCTCAGTCCGCTTCGACGATCGCGACAGCGCGCACCGGGGAGCCGGTGCCGCCGCGGATCCTGAGCGGAAAGCCGGCGAACGTGAACGGCCGGCCCAGCAGCAGCTCGAGCTGGGCGAGGTTCTCGTAGTGCGTGATGCCCTCGGCGCGGCACATCATGTGGCAGGGATAGGTGCGGCTCGCCGGGTTGTCCGGGCTGGGGGAGTCCACGCCGAAGACCTTCACGCCGTGCTCCACGAGCCAGCGGCTCGCCGACTCGTCGAGGCCGGCGTACTCGGAGAGGTAGGCGTCGGTGCCGCCGGCGCGCGCGAACGTGCCGGTGTGGAGCAGCAGCACCGAGTCCGGCTCGAGCGTGCCCGGGCCGGCGGCCAGGGCGGCGTCGAGCTGCGCGGCGGTGATGTCGGTGCGCGGCGCCGCGCTCGACACGTCGATGCACGCTCCGCGCCCGTAGAAGACGTCGAGCGGCATCGCGTCGATCGTGGGCGCCCCGGGGGAGGGGTCGAGATGGGAGAGCGCGTCCACGTGCGTGGGCCCGTGGTCCGACATCGTGAGGCCACGCGAGGCGTACGAGAAGCCGCCCTCGAACTTGGGCGCGGTGTCCTCGTGGGAGTGGTGCTCCCAGACACGCGTCTCGAGGTGGCCGGGGTAGACGCGCATGCCCTCGAAGATCTCCTGCGAGAGGTCGATCAGCTGCGGCACCGGCTAGCCCGCCGTCGCGAAGACGCCCGCCTCGACGTCGCGCAGGAGGCGGCGGTAGAGCACCCCGGCGGCGTCGGGCACCTTGATGTGCATCTCCTCGGCGAGGTCGAGCGGCAGCTGCTCCGGGCGCTGCGCCTCGACGATCACCCTGTCCTCCTTGGCGGCGGTGTCGACGATGTAGACGTAGCCGGCGTCGTCCTCGGGCTCGCGGTCCACGTTCCGCAGGATCGGGCAGAAGATGTCGCTCTCGACGTCCGACTTCGGGCAGACGAACAGCGGCACGTGCGTCTCGCCGCGCGACGTGTTCTTCACGAGCTGGCAGGTGAACGGCATGTAGGCCGTGTAGGTGAGCCGCAGCTTCTCGCCCTCGTCGGTGTCCGGCGCGGCCGGCTCCTCCTGGTCGATGTAGAACGTGAGCCCGCCGTCGGTGCGCTCCATGCGGTGGTGGTAGGGCTCGATCAGCGTGTCCTCGCGCTTCCCGAGCAGGCCGTCGTGCACGAACGGGAAGTGCGCGGCGTCGAGGTAGTTCTCGACGATGCG
>DASYMP010000014.1:0-17546 GCA_036009005.1 Thermoleophilaceae bacterium | reverse complement strand
TGAAGCGGTGGATCCGCTCGTCGAAGCGCATGAGGACATCCTGGTCGCCGGCGCCGTCGAGCGACTCGATATCGCTGAGGAGGAGCTCGCCGATCGCGCGCGTGTCCGGGTCGAGCCGCAGCGCGGCCAGCTCGGCGGCGTAGCCCTCGAGCTCCGCGCGCACCTCGGTGATGCCCTGGATGTCGGCTGCCGCGATCGCCGAGACGAACGTGCCGCGGCGGGGCTGGACCTCCACGAGGTTCTCGAGCGCGAGCCGCTTCACGGCCTCGCGGAGCGGAGTGCGGCCTATGCCCATCTCCGACATCAGCGCGTCCTCGCGCACGACGGTGCCCGGTGGGAGGTGGAGCGTCACGATCCTGTCACGCAACTCCACGTACGCGCGCTCGGCAACCAGGCGAGTGGCCGTCGTGTCCGGGAGCGAGGCGCCGTCGGCGCTCCGTGAGGGAGGGTGGGCCGCGGCCCGCGAGGTGGATGCGTCGGCGGCCATTTGCGCTCAGCGGATCTTACGGCACTGGTAGCCTGATATATCAGATGGCCACGGGCGCAGGACGCGTGAGCGCAGACGCGGAGCCGGCGGGCGACGGACCGCTGGCGGAGGCGCGCGACCGGCCGGCGGGCGACGGCCCTGCCAAGCGGGCCGCTTCGCTCGCAGAGCTGCTCCGCCGCTCGCGCTTCGAGATCCTTCCCCTCGACGGCATCGAGGAGCAGGTGCGGGAGCACCTCGGCACGGACACGAAGGTCACGGTGACCGCCTCGCCGAGCCGCGGGCTCGAGGCCACGCTCGACCTGAGCGAGCGGCTCGCCCGCGCGGGCTACCCGGTGGTGCCGCACCTGTCGGCCCGGCTCGTGCGCGACAGCGTGCACCTCGAGGAGGTGCTCGCGCGGCTGCGCGACGCGGGCGTGCGCGAGCTGTTCGTCCCGGCGGGCGACGCCACCGAGCCCGGCGAGTACCACAGCGCGGCGGACCTGCTCGCGGCGATGGGCGACGCGCGCACCCAGTTCGAGCGCATCGGCATCACGGGGTACCCGGAGAGCCACCACCTGATCTCCGACGAGGAGACCATCAGGGCGATGTTCGCCAAGGCCGAGATGGCCACGGACATCATCAGCCAGCTCTGCTTCGATCCGGCGACGATCGGGTGGTGGATCGGCGCGGTGCGGGCACGCGGCACGCGGCTGCCGATCTGGATCGGCATGCCCGGCTGCGTGGACTACGCGAAGCTCGTGCGGATCACGATGAAGATCGGCATGGGCGAGTCCGCGCGCTTCCTGCGCCACAACCGCAACGTGGTCGCGCGTCTGATGACGAGGCAGTTCAAGCCGAGCCGCCTGCTCGACGGCCTCGCGCAGGTCGTGACCGATCCCGACGCGAACGTCGGCGGCTTCCACCTCTACACGTTCAACGAGGTGGGGCAGACGGAGCGCTGGCGCCGTCAGGCGCTCCAGCGTCTAGCGACTCCGCGAGCAACGTAGCCACGTCCACCACGCGCAGGTCGTCGCCGCGCGACTTCACGCCGTCGTCCAGCATCACCGTGCAGAACGGGCAGGCCACCGCCAGCGTCTCGGCGCCGGTCTCGGCCGCCTCGCGCACGCGCTCCTCGTTGATCGCTCCGGCGCGCTCCTCCATCCACATGTGCGCGCCGCCGGCGCCGCAGCAGAAGGTGCGCTCCTCACGACGCTCCATCTCGATCGGCGTGCCCACCGCCTCGACGATCGCGCGTGGATCGGCGCGCACGTCGTTGTGCCGCGCCAGGTAGCACGAGTCGTGGTAGGTGATCGTGCCCGCGTCGCCCTTCGCCTCGAGCCTGCCGTCGCGCACGAGGTCGGCGAGCAGCTCGGAGTGGTGCACGACCTCGTAGTTCCCGCCGAAGTCCGGGTACTCGTTCCCGAGCGTGTTGAAGCAGTGCGGGCACGAGGCCACGATCTTCGTGACGCCCGACTCGTTCAGCGTCGCCACGTTCTGCTCCGCGTGGGCCTGGAAGAGGTACTCGTTGCCGATGCGCCGCGCCGGGTCGCCCGTGCACGACTCACGCGGACCGAGGATCGCGAAGTCCACGCCCGCGGCCTGGAGCAGCTTGGCGGTCGACTCCGCGGCCGTGCGCGCGCGCTCGTCGAACGACGCGGCGCAGCCCACCCAGTAGAGGACCTCGGGCGCCGGGTCGCCCGGCTCGAGCACCTTCACGCCGAGCTCGGCGGCCCAGTCCGCGCGCTCGGTCTGCGGCTTGCCCCAGGGATTGGAGGCGCGCTCCACGTCGCGCAGCATCTGCTCCGACTCCGCGGGGAACGACGAATCCATCATCACCAGGTGGCGGCGCAGGTCGATGATGTGGTCCACGTGCTCGATCGAGACCGGGCACTCGCGCACGCACGCCCCGCAGGTCACGCAGTCCCAGACCACGTTGTCGGTGACCGCGTTCGGCACGAGCGGCGACGGCTCGAAGCCCTCCTCGCCGCGGATCAGGCGCGGGCCCTCCTCGAAGACCTGGTCGCGCAGCGCCATGATCAGCAGCTTCGGCGAGAGCTCCTTGCCGGTGGCCCAGGCGGGGCAGACGTCCTGGCAGCGCCCACACTCGGTACACGAGAACGTGTCGAGCGTCTGCTTCCAGGTGAGGTCCGGCACCGTGCCGGCGCCGAAGCGCATCTCGTCCTCGGGCACGTCGAAGCGGAGCGGCTCGAGCCGCCCTCGCGCGCGCGTGCGCGCGAAGAAGACGTTGAACGCCGCGGTGGCGATGTGCAGGTGCTTCGAGTGGGGGAGGTATGCGAGGAAGCTCAGGATGATCAGGACGTGCGCCCACACGAAGGCGCGCTCGAGCACCTTCGTCACGCCGCCGTCGCCGAACAGGCCCGACAGCGCGTTCGACACGGGCGACCAGCCCTCCGGCCACTCGTTCAGCCCGAGCGCGATCCGCGACGAGTGCCAGAGCAGCAGCGTCCCCACGATGCCCGCGATCAGCGCGAGGATCAGGTCCGCCTCGCCGAGGTGACTGCCCTCGAAGCGCGCGGGGCGCTGGACCTTCCGGATCAGCGCCGCGCCGATCACGCCGAGCAGCACGAGCACGGCGAACACGTCGACCATCAGCGCGAACCAGCCCTGGTGGCCGAGCCACGGCAGCGTCGCGTGCCGGCTGACCACGCCGATCATCGCGATCACGATCGTCGGGAAGAGGACGAGGAAGCCCCAGAAGATCGCCGCGTGGATCAACCCCGGGACGAGCCGCTGGAGCAGCTTCCTCTGGCCGAGCACGATCACGGCCTCGTTGCGCACGCGCTTCGGCACGTTGTCGAAGCGCTCGACCGGCTTGCCGAGCCGCACGAGCGCGACGAGCAGCCTGGCGCGCCGGTAGAAGAGCGTGCCCGCGACGGCGAGCGCGGCTGCGAGGGCGAGCGCTCCGACCGCGACGTCTATCGGAGCGCCTTTCCCGGCTCGGTACTCAGGACCGCGCCTTCCGCAGCTCGGCGGTGATCGCGGGCACGACCTCCGCGAGGTCTCCGACAACCGCGTAATCGGCATGCGCGAAGATCGCCGCCTCGGCATCGGAGTTGATCGCCAGGATCTTCTTCGCGCCCTTGCAGCCGGCGATGTGCTGGGTCGCGCCGCTGATGCCGCACGCGATGTAGAGGTCGGGCGCCACCTTCGTGCCGGTCTGGCCCACCTGGTCGGTGTGCGGGCGCCAGCCCGCCATCGTGACCACGCGCGAGCAGCCGACCGCCGCGTTCAGCAGGCCGGCCAGCTCCTCCAGAATGCCGAAGCCGTCCGCCGACCCCACGCCGCGGCCACCGCTCACGACCACCTTCGCCTCGGAGAGCGAGACGCCGGCCGACGGCGTCTCGGTGTGCTCGACGACCCTCGCCACGAGGTCTGCTTCATCCACCGCGACGTCCATCTGCTCCACCACGGCGCTCCCGCCGTTCACGGTCGTGGCTTCGACCATGTGTGGCGCGACGGAGACGATCTTCATATCCGCGTGGATGCGTGCTTCTTCGAGAAGGCTTCCGCCCCAGCGAACTCGCGTGACGGCTCCGTCGTCCCCGACGGCGATGCAATTGGCCGCGAAGGGGAGGTCGAGGCGCGCGGCGAGGTGGCTGAGCACCTCGTTGCCACGGTTCGTGCCCGCCGCGACCACGGCCGTGGGCTGGAGCTTGTCGATGAGCCCTTGGAGGCAAGCGGCCCAGGCGGCAGGGGCGTATGCCTCCAGCTCGGCCACGTGCACGGTCTCCACGCCGTAAGCGCCCAGCTCCGAATCGTCGAATGCGAGTGCGTGCAGCGGTCCGCCGAGATCGCGCGCCAGCGCGAGCGCCTGGAAGGACAGCTCCTCACTCGGCTCGACCAGCGCCAGGACCGCCATCAGGCCACCCCGATCTCGCGCATCAGCTCGACCACGCGCGGCGCGGCTCCGGCGCCGTTGCCCAGGATCTCGGCCTGCTTGCCCTGGCCGGGCGGCACCACGAGACGCAGCTTCTCGAGCCGCGCGGCGGGCCGCTCAGGGGTCGAGGAGGCCACGGGCTTCGAGCGGGCGCGCAGCTTCGCGGGCACCGACGGGTAGCGCGGCAGGTTGATGCCCTCGAGCACGCTCACCACGGCGGGCAGCGGCAGGTCGTAGACGTCGCGGCCGCCCGGCACCTCCTGCTCGCAGCGGGCCCGGCCGTCGGCCACCGACAGCCCCTTCACGCCGGTCGCGACCGGCCGCCCGAGCGCGTATGCCACGCGGATGCCCACCTGGTAGTTGCCCGAGTCGGCGGACTCGTTGCCGAACACGACCAGGTCGAAGCCGCCGCCGTCCGCCTCCTCCGTCCGCACGGCCTCGACGATCGCGGCCGCGGTGGCCTGCGGGTCCCACTCGGAGCCGTCGGTCACGAGGTGCACACCGCGGTCGCCGCCGTTGGCGAGCGAGTCGCGCACCTGCTCCTCCGCCTCCGGCGGTCCTAGCGTCAGCACGGTCACCTCGCCGCCGTGCGCCTCCACGAGCCGCACCGCCTCCTCGACGCCGCACTCCTCGTGCGGACTGATCGTGAAGCCCAGGTGGCGCGTCTCGAGCGCCTGCTCGTCGGCGGTCAACACCATCTTGCCGCCGGTGAGCGGCACGCGCTTGACGCAGACGAGGATCCTCATGCCGGAACCGGTTCGCCCGCCCGCCCCGTCGCCTTGACGCGATCGTTGTCGGGGTCGAACAGCGGCGTCGAGTCGTTGCGCTCGACCGTCACCGGGTAGCGCTCGGTCATGTACTCGACGGCGAGCTCCTGGCCGACGTTCGCGTACTCGGGCGGCAGGTAGGAGAGCAGGATGTGCTTGCCCACCGACGGCCCGGCGCCCGCGCTCGTGACGTACGAGCGGCGCCCGTGCGAGTCCACGAGCGGCGCGCCGTCGCGCGTGACGATCGGCTCGCCCCCGAGCATGTAGCGCTTCACGCCGCTCGACGAGGTGTGGTCGTCCACCGTGAGCGTGCACATCACCGTCGCCGGGTCCTCGCCGCGGTGGCGCAGGTGCGCCTCCTTGCCGACGAAGTCCTGGTCCTTGACCTTCCCCCACGCCATGCCGGCCTCGACGACGTTGTACTCGCCGTCGAGCTCGAACCCGAACGCGCGGTAGGACTTCTCGAGCCGGCCGGTGGTGCCGTAGACGCCGATCCCGGAGGGCACGATCCCGTGCGGCTCACCGGCCTCCCAGACCATGTCCCACAGCCGCGCGCCCTGCTCGATCGGCACGTACAGCTCCCAGCCGAGGTCCCCGACGTAGGAGATCCGCGAGGCGAGCGCGCGCAGCGGGCCCATCTCGATCGTGCGGCAGGTGGCGAACGGGAAGCCCTCGTGCGACACGTCGTCGCTCGTCAGGCCGGCGAGGATGTCGCGCGCCCGCGGCCCCCACAGCCCGAGCGTCGTCCAGCTCGAGGTGAGGTCGAAGATCTGCGCGGTGCCGTCCTCGGGCAGGTGATCGCGGTACCACTTGAGGTCCGCCATGCCGTGCGCGCCGCCGGTCACGACGCGGAAGTGCTCGTCGCCGAGACGCATCACGGTGAGGTCCGAGCGGAAGCCGCCGCGCGGCGTGAGCACCGGCGTGTAGACGACCTTGCCGTGCTTCACGTCCATCTGGCGCATCGAGACCCTCTGCACGCACTCGAGCGCGCCCGGGCCCACGACGTCGAAGACGCAGAACGCGGTCAGGTCGAACATGGCCGCCCGCTCGCGCATCGCCAGGTGCTCGGCGTTGATGATCGGCGACCACCAGCGCGAATCCCATTCATGTTCGCGTCCGCCCACCTGGTCCGCGAACTCCTCGAGCAGCGGGGCGTTCGACTCGTACCAGTGCGGACGCTCCCAGCCGGCCGCCTCGTAGAAGACGGCGCCGAGCGCCTCCTCGCGCGAGTGGTAGGGCGACAGCCGCACGCGCCGCGACGACTCCCACTGCTCGCCCGGATGCACGATCCCATAGGTCTTGTTGAAGCCCTCCGCGGCGCGGCTCTTCACGTGCTCAGCGGTCTTCTGGTGCTCGTAGAAGCGAGCGATGTCGGAGGCCTGGAGGTCGATCTCGGGCTCGCCTTCGACCATCCACTGGGCCATCGCGCGGCCAACGCCCGGACCCTCCTTCACCCACACCGCCGCCGCCGACCACAGCCCGCGCACCTCGGGCGTCTCGCCCAGGATCGGCAGGCCGTCGGGCGTCAGCGAGAGCAGCCCGTTGATCGCGTACTTGATGCCCACGGACTCGTCGCCGAGCACCTCCGGCACCAGCTCGAGCGCGTGCTCCATCTGCTGCACGAAGTCGTCCTGCGTGAAGGGCAGCTCGGTGGGCGTGAGCGCGGACTCCTCGATCGACGGGATCTCGTCCGGGTCGTGCAGGATCGGGCGGTGTGCGTACGAGCCGACCTCGAGGCCGCTGCCGTCCTGGCGCTCGTACATGTTCGTGTCCATGTCGCGCACGATCGGGAACTCGATCGCGCTCTTCGAGGTCGCGAAGCGCGGCACCGGGCCCACGTCGATCATCTGGTGCACGGCCGGCGTCAGCGGGATCGACGCTCCGGCCATCCGCGCGATGCGCGGGCTCCACACGCCACAGGCGATCACCACGTACTCGGCCTCGATGTCGCCACGGTCGGTCCGCACGCGCCTGACGCGGCCACCCTCGACGTCGATGCCGAGCACCTCGGTGTTGGCGGAGACGGTCGCGGCGCCGGTCTCCTGGGCCTGCTCGCGCATGAGCGTCCCCATGCGCAGCGAATCCACGACGCCGACGCCCTTCGAGTAGAAGCCGCCGACCAGCACGCTCTCGTCGACGAACGGCACGAGCTCCTTGATCTCGGCCGGCGTCACGAGCGCCACGTCGTCGATCCCCCATGACTTCGCGGAGGCCATCCGGCGGCGCAGCTCCTCCATGCGCTCCTCGGTCCGCGCCACCTCGATGCCGCCGCAGACGGTCAGGACGCCGTGCTCCTCGTACTGGCGCACGCTGTCGGCGGTGAGGTCCGTCATCTCGCGCGAGTGGTCGACGGGGAAGATGAAGTTCGAGGCGTGACCGGTGGAGCCGCCGGGGTTCGGCAGCGGCCCCTTGTCGATCAGCACGAGGTCATTCCAGCCGAGCTGGGCGAGGTGCCCGATCAGGCAGTTGCCGACGATGCCGGCTCCGATGACCACACACTTGGCCTGCGGGGGAAGCGACGAGCTGGCGGAGTCCATACGCCTGATATATCAGAAGGCCGGGGTGGGCACGGGCTCGTCGCCCAGCTCGATCCGGCGCCGGGCCACGTAGTCGCGCAGCTGGTCGCGCACGCCGTCGTCGATCGCGGGCTGCTCGTAGGCGTCGAGCGTCTCCTGCGCGATCCGCCCGGCGCGCTCCGCGGCGTCGGCGCCGCCGTTCTTCGTCCAGCGGTCGAAGTTCTCGGTGGAGGAGAGCAGCGGCCGGTAGAAGCAGGTGCGGAAGTGCTCGAGCGTGTGCGCCGCGCCGAGGAAGTGTCCGCCCGACCCGACCTCCTGATGCGCGCCGTACGCCAGCGTCTCCTCGTTCACCTCGAGCGGCTGGAACTCGTGCTTCAGCATCCGCAGGATCTCGATGTCGACGATGTACTTCTCGTAGCTCGAGACGAGCCCGCCCTCGAGCCAGCCGGCCGCGTGCATCACGAAGTTCGCGCCCGCGAGGAAGGTCGGCATCATCGTCATCAGCGCCTCGTAGGCCGCCTGGGCGTCCGGCGTCTGGCTGGAGGTCAGGCCGCCGCCGCTTCGCCACGGGAGGTTGAAGCGGCGCGCGATCTGGCCGGTGCAGAGCAGGCCGATCGCCGACTCGGGCGTGCCGAAGCTCGGCGACCCCGACTGCATGTCCGTGTTGGACAGGAACGAGCCGAACACCACCGGGCAGCCCGGCCGCACGAGCTGCGTGAGCGCGATTCCGGAGAGCGCCTCGGCCATCTGCTGCACGAGCGTCGCCGGGATCGAGACCGGCGACATCGCGCCCATCAGCAGGAACGGCGTGGTCACGACGGCCTGGTTCGCGCGGTTGTACTCGAGCATCGCGCTGAGCATGCGGTCGTCCCAGCGGAGCGGCGAGTTGCAGTTGATGAGCGAGATCGACACGGGCGCGCGCTCGAGAGCGTCCCCGCCGCCGAACAGGATCCTGCCCATCTCGATCGTGTCGCGCGCGTTCTCGGCCGAGATCACGGATCCCATGTAGGGCTTGTCCGAGAGCGTCTGGAGCGCGTAGACCATGTCGAGGTGGCGCGAGTCGAGCGGCCGGTCCTCGGGCTCGACGACGGTGCCGCCGGCGGAGTCCATCTCCGGGAACGTCTGGCCAAGCCGCACGAAGTTCTCGAAGTCGTCCATGTGAGCGTCGCCGCGCGCGGCGCCCCTGCGCACGAAGGGAGGGCCGTACACGCCCGCGAACGCCATGGACGAGCCGCCCACGTTGATGCTGTGCTCGGGGTTGCGCGCCTGGAGCTCGAACTCGCTCGGGGCCTTGGCCACCTGCTCGAGCACGAACTCGGGGTCGAGGAAGACCTTCTCGCCCTCCACGCGCTGGCCCGCCTTCTCGAAGTACTCGACCGCCTCGGGGAGCATGAACTCCACGCCGAGCTCGCTGACGATGCGCCGCCAGCCCCTGTCGAGCGTGTCCATCGCCTCTTCGCTGAGGATTTCGTAACGGGGCATGTCGTTGACGAACACAGGGTCTCCTTGACGCTCGGGCCGAAGCGAACGTAATATATCCGGCATGGAACAAGAGTTCCAGCCCACCGCGGGCACGGCTGTGATCGATCGCGGCGCCCAGCTCCTGGCGCTCGTGCTCGAGTCAGACGCCCCCCGCGGGCTGACAGACCTGGCGAGCGACGCCGGACTTCCCAAGAGCACGGCGTCCAGACTCCTGAACGCGCTCGAGCGCAACGGGCTCGTGGAGCAGCAGGGCCAGCGCGGCCGCTTCCGCGCCGGCCCCGTCGTCCTGCGCTTCGCCGGCCGCGGAATGGCCGGCCGCAACCTGGTGGAGCTCGCGGAGCGGCCCATGGGCGCGCTCGCAGACGCCACCGGCGAGACCATCAACCTCGGCGTGGCGGGCATGGTCGGAGTCGAGCATCTCGCGCAGGTCGAGGGCAAGCACTTCCTCGGGACGACTCAGTGGGTCGGCCGCACCGTGCCCTACCACTGCTCCGCGAACGGCAAGGTGCTGCTGGCGTACGACGCCGCGCGCACGCCGCTCGACGGGCCGCTAGAGCCGCTCACGTCACGCACGGTCGTCGATCCTGCCCGCCTGAACGCCGAGCTCCAGACGATCAGGCGCGACGGCTTCGCGGCCGCCGTCGACGAGCTCGAGCTGGGCCTCTCGGCGATCGCGGCACCGGTATTCGACGAGAAGGGTCACGTCGTGGGCGCGCTGAGCGTGTCCGGTCCCACGCTCCGCCTTACGCCCAAGCGCATCGCGGAGCTGAGGCCGCTGGTCATCAAGCAGTCCCGCGCGCTCAGCAAGCAGCTCGGTCACCGTCCGGAAGGAGTACACGCCGCATGACGCACGAAGAGGTCCTCAAGGCGCTCTACGACGACACGCTCGTCGGCAACGCGCCGGCGGTCAAGGAGAACGTGGAGAAGGGCCTCGCGGACGGGATGGATCCCGGCTCGATGCTCTACGACGCGCTGATCCCCTCGCTCGAAGAGGTCGGCGCTCGCTTCGAGCGCGGCGACTACTTCGTGCCCGAGATGCTGATCGCGGCGCGCGCGATGCAGGGCGCGCTCGACATCCTGCGGCCGCTGCTCGCGGAGACGGGCGCGAAGCCGGTCGGCACGTTCCTGATGGGAACGGTCAAGGGCGACGTGCATGACATCGGAAAGAACCTCTGCAACATCATGCTCGAGGGCGCCGGCTTCACGGTCATCGATCTCGGCGTGAACGTACCGCCCGAGAAGTTCGTCGAGCAGATCAACGAGCACGAGCCGGACATCGTCGGCTTCTCGGCGTTCCTCACCACGACCATGCCGATGTTCAAGGCGAACATCAACGCGCTCGAGAAGGCGGGCGTGCGCGAGAAGGTGGCCGTGATGGTGGGCGGCGCCCCCGTCACGCAGGAGTACGCGGACGCGGTGGGCGCGGACGGCTACTCGGCCGACGCCTCCTCGGCGGTCAAGAAGGCCAAGGACCTGATCGAGCACCGTCGCAGCGCGGTGCCGGCGTAGCCATGGACACCGTCATCGGCTCGAAGACCAAGACGGTCACGATCGGCTCGGACAAGCCGTTCTGCGTGATCGGCGAGCGCATCAACCCGACCAGCCGCAAGAAGTTCTCGGAGGAGCTGCGCGAGGGGAACCTCGACACCGTGGTCGTCGACACGCACGCGCAGGTGGAGGCCGGCGCCGACGTGCTCGACGTGAACGCCGGCATCCCGCTCGTGGACGAGGCGGAGCTGCTCACCAACATGCTGAAGCTGATCCAGGAGACGACCGACCTGCCGATCTGCATCGACTCGTCGGTGATCGAGGCGCTCGAGGCCGGGCTTGGCGTGTACGAGGGCAAGGCGCTCGTGAACTCCGTGACCGGCGAGGACGACCGGCTCGAGGAGATCCTCCCGCTCGTGGCAAAGCACGGCGCCGCCGTGATCGGCCTGGCGAACGACGAGACCGGCATCCCCGAGACCCCCCAGCAGCGCCTCGAGATCGCCACGAAGATCGTGAAGGTCGCGGGCGACTATGGGATCCCGCCCGAGGACGTGGTGATCGACCCGCTGGCGATGACGGTCGGCGCCGACACCGAGGCCGTCACGACCACGCTCGCCACGATCAGCCTGATCCGCGACGAGCTCGGCGTGAACATGTGCCTGGGCGCGTCGAACGTCTCGTTCGGGCTGCCCGAGCGGCACGTGCTGAACGCCGGCTTCCTGCCAATGGCCATGGCCGCGGGTCTCACGAGCGCGATCATGAGCACCGCGAAGGTGTGCGTGGACAGCGTCCGGGCAGCCGACCTCCTCCTCGGCCACGACGCCTGGGGTACCAATTGGATTGCGGCCCATCGTGCCCGCCAGCAGTCCGCGGCCTGAGCCGATAGAGGCGCAGAGGGGGGAGCCCGCCGACGGCGCCGAGCGCGCGCGCGTCCGGTTCGAGCCCGAGGGCGCCGAGGTGCGCGTGCCGAGCGGCACGCCGGTGTTCGACGCCGCGAGCTGGAACGGCATCGCGATCGACTCGACCTGCGGCGGGCACGGCACCTGCAAGAAGTGCAAGGTGCGCGTGGTCGAGGGCGAGCTGCCGATCTCGAGCGTCGATCCGCGCGCGTTCAGCCCGGACGAGCTGAACGACGGCTGGCGGCTCGCCTGCCGCGCCCCCGCGCGCGGCGACCTCGTGATCGAGGTGCCCCCGCTCCAGACGCGGCCGAAGGCGGCGCTCGTGGGCGTGGGCCGGCACGTGATCCTGCGGCCGTCCGTGCAGAAGCGCCACATCGTGCTCGAGGAGCCGTCGCTCGAGGACCAGCGCTCCGACCTCGAGCGGATCATGCAGGCGCTCGAGGACCTCGAGCCGCGCGTCGAGCTGCCGGTGCTGCGCACGCTCGGCAAGGTCCTGCGCGAGTCGAACTTCGACGTGACGGCGGTGGTCTGCGACGACCTCCTGATCGACATCGAGCCCGGCGACACGAGCACGCGCCGCTTCGCGATCGCGTTCGACCTCGGCACGACCACGGTCGTGGCGACGCTGCTCGACCTCGAGACCGGCCAGCCCGCCGCGGTGGAGTCGATGCTGAACCGCCAGCAGCCCTTCGGCGCCGACGTGATCTCGCGCGTGTCGGCCACGATGCTCGACGAGGGAGCGCTCGACGCGCTCCAGGCACGCGCGCAGGAGACGCTGGCGCAGCTCACGCAGGAGGTCTGTGCCGAGGCGGGCGTCGACCCGGGCGAGGTCTACGAGATCACCATCTGCGGCAACGTGACGATGACGCAGATGGCGCTCGGCATGGACCCCGAGCCGCTCTCGATGGCGCCCTTCATCGTCACCACGCACGAGTTCCCGCAGCTGCTCGCGGCGGACCTCGGCGTCCCGGTGCACGCGCGCGCGCCGGCGTTCGTGTTCCCCTCGCTCGGCGCCTACGTGGGCGGGGACATCGTGTCGGGGATGCTCGCCACCGGCCTCACGCGCGACAAGCGCATCCGGCTCTTCATCGACGTCGGCACGAACTCGGAGATCGCGCTCGGAAGCCAGGAGGGCGTGGTGGCCACCGCGGCGCCCGCCGGCCCCGCGTTCGAGGCGGCGCAGATCCGCTGCGGCATGCGCGCCGCCGAGGGCGCGATCGAGGGCGTCGGGTTGACCGATGACGACATCACGTTGGAGGTCATCGGCGACATCGAGCCCGTGGGTATGTGCGGGTCGGGCCTCGTCGATGCGGTCGCCGAGCTGGTGCGGGTCGGGCTGCTCGACCATTCCGGCCGCTACATCCCCGACGAGGAGGCCGCCGAGCTGTCGCCCTCGCTCGCCCCGCGCCTCACGAAGATCGGCGAGGAGCGGGTGTTCGTCCTCGCCTGGAAGGGCGGCGACGACCCGGCGGCGTCGGTGTACCTCACCCAGCGCGACATCCGCGAGCTGCAGTTCGCGAAGGCGTCGATCGCGACGGGCTGGAAGATCCTGTTCGGCGAGCTCGGCATGGAGCCCGAGGACGTGTCGCAGGTGCTCCTGGCCGGCAGCTTCGGCCAGTACCTGTCACCCGCGGCGGCCGTGCGCATCGGGCTCGTGCCCCGGATCGCGCTGACGCGGATCGTGTCGGCCGGCAACGTGGCCGGCGAGGGAGCGAAGATCGCCGCGCTGTCGCTGCGCGAGCGCGCCGAGGCACGCTCGATCCTGGGCGAGGTGCGCTACGTGGAGCTCTCAGGCCGGAGCGACTTCAACGACGCGTTCATCGACCAGCTGGCGTTCCCCGGATGAGGACCGCGGTCATAGCCTGCGGCGCGCTCGCGGCGGACGTGCGGAAGATCGCTCGCCGGCGCGGCTGGGTCATCGACGTGCATCCCGTGCCCGCCCTGTTGCACAACCGGCCCGAGGAGATCGCTCCGGCCGTGTCGTCGGAGCTCGCCTCGTTGTCCAGCTCGTACGATCGGGTTGCCGTCGCGTATGCCGACTGCGGCACTTATGGTGCTCTCGATGCCGCGTTGTCCGGCTCAGGCGTGGCTCGGTTGTCCGGCGCTCACTGCTATGACCTGTTCGCTCGCGAGGAGGTGCGCGAGGCGCTCGAGGAGGAGCCGGGGACCTACTTCCTCACCGACTTCCTCGCCCGCACGTTCGAGCACACCGTGATGCGCGAGCTCGGCCTCGACCGCCACCCGGAGCTGCGTGACGAGTACTTCGGGAACTACAGGCGCGTGATCTGGCTGGCCCAGCGCCCGACGCTCGGAACGAAGCTGGCCGCGGAGCGCGCGGCGAGCGCCATCGAACTGCCGCTCGAGGTCCGCCAGGTGGGCGACGCCGGCCTGGAGCGCGCGCTGGAGACCCTCGTCGCGTGAGCGCCCCCGCCGGCGAACGGCGGCATCGAGGGGGCGCGCACGGCTGGGGCCCGCGAACTACGCACTGAAGGGGTCCGAGGTCGCTTACTCCCGCCAGGCGGGAGAAATCGACACCGGACCCCCGAAACGCCGGACCCCCGGACGCCGGACCCCCCGAAGGGTCCGAGGTCACTTGACCGTGTAATACACGGTCAGAAGTCCACGGACCCCCTCACCGCCGCCGTGCGGGGGTGGCGCGGCGTACGCGCGCGCCGCGTGCGCCCGCGCGGTGTGCGCCCGCGCGGTGTGCGCCCGCGCGATGCGCGGCGAGGCAGGCCGCCGGGTCAGCCCGCCGCGGCCGGCTCCGCCGCGGCGCCCGAGTTCTTCTCCGCGGCGTGGTCGCGCAGGTAGCCCTCCACGGTGCCGAGGTGCTCGCGCATCGCGGCGCGGGCCTCGTCGGCGTCGCCGGATGCGACCGCGCTGAGGATGCGTTCGTGCTCGGGGAGCGCTCGGTCCACGCGGTTCTGGGGGCGCGCGAGGGGGTAGCGCGCGGTGAGCAGGGCCGCGTGCAGGCGCTGGACGAGGTTGCCGAGCGCCTTGTTCTCGGTCGCGGCGATCAGCGCCTCGTGGAACGCGACGTCGGCCTCGTGGAACAGCTTCTCGGCCGTGCCCGACACGAGCTGGCGCGTGCTCTCCTCCATGCGCTCGTAGGCCGAACGCATCGCCGCGAGCGTCTCGGGGGTGGCGCGCTCGGCCGCGAGCCCAGCCGCCTCGACCTCGAGGATGCGCCGGCACTCGATGTACTCGGAGAGGATCTCGACCGCCTTCGGTCCCTCGAGCAGCGCGGCGAGCACATCGGGGTCGAACTCGTTCCAGGCCGACGGCGGGTTGACCGTCGCACCCTTCCCGTGGCGGACGCTGATGAGGCCTCGCTCCTCGAGCCCGCGGATGCACTCGCGTGCGACGCCGCGGCTCACCGCGAAGCGCTCGGCGATGTCGGTCTCGCGCGGGAGCATGTCGCCGGGGGCGAGCTCCCCGAAGACGATCTCAGCGATGAGGATCCGCATGCTTTCGCGGTGAAGACGGGCCATTCCAGAGATTGGATCACGGAGTCGGCAATGGGTCAACGCGACAATGCGTCCGGGTTCAACAGATTCGGCGGCCGCTCGCCGGCCAGGACGCGCTCCACGCCCGTGGCGAGCGCCTCGAAGACCTCCTCGTTCCAGCGCCGCGTCAGGCCCACGGTGTGCGGCGTGCAGATCACGCGTGGGTCCGCGTACAGGCGGTGCCCGGGCTCGGGCGGCTCGCTCGGGAAGACATCGAGCGCGACCGCGGACAGCCGGCCGCTCGCGAGCGCGTCGGCCAGCGCGTCCTCGCTCTCCAGAACCTCGCCGCGCGCCGCGTTCACGAGGATCGCGCCCGCCTTCACCCGGGCAAGGAAGGCGCGGTCCACGAGCGCGCGCGTCTCCTCGGTGAGCGCGCAGTGGAGCGAGATCACGTCGGCACGCGCGACCAGCTCCCCGAGCGACACGAGCTCGACGCCATCCGCCGACGCGCCGTTCAGCGCCGGATCGTGAGCGATCGCGTGCATCCCTAGCGCCCGGCACAGAGCCGCCACGCGGGCACCGATCGCGCCGAGGCCGACGACCCCGAGGCACGCCCCCGCGAGGTCGAGGCCCACGACGTCGTAGCGCGACGTCCAGCTGCCGTGGTGGACCACCGCGCCCAGCTCACGCAGCCGCTTCGCCGCCGCGAGGATGAGCGCGAGCGTGCCCTCCGCCACGGGCTGGCTGCCCACTCCGGGCGCGTAGACGACGGGAATCCCGCGCCGCGTGGCCGCCGCAACGTCGACGTTGTCGTAGCCGGCCCCGGTGCGCGCCAGCGCGCGCAGGTGGTTCGCGCGCGCGAGCAGCGCGGCGTCCACACGCGTGCCGCGGACGATCAGCACCTCGGCCCCGGCGACGCGGCCCTCCCCGGCGCCGTCGACGACGATCTCACCGAGCCGTGCGAACGCCTCGCGCGCGACGGCGGGCACCTCGGCGGTGGCGACGATCCTCACGCCGCTCAGCCGTAGTGGCGCTGGAGCGCCCGGCCGCGCGCGTGCTCGGCTGCGAGCGTCCGTGTCTCGGCTCGCTCCGAGAGCTCCGCCACACCCACGTCCCACCAGCACGCCGAGTCGAGCAGCAGGCGGCGTGGCTCCACGCGCGCGACGATCACGGTTGGGCCCGTCTCGTCCCGCGCCGCGTCGATCGCGTCGCGAAGTCCCTCGGGCGACGACACGCCGAATGCGGCGCACCCGAGGCTGCGCGCGTTCGCCGCGTAGTCCACCTCGACGTAGTCGCCGGCGAGCCCGGCGCCGTCGGTCCGCTCGCGGAACTCGAGCCCGAAGCTCCTTCCCGTCCGGTTCCGCTGGAGCGCGTGGATCGACTGGTAGCCCTGGTTCTCGATCACGATCACCGTGACCTTGAGCCCGTCCTGACGCGCCGTGACCAGCTCGCCGGTGTTTCCCATCAGGTAGGTGCCGTCGCCGATCAGGGCGTAGACCTCGCCCTCGTCGGGGCGGGCCAACCGCACACCGATCGCGGTGGGGATCTCGCCGCCCATGCACGAGAAGCCGACCTCCATCAGGCAGGGCGCGGAGCCGGCGGGATCCCAGAGCTTGTGCACGTCCACATGCGGAGTGCCGGACGCCACCACGAGGCGGTCGTCCGGGCTCGTCAGCTCGTTCAGCGTCGCCAGCACCTGGCCCTGGGTGAGCAGCTCGTCCGGACGCGGCGCGAGGTCGTCGGCCAACTCGCCCCGCCAGCGCTCGCTCTCCGCGCGCGCCCGCTCCTGCCACTCCTCGGGGGCGTGCCAGTCGCCGAGCGCGTCCGCGAGCGCACGCAGCGCGAGCTTCGCGTCCGCCACCAGCGGCAGGGCGCCGAGCTTGTGGGCGTCGCGGGGGCGCACGTTCACGCCGACGAAGCGCACCTCCGGGTCCTGGAACAGCGACAGCGAGCCGGTGGTCAGGTCGATCAGGCGGGTACCGACGCACACGACGAGGTCCGCGTCGTGCGCGAGCGCGTTCGCGGCGCGCGTACCGGTCACGCCGATCCCTCCGAGCGCAAGCGGCCCGCCGGGCAGGGCGCCCTTGCCCGCCGAGGTCTCGGCAACCGGCAGCCCGGCGTGCGCCGAGAGCTCGGCCAGCTCCGCAAGCGCCTCCGAGTAGCGCACGCCGCCGCCCGCGATCACGAGCGGCCGCTTCGACGCGCGCAGCGCCTCGACGGCCGCGCGCAGCTCCGAGTCCGCCGGCGGCCGGCGCGTGACGCTCCACACGCGCGGCTCGAAGAGCTCCTCCGGGAACGCGCCCGCCTCCGCCTGCACGTCCTGGTGGAGCGAGAGCGTCACCGCGCCCGTCTCGGCCGGGTCGAGCAGCACTCGCATCGCCTCGGGGAGCGTGGCGATCAGCTGCTCCGGCCGCGTGATGCGGTCGAAGTACGCGCTCACCGGCCGGAAGGCGTCGTTCACCGTCACGTCGGCCTCGGCGCCGTGGTCGAGCGCCTGCATCACCGGCCCCTGGCGCCGGTTCGCGAACGTGTCCGAGGCGAGCAGCAGGACCGGCACCCGGTTCACGGTCGCGGTGGCCGCGCC
>DASYMP010000013.1:0-1865 GCA_036009005.1 Thermoleophilaceae bacterium | reverse complement strand
GACCGGCGCCGGGGACGCGTTCGCCGGCGCGCTGTGCGCCGGGCTCGCTGCCGGCGCGCCGCTCGCGGAGGCGGCGCAGCTCGCGCTCGTGACCGCCGCCATCTCCGTCGAGCGCGAGGGCTGCCAGCCGGCCTACCCGCGGCGGGCGGAGGTGGCCGCTCGCGCCGAGGCGGCGGGCCTCACCGTCCCGCTCTGACCGACCGCAGAACGACGAAGGGGCCGGCGACGCGCAGCGCCGCCGGCCCCTCCCGTTTCCCCGTCAGCCGATGGGCGCGACGTTGACGGCCTCGGGCCCCTTGGTGCCCTCGCGCGCCTCGTACTCGACGCGCGATCCGTCCGTCAATGTGCGAAAGCCGGAGGAGACGATGTTCGTGTGGTGCACGAACAGGTCCTTCCCGCCTTCGTCGGGCGCGATGAAGCCGTAGCCCTTCGCGTCGTTGAACCACTTCACGGTCCCGGTCGCCACCCCGCTACCTCCCAGGTTGAACGCCTAAAACGAAGCCTGGCAGCGGGGCTGAAAAGCTCTCATTGCAAGGTTCGTTCACCGACCGTGGCGGGTCGGCGGGCAAAATCTACCACGCGAGCACGAGAGGTTTCCAGCCCCCCGTGGAGGGCTGTCAGCGGGCGAAGTCCTCGGGCAGGATCGCGTCCGCGGCGAGCGCCGTCGAGAAGCGCTCGATCTCGCTCTCGCGCTCGATCCGCTCGATCTCGCGGAGGTGCTCCACGAGGGATCGCCGGTCGTCGGCGAGGCGCCTGTCGAAGCGCCGCACCTCGAGCGTGGGGGCGCTCCGGCTCCAGGTGTGCTCGCAGTCGGGACAGCGCAGGCGCAGCTTCCACGTGTCTTCCCCGGCGCGCTTGCAATGCAGGGGGTACGCGAGCCGCGAGCCGCAGTGCGGGCAGCACCCGAGAGCGCCGGCTCCCGGAGTGGTGTGACTCGCCATGGCATGTCAAGGTACCGAGGCGTCCGGACGGTGCTCCGACGGTTGGTACCCTCGGCGCGCGCCCCCATCGTCTAGTGGCCTAGGACGTCGGCCTTTCACGCCGGTAACACGGGTTCGAATCCCGTTGGGGGTATTCGCTCGCGACGCCGGTCATCAGGTCGAGGCGACACGAGCGAGGTCGAGCGCGGGCTCCTGCCCACTCACGACGTCTGCTCGCGGCGAGGTGTGTGCGCCGCCCTACGCCCAGCCCAACTCGCGCATGGCCCAGCCGGCGTTCCAGATCTTCGTGAGGTGGCGGATGCGGCCGCCGGTGAACTCCATGACGTACACGTAGTCCGAGCTCACGTGCCGGCCGGTGGGCGGCGGACCGCCCTCGCCGGTATGCGTGCCGGAGAAGACGCCGTAGGCGCACACGTTCCCGCGCTCGGCATCGGTCGCAAACGACTTCACGACGTAGCTCCCGTCGGGCACGATCACGAGCAGGCCCTTCATCCACTCGGCGTAGCCCTCGAGCGTCGCGATGTCCGCGAGTGGCTCGGCTTGCGAGGAGAAGCCGGCGTCGGGGTGGCAGTAGGGACTGCACCCCTCCCAGCCTCTGCCCGTCTCGCAGGCGTCGAAGAAGGCCATTGCGGTCTCGGTGATCGTCCCGGCGGCGGTTGGCGCGGACACGGTTGCTCCCCTGACTGGCTGCTGAGAGGCCGAGTCTAGTTCCTGGCGAGTGCGATGATCAAGTGGACGCCCAGGCGGCGTCCGACTGCGTTTTCGCGAGCTGCCGGCTCGAACGCTGCGTGCGCGGATACCCGCGCGGATGTCCGCAGGACGGCGCCCAGGAGGCGCGCTCCGTCGAGCTCAGCCTGCTCGCCCTCGGCTTCCAGGATGCTCGCCGCGACGCGCTCGCCGCCATCCATGCGAGCACGTCGCGGC
>DASYMP010000012.1:0-1660 GCA_036009005.1 Thermoleophilaceae bacterium | reverse complement strand
CCCTCATTTGAACACCACGTCGCCGCGCACCACGAGCCGCTCCGCGCGCAGGAGCGACGGCGGGCCGCTCGGGAAGCGCGCCTCGAAGTCGGGCAGCAGCTTGTAGAAGCGCGGGTCGAGGTCCACGACGGGCGGATCCATGCCCGCGCGCTCGGGCGCCGGCTCCATGCGGGCGTCGTCGTCGCTCAGCACGTAGGCGTCAGAGCGCACCACGAGCAGGTCGTTTGTCGTCTTGACCGGGGCGAAGCGCGTGCGCGGCACACGCAGCGCGCCGGCGCCGTCGATCGCCCCGATAGCCGCGCCCATGGCCGTCTCGAGCTGGATCACCTCGGGCGAGCTCGAGTCGGACGGGTCGACCGTCTTGCGGTTCACGATCAGCGGCAGGTCGAGCGCGCCGCCGCGCTCCGCGATCGCCGGGAGGTGAATCCACAGGTTGTTGCTGTTGTAGTGGCGCCAGCGCCGGTAGTCGCCGAACGAGTCGTCGCCCTCCGGCGCCTGGGCGGTCTCGCGGAGCACGAGCCGGCCGTCGCGGCGCGCGATGTGTCCGCCCTTCCGATCGGCATCCGTCCCCTCCACGACCTCCATCACGAACGGCAGCCGCTCAGCCGCGAACCAGGCGAGGATGCGCGGCTCGAGCACGGCGCCGAGGTTGTCGGCGTTCGAGACGAAGGCGTACTCGTAGCCGCGCTCGAGCAGCGTGTCGAGCATCCCGCTGCCGACGAGCGAGGGGTAGATGTCGCCGTGCCCAGGCGGAGCCCACTCGAGCGCGGGGTCGGCGGGCCACTCGACCGGGGTGAGGTCCGACGCCACGAGCTTCGGCTCCATGCTCTGCAGGAAGTCGAGAGGGAGGTCGTCGACGGGCAGGTCCGGGTAGCGGCTGAGCGCCGCGAGGCTGGCGTCACGCGTCGAGAACGAGTTCATGAGCACGAGCGGCAGGCGCGGGCACGCGTGACGTCGGCGCAGCGCGAGCACCTGGCGGACGATCACGTCGAGGAACGTGACGCCCGGCTTCACCTCGATCAGCGACTTCGGGCTGTGCAGGCCCATACTCGTGCCGAGGCCGCCGTTCAGCTTTACGACCACGGCGCGGTCGAGCGGCGCGGCAGCATCCGAGGGCAGATCCTCGAACGCCGGCAGATCGTGAACCGGCTCGAGCTCGTCGCCGTGGATCACACCGCTGTCCCCCGCGAGCAGGCGCTCGAACAGCCTGGCGAACGTCTGGCGCGCGGCCTCGGACTGGCCCGCCGCGCGCATCTTCTCGTCAGCTGCCTGTAGCCCGGGATGCACGGGCCGGATGCTAGGTCGCCGGGCCCTCGCGCAACCACGACGCCAGGAAAGGGTCGAGGACCCGCAGACGGCTGCGTGCGGAATCGTCACGGATCAGGTGCCCCTCGGCGAGGAGCCGGTCCACAGCGGCCTGGGTGGAGCCACTCTTCGCCAAGCCGAAGCGCTGCGCTGCTTCCTTTCCGGTGAGCGGGACGCTGCGGTGCGCCACTGTCTTGAGTACGCGCCGCTCAAGCGTCGAGCACGATTCCCACAGGACCTGGTTCTCGCCGCTGGCCTCTCGGATCGCCCGCTCATACGCCGTGACCCATTGCTCGATCTCTGCGGCCTGCCCGGGCTTCACCTGCTCGTAGAGGTGGTGGGCAAGCAGCATCGC
>DASYMP010000011.1:0-6448 GCA_036009005.1 Thermoleophilaceae bacterium | reverse complement strand
GTGAGCCAGTCGCGCACGAGGCGCACGCGGCGGTTCGACGACATCGACAGGCCGCGGCTCGTGAAGCGCGCGGTGAGCACGACCGGCACCGAGTTGGCGCGCTGGAGCAGCCGGCGCCCCGCGTCGGTCGGCCGCAGCGTGAGCGCTCCGGTCGTGCCCGCGCCCGCGGTGAGCGTGCCGGCGATGACGGCGGGTCCGCCGCCGGCGGGCGCCACGGTGACCGTGAGCGTGCCCGGCACGAGCGCGCGCATGCCGGCAACGCTCAGGTTCCCGCTGCCGAGGAGGGTCGGGATCTCGCTCGTGGAGAGCGTGCGCGCCACGCCGTCGAGGTTCTGGGCGAGCGCCTCCGCGAGCCTGCGCACGCCGGCGGTCACGGTGGCCGGTGACGAGGCGCTCACCGGCGAGCTCTGGACGCTGAACACGGCGACCGCGGGCGAACCGTCGCGGTTGCCGAGCGCGTCGAGGGCGCGCACCGCGACGAGGTGCCGTCCCGCGTCGAGCTCGCCCGGGCTCCACGGCGAGCCGCACGGGGCGAACGTGCTCGCGTCCAGGCTGCACTCGAACGTGACGCCCGCCTCGCCCGCGGCGAACTCGAGGCGCGGAGCGCGCTCGCTGGTCTGCGCCGGCGGCGCGCTCACGAGGATCGTCTCGGGTGGCGTCGTGTCGACGCTGAAGTCGCGCGCCGCCCACTCACCCGGGTTCGCGTCGGAGCCGGTGGCCCGAACCTCGAGGCTGTGCACGCCGTCCTCGAGCGGGTCGGTCGTGTGCGGCGAGCTGCACGGCTCGGCCGCGGCGCCGTCGAGCGCGCACTCGAAGCTCGCGAGGGGATCGCTCGCGCTGAAGGAGAAGGTCGGCGTGGTGTCGCGCGTCTGCCCCGGGCCGCTGTCGAACGCCACCACCGGCCCGGGCAGCGCCGCTGCGAGCGCCGGCGGCGCTCCGAGCGCCGCGATCGCCGCCACCGACGCGGCCGCTGCAAGTCTGCCCCGACGAATGTCCAGATCCCCCTAACGCCGCCCGTTCCCCGGAAGCGCGGGCGCTAAGCGCGAAATGCGGCGGCGCTCAGGTGGGTCTGACGACCAGGCCGCCGTCCGGGTCCACGCTGAGCGCGCGGCGGCCCTCGACCAGCTCGCGCAGCTCGTCCCCGACCAGCTCGCGCCGCCAGCCGCGCGCCACGCGCACGCTGTCGTCGCTCTCGCCCCTGCGGAGCGCCGCCAGGAGCGTCGACAGCTCGGACTGGGTGGCGATCAGCTCCACCGCGACGCCCGACTCCATCGAGCGGTGGCGCACCAGCGCCTGGGCGAGCGAGACGAGCGGAGCGTCGGCCGGGTCGCGCGAGGGAGGCTCGGCGGGTGCGGGCGGCGCCTGGCGGTCGCGCCCGCGCTCGACCGCGCCCAGCAGCGCGTCGCCGCGCCGATGAAGCGTCTGCGGCGGCAGCCCGCGGATCTGCTCGAGGCCCTGCTTGTCGCGCGGCGTGCGCTTCGCGAGCTCCATGAGCGCCTGGTCGGGGAGCACCGAGCCGGGCGGTCGGTCGGCTCCGCGTGCCTCGGCCTCGCGCCACTCCACGAGCTCCAGTGCCACGCCGCGCGCGGCCTCGCTCAGGCGGCTGAGCCGGGGCAGGCGCTCGTACGAGCGCTCAGCGTCGCGCTCGTCGCTCACGCCCTCGAGCCAGCGCGACTCCTCGCGCGCCCATTCGAGCCGGCCGCGCTCCTCGAGCAGCCGCTCCAGCTCGCCGCCGAGGGTGAGCAGCAGGCGAGCGTCGTCCGCGGCGTACTCGAGCTGCTGCGGCGTCAGCGGGCGGCGGTCCCAGCGCGTGAAGCCCTCGCTGCCCTTCAGCTTCACCTTCAGCACCTTGCGGACCAGCGACTCGTAGCCCTCCTGGTTGCCGAACCCGAGGAAGCCCGCGGCCACCTGCGTGTCGAAGATGTTCGTGACCTCGGTGTCGAGCGTGCGCCGCAGGATCGCCACGTCCTGGCGCCCCGCGTGCATCACGACCTCCACGTCCGGGTCCGCGAGCACGCGCGCGAGCGGGCCGAAGTCGGGCTCGCCCTCGAGCGGGTCGAGCACCTCGGTGCGAACGCCGTCGTCCGCCTCGGGGTCGGGCACCGCCACCTGCACGAGGCAGAGCAGCGCCTGGTAGCGGCGCTCCGAGACGAACTCCGTGTCGATGGCGATCCGCCCTCCCGCGGCCGCGAGTTCCGCTAGCTCCTCGATCACGAGCGGCTGACCCTAGCGCGGTCGCCATACTCGGACTCGTGGTCCTGTCCAGCTTCTTCGCCGGCGTGGCCGCCGCCGCGGCAGCGGCGGGCCCCGCGCCCGCCCAGGCGCACGACTGGGAGACGATCGGCCGCTCGGAGCAGGGACGGCCGATCCGGGCCACGCTCGTCGGCAGCCCCCGCGCACGCGTGAAGGTGCTCGTGGTGGGACAGGTGCACGGCAACGAGCCGGCCGGCAGGGCGGTGGTGGCGCGCCTGCGTCGCATGCACCCGCCGCGCGGCACGGCGATCTGGCTCGTGGACGACGCGAACCCCGACGGCTCGGCCGCGAACGAGCGCCACAACGCGAACGGGGTGGACCTGAACCGCAACTTCCCGTACCGCTGGCAGGAGCAGGACGGCGTCTACGAGTCCGGGCCGGGACCCGCCTCCGAGGCCGAGACGCAGGTGATGCAGCGCTTCATCCGGCGCGAGCGGCCGCGCGTGACGCTGTGGTACCACCAGGCGCTCCGGATCGTCGTGAAGAGCACCGGCGACGCCACGCTCGAGCGGCTCTATTCGGCCCGCAGCGGACTGCCGCGCGAGAGCCTCCCGCGCTACCACGGCACGGCCGTCTCCTGGCAGAACCACACGTTCGCGGGCGACACCGCGTTCGTGGTCGAGCTGCCCGGCGGGCCGCTCCCGGCCGCCGGGGTGAGCCGGCACGCGGGCGCGGTGCTCGCGCTGGCCTCCGCGATCGCGCCGCCGCGCGAGCTGGCCAGGCCGATCCCGTTCGGCGCCGAGCGCAAGGCCGACATGGCCGACTACGCCGAGCGCCACTACGACATCCACGACTACCGCCTCGAGAACCCGCGCGTGATCGTCGAGCACTACACCGCGACATCGAGCTTCGCGCCGGTCTTCAGCTACTTCTCGCGCAACGAGCCGGACCCCGAGCTGCACGAGCTGCCCGGCGTCTGCTCGCACTACGTGATCGACCGCGACGGCGCGATCTACCGGCTCGTGCCGACCTCGATCATGTGCCGCCACACGGTCGGCCTCAACTACACGGCGATCGGCATCGAGCACGTCGGCCAGAGCGACGCCCAGGTGATGCGGAACCGGCGCCAGCTCGCGTCCTCGCTGCGGCTCACGCGGGCGCTCCAGGGCCGCTACGGGATCGCCATGCGCAACGTGATCGGCCACAACGAGAGCCGCGAGAGCCCGTTCCACCGCGAGCGCGTCGCGCGGCTGCGCACGCAGACCCACGCGGACTTCCCGCGCGCCGTTATGAACGGCTACAGGCAGCGGCTCCGCCGCCTCCCCGCGCCCGCCAGCCTGCGGTAGGTTGCGCGCGTGGAGAGACGCCAGATCGCCGCCGTCGTGCTCGCCGCGCTCGGCATCGCGTTCGCGGCGCTGAACCTCGACGAGGTGAAGGTCAACTGGGCGCTCGGCAACTGGCGGACGCCGCTGATCGTCGTGATCGCGCTGTCGATGCTGATCGGCGCGGCGCTCGGCTTCCTCGTATCGCGCCGGCGCGGCTGATCAGGCCAGCGACAGTCCGGCCGCCACCGCGAAGCCGAGCGCGGTGACGAGGCCGGTCATGCGTCCTGCCTGCTCGGTGGCCTCCGGGATCATCGAGTCGACCAGCATCACGAGCAGCGCGCCCGCGGCGAAGCCGTTGACCCCGGCCTGGAGCTCGTCCGGAGCGGCGTCCGCGACCGCGTAGCCGATCACGGTCGCGAGCGCGCACAGCGCGGCGATCGCGATCCAGGCGAGCGCGACCCTCCGCTCGCTGTGCATCTCGCGCCTCATGTCGGTGGCACCGCCGATCGCCTCCGGCAGGTTCGAGACGAAGATCGCGGCGAGCAGCCCCACGCTGACCGGGGCACCGCTCGCCAGCCCGATGCCAAGCACCAGCTGCTCGGGGATGCCGTCCAGGAAGGCGCCGCGCGCGAGCGCGCCGCCACCGCCCATCGAGGCGACCCTGATCGACGCGAAGTAGTACGCGAGCGCCCCGACCGCCAGCCCGATCGCCACCGGTGCCGCGCCGCCGAGGCGCACGCCCTCCTCGGCGAGCTCGAAGCTCACCGCGCTGATCAGCGCACCTGCGCCGAAGCCGAGCACGAGGCCGATCGCTCGCTTCGGCCACGGCCGGGCGAGCCCGATCAGCGCGCCGATCACGAGCGACGACGCCGCGGCAACGCCCCAGCCGAGCGCCGCGCCCACCGGCTAGGCCCGTCCCCGGCGCGCGCGGTGGGCGAGGTAGCGCGCCCAGATGATCGTCATGTCGGCGAGCGCGCTCCAGAGGTGGCCGAGCGGGCCGGTGACGATCCAAGCCTGGAGCTTCTCGGCGGCCGGGCGACGCACGCGCTGCAAGCTAACGGAGCGCGACCGCCTTCTGGGCCGGAAGCGCCCTGTCCTGCTCGAACGCGGTCACGAGCTCGCTCCTGCCCACCGGCGCCTCGGGGGTGATGTCCACGGTGCCCTTGGTGACCACGCCGCGGCCGACCACGTTCCCCTGGTGGTAGAGCGTCACGACCGTCGGCGTCTCGATGCCCTGGTCGCCCATGTCCACGTGCACGCGGAACGGCGGCCCGCCCGGCGTCGTGATCGGCACCAGCACCACGTCGATCTTGCTCACGTCGATATCGACCGGCGTGCTCACCCAGGCCTGCGCCGACGGGTCGCCGAGCAGGTGGTAGAGGTAGTGCTCCTGGTACTCGGCCGCGCCGCTGTTCTGCGAGGCCATGTAGTTCTTGCCGCTCAGCAGGATGTCGCCGAGCCGCGTGGTCGCGACGTCCGAGCCGAAGTTCGGCTGGGTGTCGGGGAACATCGCGTCGAAGAAGCCGTACGCCATGTGGTTATTGGGCCAGGTGGGGCTCACCTGCGTGTCGCCGAAGCCGGCGAACGCGCCGCCGTCGGGCTTCATCACCTGAGCCTCCACGAAGCTGGGCGAGCCGGGGAGGTCGAAGGTCGCGCTCGCGCAGTCCACGCCGAACACGACCGGCAGCCGGGTGCCGTTGTTCAGCTGGAACACGTTGATGTTCCCGAGGAACGGGTGGAGCCAGCCGTAGTTGTAGCCGTGGTCGCGGTGGAGGATCAGGCTGCGCCCGTCGTTGTAGTGGTCCAGCAGGTCGTTGCCGTCGCCGTCCCAGGGGAAGGCCGGCAGGCGCAGGTAGTCGGGGATCGGCGTGCCGTCGTAGTACTGCTCCGGGATCACCTGCGGGTCGTCGCCCTTCGTGTAGACGCGGTCCACGTCGAGTCCCGCGTTCACCATCGCGGTCCGGATGCTCTCGGCCGTCTTCGTGAACCCGCGCCCGTCCTTGTGGTTTGTGTAGTCGGGCTCGAGGTGGCCGGTCACGGGGCCGTTCGCCTCCTTGCAGTTGGGCGCGCCGGACTCGCCCTCGTTCAGGAGGCAGACGTAGCGCTGCTCGAAGAACCCGGTGACGGTCGTGTGCGTGTAGAAGTCGACGTCGTTCGAGGGCGCGCTCGTCTCGTAGCCGACCATCTTGCTGACGACCGCGTTCGCGCTGTCCAGGTCCGGGGCCGGGATGCGGCCGAGCATCACGTCGGCGAACAGGTCGCTGCCGTTGCCGTCGAGCGAGTACGGCAGGTCGGTGGCGACGTCGCACTTGGCGATGTCGCTGGCCGAGTTGCAGGGCAGGATGAACGTGGGCACCGCGTCGGTGTTTCCGAGCAGCACCACGTACTGCGGCCGCACGGAGCAGTTCGCGTTCAGCTCACCGCGGATGTAGGCCTGGATCTCCTCCTTCGTCGTGCCGATCTGCCCGGCGCCGCTGCCGGTGAGCTTGACGCGGGCGAAGTAGCCCTGGGCCTGCTTGGCGGCCCGGAACGTCTCGGCGGCGGCGGAGTTGGCGGGTGAGGTGATCACGAGCATCTCCTCGCCGCAGAACTGCGGGAGGTTGCCGGGATCGATGTTCGCGGTCACGGTGCCGTAGTTGTCGAGCAGCGCGCCGTAGTTCTTCGAGTACCACGTGTTCCACTTGCTCTTGATGTCGCTGGCGCCGCCGAACTTGCCCTTGTTGTCGCCGCCGAACTTGACCGTCACGTCGATGGCCGTGAACACGTGCAGCTTGTCGCCCTTCGGCTTGTACTGGGCGCCCGCGAAGTCGACGCCGCCCACTGCCAGGCCGCGCATCCCGCCGAGGCCGCCGCCGCTGGCCGGCTTGGCCGGGAACTTCTTGCCGGAGTGGTAGGCCTTGCTGTCTTTCGCGAACGGCTTGTCCTGGAAG
>DASYMP010000010.1:0-10239 GCA_036009005.1 Thermoleophilaceae bacterium | reverse complement strand
GGTCTTCACGAGCGCGTATGGCGTCACGTCCTCCACGAACTGCGCCCCGACGAGGTCGAGCGGCGGGCGCCGGTTGCAGAATCGGTCCTCGAGCACCCATTGCGAAAACGGTTCGGTGATCACGGGGCAGCGGTCGATCACGCCGAAGTCGCGCGCGACCGCAGCGCGATCCGCGGCGGTGGTCTGAGGGGTGATGCGGTCCACCATGCTGCTCGGGAAGGCCACGTTCCGCTCGATCCACGTGGCCAGCCGCTCGTCGCGAAGCCCCGCGAAGCCGACTACCGCGTCGCGCGCGACCGTGCCGTTGCCCGGCAGGTTGTCGCACGACAGGACCGTGAACGGAGCTCGCCCCAGCTGGCGGCGCCGGTCGAGCGCCTCGACCAGGTAGCCGAGCGCTGTCGACGGTTGGCTGCCGGGCTCCGCGTCGAGCTCGTAGCCGTTCCCCGTGATCGTGAGCGTGACGAGCGCGGTGCGCTCGTCCACGAGGACGTCGAGCGTCCCCGCCGCGTCCTCCGGGGCGAACAGGTAGTTGGTCATGGCACCGACAACGCGCGCCTCGTCCCCGCCGGGCCCGCGGGCGACGACCGTGTAGAGACCGTTCTGCGCCGACAGCGCCGCCCGCAGGCGAGGCCGCCGCACCCCTATGCCCACGAGGCCCCAGTCGCGCTCGCCGTCGCGTGCCAGGTCGTCGAAGTAGACGGCCTGATGCGAGCGGTGGAACGAACCGACGCTCAGGTGCGCCACCCCCGAGCGGAGCGCCCGCCGGTCGTACCCGGGCGGGGAGACGCGGGGAGGAAGGCATTCGAGGTTCGCCTCGCAGAGCGGCGTCATGCGCTCGCACCCACCGCGTCGAGAACCTCCTCGGTCGCATCGAGCGCCTGCCGCATGCAGTCGTCCATGTCGATGTAGAGGTAGTTCGCCAGCCGCCCCGCGAAGAACGTGCGCTGAGACCCGACCTCCTCGCGCAGGAGGTCCTGGTAGCGCTCGTTGAGGCTCCTGTTGCGCTCGGTCTCGATCGGGTAGTAGCGCGTGGGCGCGCCGGTGAACTCGAACCCGAGGACCGTCCCCTCGCACTGCTGGCCCGACGCGTGCTTCGTCTCGTGAATGCGGATGAACGGGAACTCGCGTCCCGGGTAGTTCACGACCATCGCGCCCTGCGCGTACTCGACGTGGGGCACGTGGACGCTGCGAACGTCGATCCCACGCCACTCGAGCTCCCCGAGGGCGCCGCCGCAGAAGACATCGAGCGGGCACGTGAGGATGACCGCGCTCGCGTCGAAGCGAGTGAGCTGCTCGTCGAGGTTCGCGAGCGTCACGTCCACACCGGTGTGGAGCTCGGTGAGCGGGCTCGCGAGCAGGCCGTCGATCAGGTCCGTGTAGCCGTTCGGGCCCGCGGGCCAGCCCTGGTACGGGTCCGGGAACAGGTACGGGTCGTTGTCCCATCGCACCGAAACGCGGCGTGGCGCCCACTGGGCCGATAGCTCGCGCGGCGGGCGGCCCCACTGCTTCTCCGTGTACGGGCGGATGAAGCGCTCGTAGAGGATCGGCCCCATCAGATCGAGGCACCACTCCTCGAAATTCGCGGCCTCCGCGCGCGCCGCGGCGTCGAGCCCGCGGCGCTCCTCGAGCTGCCGGTGGATCTCGGCGCCGTCCGATTGGCGGTCGATGTCGGACAGCAGGATCGGCCAGTTGAGGATCTTCCCGTCGGCCAGGATGTCGACGCGATGCCGATAGGGACGAAACGGAGTCATCTCGTTCGCCAGCTCCCAGACCTCCTCGTCCTCCGTGTGGAAGATGTGGGAGCCGTGCGGCTCGTACAGCACACCGTCCATGTGCTCCGACCTGATCAGGCCTCCGGGCACGGCGGCGCGCTCGAGCAGCACGCTCGGGACGCCGTCACGGGCAAGGCGGTGTGCGATCGTGCAACCGGTCAGGCCGGCGCCGACCACCAGGACGTTGCCGGTCACCCCGGCCGTCCGGAATCGTCGAACTGCGCCACAACAGATCCTCTCGTTTTAGAAAGGTCCGTCCAGACCGCTCGCGCAACCCGTTCCGTCCCCGTGAAGTCGAAGCGCTACGGCCGCAGTAGCAGTGCCCCTACGACCGCCGCGCTACGAGCCGGTACCCATTTGGGGGTCGTGTAACCACCGCTCGCCCTGTGACGCGCCCGGCAGGATTCGAACCTGCGACCTCTCGCTCCGGAGGCGAGCGCTCTATCCACTGAGCTACGGGCGCTTGGCACCCAAGGCTAATGCAATCCACCGCGCCCTCAATCGACTGAGAACTAGCGAACGCACGTTCGTCCGGCCCTCGCCGTACCGTCCTTCGAATGAGCACGGTCACTCGAGGCAACGCAGCGGAGGCCGCTGTTCTCCAGGCATTCGCTGCGGCGGGGTTCCACGTTCTGGTTCCCTTCGGAGACGGCTTGCCGTTCGACCTCGATGTCGTCACCGGCGCCGCAGAAATCCTTCGCATCCAGGTCAAGTGTGGCCGCGTCCGCCGCGGATGTGTTGAGTTCGATAGCGCAAGCACCGATCACGGCCACGGGCAGCGGCGCTATCGCGGCCGCGCGGACCTCATGCACGTGCACGTGCCCGACCCGTGCGAGGTCTTCGTGCTTCCAGTCGACGATTGTCCGACGTCGCGCGGCTTCCTTCGTCTGGAGCCGGCGCGGAACAACCAGCAACGTGGGGTCCGGAGAGCCGCCGACTACTCGTTCGAGGCATGGGTCGGATCGGCGGCGTGATGCTGATCGCGGTCGTCTCCGACACTCATATGCCGCGTGGGGCCCGACGGCTTCCTCCCGCGTGCGTCGCGTGGATCGAAGCGGCCGACCTGCTGCTCCATGCGGGCGACTTCTCGACCCTCGCGGTCCTGCGTGAGCTCGAGGCGATCGGGCCTCCCGTGATCGGTGTGCACGGGAACGTGGACAGCGCCGACGTGCGCCGGCTGCTGCCCGCGGAGCGGATCGTGGAGGCCGGCCGCGTGCGCATCGCGATGGTGCACGACGCGGGTCCGAGGGCCGGCCGGCTCGAGCGGATGCGCCGCCGCTTCGGCGGGCGCGCCGACATCGTCGTGTTCGGGCACTCGCACATGCCGCTTCACGAGCCGGCCCCGGACGGCTTCCAGATCCTGAACCCGGGCAGCCCGACCGAACGACGCCGCGCGCCCGCGCACACGATGGGACTGATTCGGATCGAGCACGGCTCCGCCGAGTGCGAGCTGATCCGGCTCTGATCACCACCGCGTCCGACGACGAACTCGCGCGCGAGTCAACATAGGCGCCATGGACCTCGACGTCCTCTTCCTCGGCACGGCCGGTTCCTCGCCCAGCCCGCGGCGTGGGCTGCCCGCCACGCTCGTGCGGCGTGGCGGCGACCGGCTGCTGTTCGACTGCGGCGAGGGGACCCAGCGCCAGCTCATGCGGTCGGTCGGCCTCGTCGAGCTCGAGGAGCTCTTCCTCACGCACTTCCACGCCGACCACGTGCTCGGCCTGCCGGGGATGCTGAAGACGTTTGCGCTTCGCCAGCGCGAGCGTGAGCTCGTGGTCTACGGGCCGCGCGGCCTGCGGCGCGTCTACGAGCTGCTCGCACCGGTGATCGGCCGGCTCACGTTCCCGGTGCGGCTCGTGGAGCTGGCGGAGAACGAGGAGCTGGACCGGGACGGCTACCGGATCGCCGCATTCGAGGTCGACCACGGAGGGCCCGGGCTCGGGTACGCCCTCGTCGAGGACCCGCGGCCGGGGCAGTTCGACCCGGAGCTCGCCCGGAAGCTGGGCGTGCGTCCCGGTCCCGACTTCGGGCGGCTCCAGGGTGGGGACGAGGTGAACGGCGTGCGCCCCGAGCAGGTGATGGGCGAGCCGAGGCGCGGCCGCAAGGTGGTGCTCACCGGCGACACCGCCCCCGCCGACATGACCCGGCTCGTGGCCTTCGAGGCCGACCTGCTCGTGCACGAGGCGACCTTCATGGACGAGGAGGCGGAGCGCGCCGGGGAGACGCGCCACTCGACCGCGGCGCAGGCCGCGGAGCTGGCCGCCGCCGCGAGCGTGCGGATGCTCGCGCTGACCCACATCTCACCGCGCTACGCGGGCGGGCAGGTGCGCGACGAGGCCCGCTCGGCGTTCGAGAACGTGATCGTCCCGCGCGACTTCGACCGCGTCGAGATCCCGTTCCCGGAGCGCGGCGACCCTCTGCACGTGCGGGCCGTCAGACGTTCAGCGGAGGAGTCCGGTGGAGGACACGAGCAATCCGGCCCACATACGTCGACGGAAAGCGCTCCCGGCGTCCGTGAACCCTGACCTCGTTGCCGCATGCCGGGCAGCGCTCGGGCGCCTGCTCGCCCGACGCGCGACGACCAAACGCCCGCAAGAAGGCACATTCCTCACAAACTGCGTAGACCGGCGGCTCCATCCAGACCGGTTTTCCGAGGCGCGTGCGGGCTAAACGTCCGTAACGGACGCCACCTGCGGTCAGTGCAGGTCGCCGAGGCGCACGAGCTGCGGGGGGCCGCAGTCCTCGAGGTCCTGGAGCACGCGCTCGGCGAGCTCCGGGTCCCAGCGCTCGGCGCCCACGAGCTGCCCGGCGAGGTCGCTCACCCGCCCGAGAGCGGCGCGTGCGTCGTCGTCGAGCGCGATGTCCTCACAGAAGAACAGGGCGTCGCCGGCGTCTCGCAGGATCTGCTGCTCGCCGGCGTCGAGCGCGCCGTCCCCGTCCGCGGAGACGACGGTCATGAGCCTGCCGTATGCCTTGGAGCGCTCGGGGGTCACTTCATTGACAGTAGCGCTGTTTCGAAGCGGAATGACGGGGCGGCTACGTCCGACCACGGGTGCTAGGCTCGCCGCGCATCCTTTAACCCGGTCCCGTGAGGCCAGGAAGGGGCAGTGAGTGAGCGAAAAGACGGTCCTGGACCGCGAAGACGTGCGGCGCACGCTGGTGCGCATCGCACACGAGATCGTCGAGAACACAGGTGGCGAGGGTGTCGCCATCGTCGGGATTCACAGACGCGGCGCCGTGCTCGGCGTGCGGCTGCGCGACCTGGTCGCCGAGCTCGTGGGCGAGCCCGTGCCGCTCGGCGACATCGACATCAGCTTCTACCGCGACGACGTGGGCATCCGCGGCGCGGACTACCAGCCGGTGGTCCACTCGACGCACATCGACTTCCCGGTCGAGGACACCACCGTCGTGCTGGTCGACGACGTGCTCTACACCGGACGGACCGTGCGCGCGGCGATCGAGGCCCTGTTCGACTACGGCCGCCCGCGCCGCGTCCAGCTGGCGGTGCTGGCCGACCGGGGCCACCGCGAGCTGCCGCTCCGGCCGGACTACGTGGGCAAGAACCTGCCCACGGCCCGGGGCGAGCGCGTGAACGTGCGCGTCGAGGAGATCGACGGGATGGACGAGGTCGCGATCGACGCGGCCGCCCACATGGAGGAGACGCTCTGATGCACCCCCACCTGCTGTCGGTCGACGACCTGTCGCGCGACGACATCGAGCGCATCCTCGGGCGCGCCGAGAGCTTCGCCGAGGTCTCCGGCCGCGAGATCAAGAAGGTGCCGACCCTGCGCGGGCGCACCGTGATCAACCTCTTCTACGAGGCCTCCACGCGCACGCAGTCGAGCTTCGAGCTCGCCGCCAAGCGCCTGAGCGCCGACCTGATCACGCTGAAGGCGGCCGGCTCGGCCGTCGACAAGGGCGAGTCGCTGAAGGACACGATCCAGACGCTCTCCGCCTACGACCCCGCCGCGATCGTGATCCGCTCGCCGCACGCCGGCGCCGCCGCGCTCGTGGCACGCTGGACCTCCGCGGCCGTCATCAACGCGGGCGACGGCAAGCACGAGCACCCGACCCAGGCGCTGCTCGACCTCTACACGCTGAAGCGCCGGGTCGGCACGCTCGAGGGCCTTCGGGTCTGGATCGTCGGCGACGTGCTCCACAGCCGCGTGGCGCGCTCGAACATGCTGGCCTTCATGCGCATGGGCTGCGAGGTGACCGTCTGCGGGCCGCCCACGCTGATCCCGCGCGGCATCGAGGCGCTCGGCTGCGCGGTGCGCTACACGCTCGACGAGCTCGGCAGCGCCGACGTCGTCTACGCCCTGCGGATGCAGCGCGAGCGCATGAACGGGTCGTTCGTGCCCTCGCTGCGCGAGTACGCCGCCCGCTACCAGATCGACGGGCGCCGGCTCGGGCCCGCGCAGCTGCTGATGCACCCGGGTCCGGTGAACCGCGGCGTCGAGCTCGCCGCCGAGGTGATCGACTCGCCGCAGGCGCTGATCGCCGAGCAGGTCGAGTCGGGCGTGGTCGTGAGGATGGCCGTGCTCTACGAGCTGCTCGCGGGCCGCGGCGCGCCCAGCGCCGTGCACGCCGGCGCCGAGCAGGAGCCCCAGCCCGCATGAGCGCCACACCCGCCCCGGAGAGCGGCCACGGGCCGCGCGGCGCCGTCCAGCTCGACTGCGCAGGCTCGCCGCCCGCGACAGTGCTGGTGCGCGGCGCGCGCCTGCTCGACCCGCGCTCGGGCCTGAACGGCGTGTGCGACGTGCTGGTGCGCGACGGCCGCATCGCGGAGATCAGCCCGACGCTCGACGCGCCGGACGGCGCCGAGGTCGTCGAGGCGGAGGGCCTCTACGCGTTCCCCGCCTTCGTGGACCCGCACGTGCACCTGAGGACGCCGGGCCGCGAGGACGAGGAGGACATCGACTCGGGCACGCGCGCGGCCGCGGCCGGTGGCTTCGGCGCGATCCTCGCCCAGCCGAACACGGACCCCGTCGTGGACTCGGCGCCCGTGCTCAGCTCGCTGCGAGAGCGCGCTCGCGCGGAGGCGCGCATCCCCACCGGGTTCATGGCGACCATCACCGTGGGGCAGCAGGGCGAGCGCCTCACCGAGATGGCGGAGCTCGCCGACGTGGGTGCGGCCGGCTTCACCGATGACGGCCTGCCGGTCCGCTCGGCCGGTGTGATGAGGCAGGCGCTCCAGTACCAGCGGCTCTCGGGCCGGGTGCTCGCGCTCCACGAGGAGGACCCGTCGCTGTCGGGCGACGGCGCGATGCACGAGGGCGAGGTGTCGGCGCTGCTGGGCGTGGCGGGCATCCCGTCGATCTCGGAGTCCTCGATGGTCGCGCGCGACTGCGCGCTCGCGCTCTACGAGGAGGGCCGCATCCACGTGCAGCACGTCTCCGCGAGTGAGACCGTCGCCGCCATCGAGAGCGCGAAGGCCGCCGGCTGCCAGGTGACCTGCGAGGCGACGCCGCACCACCTGCTGCTCACCGACGAGGCGGTCCGGACGCTCGACACGAACATGAAGATGAACCCGCCGCTCCGCTCGGACGGCGACCGCCGGGTGCTGCTCGAGGCGCTTCGCACGGGCGTGATCGACTGCATCGCGACCGACCACGCTCCTCACGCGCGCGAGGAGAAGGAGCAGCCCTTCGAGCTCGCCCCGATGGGCGTGACCGGGCTCGAGACCGCCTTCGCCGCGCTCCATACGGGGCTCGTGGTGCCGGGTGTGTTCGACCTGTCGCTGCTCATCGAGCGGATGACGGCCGGCGGCGAGCCGTTCGGCCTGCCGGTACCGGTCATCCGACCGGGCGCACCTGCAAACCTCTGCCTCGTGGACCTCGAGGCGGAGTGGGACGTGGGCGAGGCGGGCTACGAGAGCCGCTCCTCCAACTGCGCGTTCGCCGGCAGGCGTCTGACCGGCCGCGTGCGCATGACGATCGCCGACGGTTCGGTGGCCTACCGCGAGCGCAGCTTCGCGCTCGGCGCCGTCGCATGAGCGCCGCCTACCTGCTGCTCGAGGACGGCAGCCGCTTCGACGGCGAGTCCGCCGGCGCCGCCGCGACCGGGACCGGCGAGGTGGTCTTCAACACCGCGATGTCGGGCTACCAGGAGGCCGTGACCGACCCGAGCTATGCCGGGCAGATCATCGTGTTCACCTATCCGCTGATCGGCAACTACGGCGTGGCGCGGACGGCCATGGAGTCGGACCGCATCCACGCGCGCGCGGTGATCATGCGCGAGGGCATCGACCGCGAGGACGCCGCGCACGCCGAGGGCGGCTGGCTCACCTGGCTCGCGGACTGCGGCATCCCGGCTCTGTCCGGCGTCGACACGCGCTCGCTCGTGCGACACATCCGCGACAAGGGCGCGATGCGCGGCGGCGTGTTCGCCGGCGACGTGCCGGAGTCCGAGGCCCGCGAGCGCGTGATGGCCGAGCCCTCGATGGCGGGCGCCGACTACGCGCGCGATGTCACCCCCTCCGAGCCGGTGATCCTCGAGGGCGACGGGCCGCGCGTGATCGCGATCGACACCGGGATCAAGGACTCGATCGTTCGCAACCTGCGCGAGCGCGGCGTGCACCTGGAGCTCCACCCGTGCGACATCACGGCCGACGAGCTGCTCGCGCGCGACCCCGACGCGGTCTTCCTGGCGAACGGGCCGGGCGACCCGGCGGCGCTCGACTACATCGTGGAGAACGTGCGCGGCGTGGTGGGCAAGGTGCCCGTCTGGGGCATCTGCCTGGGGCACCAGCTGCTCTGCCGCGCGGTGGGCCTCGACACGTTCAAGCTCCCGTTCGGCCACCGCGGGGCGAACCACCCCGTGAAGGACCTCGAGACCGGGAAGATCGAGATCACCTCGCAGAACCACGGCTTCGCGGTGCTCGGTCCCGGCGGGCAGCGGACGATCGACACCGACGAGTCCGTGCGCTGGGACACCGACTTCGGCGTGGCCGAGCTCCAGCAGCTCAACCTGTACGACCGGACGGTGGAGGGGCTGGTGCTGCGCGACGTGCCGGCGTCGACGGTCCAGTACCACCCCGAGGCCGGGCCGGGACCGCACGACGCCCTTCACCTCTTCGACCGCTTCCTGGAGAGGCTCGTTGCCGCGTAGGGACGACATCAAGCGGATCCTGATCCTCGGCTCGGGCCCGATCGTGATCGGGCAGGCCGCCGAGTTCGACTACTCGGGCGCGCAGGCGTGCAAGGTGCTGCTCGAGGAGGGCTACGAGGTGATCCTCGTGAACTCGAACCCGGCCACGATCATGACCGACCCGGAGTTCGCCACGCGCACCTACATCGAGCCGCTCACGCCGGCATCGGTCGCGAAGGTGATCGAGCGCGAGCAGCCGGACGCGCTGCTCCCGACGCTCGGCGGCGGCACCGCACTCGACCTCGCGCGCGAGCTGTCCGAGGACGGGACGCTCGGCAAGCATCGCGTGGAGCTGATCGGCGCCGACTACGACGCCATCCGCCGCGCCGAGGACCGCGAGCTGTTCCGCGCGACGATGGAGCGCGCCGGGCTGCGGGTGCCGCGCAGCGCCGCGGTGAAGTCGATGCGCGAGGCGGAGCGGGCGCTGCCCGAGGTCGGCCTGCCGGCGATCGTTCGCCCCGGGTTCACGATGGGCGGCCACGGCGGCGGCATCGCCTGGAACGAGACGGAGTACAGGCAGGTCGTGGCCGAGGGGCTCGCGGCCAGCCCGATCGGGCAGGTGCTCGTGGAGGAGTCCGTGATCGGCTGGGGCGAGTTCGAGCTCGAGGTGATGCGCGACCGCAACGACAACGTCGTGATCGTCTGCTCGATCGAGAACATCGACCCGATGGGCGTGCACACCGGTGACAGCGTGACCGTGGCGCCGCAGCAGACGCTCTCGGACGCGCTCTACCAGCAGCTGCGCGACCAGGCGCTCACCGTCATCCGCGCGGTCGGGGTCGAGACGGGCGGCTCGAACATCCAGTTCGCGGTCAACCCGCAGACCGAGGAGATCGTCGTCATCGAGATGAACCCGCGCGTGTCGCGCTCGTCCGCGCTCGCGTCGAAGGCCACCGGCTTCCCGATCGCGAAGATCGCGGCGCGGCTGGCCGTGGGCTACGCGCTCGAGGAGATCGACAACGACATCACGCGCAAGACGCCCGCGAGCTTCGAGCCCACCATCGACTACGTGGTGGTGAAGTGGCCGCGCTTCGCGTTCGAGAAGTTCCCGGGCGCGGACGGCCGGCTGCACACCTCGATGCAGTCGGTGGGCGAGGCGATGGCGATCGGCCGCACCTTCAAGCAGGCGTTCGTGAAGGCCATGCGCTCGCGCGAGCTCGACGTGACCCCGTCCGGGTTCGAGGGCGACCTGCTGGCGCAGCTCGAGACTCCGTCGGCCGACCGCTACGAGCTGCTCTTCGAGGCCGTGCGCCGCGGCCACAGCGAGACGGAGCTCTGCGAGCGCACCGGGATCGACCCCTGGTACATGGCGGAGATG
>DASYMP010000009.1:0-10047 GCA_036009005.1 Thermoleophilaceae bacterium | reverse complement strand
CTTCTCTCCGGGGACCACGCGCGCGTACGCGAATGGCGGCTCGAGCAGAGCCGCATGCGCCGGCCGCAGTAGCGCTCAACTCCTTCGCTACCATTGCCCGTCCACGCGCGACCGTTCCCACAGTCGCGTTTTTTGTGCCCTATGTCAGGTGTAATCGACAGCATCGAGCGCGCACAGCTGCGCCGCGTACCGTCCTTCCAGGCGGGCGACCGTGTGCGCGTGCACTTCCAGGTCGTGGAGGGCACCCGCCGCAGGACGCAGGTGTTCGAGGGGATCGTCATCAAGCGCCAGGGAAGCGGCGTGCGCGAGACCTTCACGGTCCGCAAGCAGTCGTTCGGCGTGGGGGTGGAGCGCACGTTCCCGGTGCACTCGCCCAAGATCGAGCGCATCGAGCTGGCCGCGCGCGGCGACGTGCGGCGCGCCAAGCTCTACTACCTGCGCGAGCGCGTGGGCCGCGCCTCGCGCGTCCGTGAGCGCCGCTGGACCGGCGCCGAGGAGATCGTCGAGCCGGGCCTGATCGAGGAGGGCGCGATGCCGGCGGACGACGCCCCGCGCCCCGGCGAGGAGGAGCTCGGCGAGCAGGCGGCAGCCGAGGAGGCCGCCGCCGAGGACGCAGGCGCCGCGGGCGTCGACCCCACCCCCGAGGCCGAGGCCGCCCAGAGCGCCGGCGGCGAGCCCGCCGCGGAGGCCGACCAGGCTCCCGCCGAGGCCGAGCCCGTCGCGGACTCCGAGGCCAAGGGCGACGAGCCGGCGGAGGAACCCGCCGAGCAGCCGGGCGACGAGCCGGGCGAGGATCCCGACGTGGATCCTGAAGCCCGCGACGACCAGGCCTCCTAGGACGGGCCCCGGGGCCTCCCGTGGCTAAGAGCGAGCAGAAGCGCCAGCACAACTCGCTGGTGGAGCTGGTGATGATCGTCGCCGTCGCGCTGGGGCTCGCGCTCGGCATCCAGGCCTTCCTCGTCAAGCCGTTCCGGATCCCGAGCGAGTCGATGGTCCCGACGCTCCAGATCGGCCAGCGCGTGCTGGTGGACCGCGTGAGCTTCCGCTTCAGTGACCCGGACCGTGGCGACGTCGTGGTGTTCAAGCCGCCCGCCGGTGCGGATTCCGAGCGCTGCGGGGCGCAGCACCCAAGTGACCAGCCCTGCCCGGAGAACACCCCTGGGAAGTCGGACACCAACTTCATCAAACGCGTCGTGGGAGTGCCCGGCGACCACCTGAAGGTGATCGAGGGCTCGGTCTACATCGATGGGAAGCGCCAGAGCGAGTCCTTCGCGCATCTGGACTCTGGATGCGCAACCTGCAACCTCCCGCGCGAGATCACGGTGCCGGAGGGCGAGTACTACATGATGGGCGACAATCGGGGCCAGAGCGAGGACAGCCGGGTGTGGGGCCCGGTGCCGAAGAAGTGGATCATCGGCAAGGCCTTCATGACCTACTGGCCGCCCGGACGCATCGGCTTCCTGTAGGTCTCAGGAGGACGGCCGCGCGGCTTCCGCCGTGAGCCCGCCTATCATCGGCCACCAGTGGGGATGCCGAGGCCCGAGACCACGCCTGCGCAGCCGAGGCGCAATGCGCGCAAGACGAAGGGCCGGCCGCGGACCGGCAGGCGCCTGTTCGCGTTCGACCGCGAGCTGGGCTGCCGCTATGTCGCGGGCGCCGACGAGGCCGGCCGCGGCTCGCTCGCCGGACCGCTCGTCGCGGCCGGCGTCCTGTTCGACCTCGAGCGGCTGACGCTCGCGGACCGCCGGGCCCTGTCCCGGCTGAACGACTCGAAGCAGCACACCGCCGAGATGCGCGAGGAGCTCTACCCGCTCGTGATGCGCGCCGCAGCGCGATCGGTGATCGTGTCGCGCTGCGTGCGCGGGATCGACTCGCGCGGGCTCCACAAGACGAACCTCGAGGCGCTGCGGACGGCCCTCCTGGGCGTGGCGCTGCCCGGGTCGATTTGCCTCGTGGACGGCTTCAGCGTGCCGGAGTTCGGCTTCGAGCAGCGCGCGGTCGTGGACGGCGACTGCCGCAGCGCCGCGATCGCCGCGGCCTCCGTGCTGGCGAAGGTGAGCCGCGACCGCTACATGCGCCGCGTGGCCGAGCTGCATCCGGGCTGGGACTTCGAGACGAACGTGGGCTACTCCACGCCCGAGCACCGCGCCGCCATAGCGGCCAACGGCGTCTCACCGCTCCACCGGATGTCCTTCCAGTCGATCGCCTACACCCAGCTGGCGCTGGGCAGCTAGCCCGGGCGCCCGGGCCCGGCGCCACCGCCGCCCCGCCGCGCCCCCGGCGTCCCGCCACCCCCGGCGCCCCGCCCCGGGGCGTCCCCTCGCGCCAGCTGGATGACGTTCGTGGCGGAAAACGCAACGTTTGTCATCCACCTGCCGTCAGAACGGTCGGATCTGGTCAGAAGGCGGCTTCGAGGTGCTCGAGCGAGAGCAGCCGGCCGCTCGCGTCGAAGCCGATCCCGATCGCGTCGAAGCGGATCTCGGGCGGGCGCGGAGGGCTGAGGCGCGGGCCGCCTGGGCCGTCGAGGCTCGCCTGGGAGAGCCACTCGCGGGCCATCGCCCTCACCTGGCGCTGCTTGCGCGGGCCGATCGCGGCGAACGGGCCGAGGACGTCCTCGGGCGCCCCGCGTCCGGCGGCGCCCCGGACGATCCGGGTCTTGACCTCGCAGAAGACGAGGAAGCGGGCGTCGCGGGCGATCACGTCCAGCTCGCCGTAACGCGTCCGGAAGTTCCGCTCGACCACCTCGAAGCCGCGCGCCTCCAGGTGCCGCGCGGCGAGTCCCTCGCCCCGAGCGCCGAGCGCGCGCCGCGGGTCCTTGGGCCGAGGGCCGTCCGGAGCCACGGCGTCCCGCGCGCCCGCGTCCGGAGGCAGCCCGTCCCGCGCGTTCGCGTCCGGAGGCAGCCCGTCCCGCGCGCCCGCGTCCGGCATCAGTGCGCTGCCCGTTCCCAGCCGCCCAGGTCGCGGCGGACCAGGTAGCCCGCGGCCTCGAGCCGGCCGAGCGCGGCGCGCGTCGCGGAGATCGTGGCGCCGGAGGCGGCGGCCACTCCCTCCACCGAGTCGTTCCTCTCCGAGGCCTCCAGGACAGTGCACAGGAACGGGTCGGCGGGCGCGGGCCGAGCCGCGCGGGCTTCCTCCGCCGGCCGCACGCCCACGCCGAACAGCTCGTCGAGCACGTCCTCGGTGCCGCTGATCGGCGTGGCGCCATCCTTCAGCAGGTTGTTGGTGCCGCGCGCCACGCTCGAGGTGACCCGGCCGGGCACCGCTGCCACGCAGCGCCCGAGGTCCTTGGCGAACTCGGCGGTGATCAGGCTGCCGCTCGGGTCGGCCGCCTCCACGACGAGCGTCACGCGGGCCAGCGCGGCCATGATGCGGTTGCGTGCCGGGAAGCTCCAGCGGTAGGGCTCGGTGCCCGGAGGGAGCTCCGACAGCACGATGCCCCGCTCGCAGACGCGCTCGTGCAGCGAGCGATGCCGACGCGGATAGGCCACGTCCGGCCCGCTCGCCACCACGCCGAGCGGTACGCCGCCGCCATCCAGGCAGCCGCGGTGCGCCGTGCCGTCGATGCCGAGCGCCAGCCCGCTCACCACCGGCACTCCGGAAGCACCAAGCCCGCGCCCGAGCGCGTAGGCGACCTCGGTGCCGTACGGGCTCGCGCGGCGTGTCCCCACGATCGTGACGGCCGGCTCCTCCGCCACGCGCGCGAGCACCTCGGCGGAGCCCTTGCCGAACAGCACGGCCGGCGCGTCGGCGAGGTCGCGGAGCTGAGGCGGGTAGTCGGCGGAGTGGCCGCACACCACCACGAACCCCGCGCCCGCGAGAGCCTCGCTCTGGCGCTCGACATCGAACGCGTCGAGGAATGCGAGCGCATCGTCGACGCGCCTCCCGGCGGCCGCGGCGATCAGGTCGTCTTCCGACAGGCCGAGCAGCCCGGTGGCGCGGCGGTCGCCCGTGCCGAGCAGCCCCGCGATCCTCGGGGCGAGGTGGGCGATCAGGAAAGCCCGGCGCAGGCAGGCGTCGCAGCTGTCGTACATCAGGCGACCACCCGCTCCAGCGCGTCGAGCCGGTAGGAGAGCGCCTCGTCGAGGTCGCGCTCGGCAAGCGCCTCGCGGCCCTCCAGGTCGGCGATCGTGCGCGCCACCCGCAGGACGCGGTCGTGCCCGCGCCCGCTGAGCGGGATGCGGTCGCGCACGGCCAGCAGCCGCCCGGCGAGGCTCGCCTCGAGCGGAACCTGACGCCTCGTCATCCGGCCGTCCATGTCGCCGTTGCAGAGCACCCCGGTGCCGGCGAGTCGCGCGAGCTGGCGCCGCCGCGCCGCCATCACCCGCGAGCGGATCTCCGCGGACGGTGTTCGCTCCCCGCTCGAATGGTCGACGAGCGCGCTCGCGGGGACCGGCTCCACCTGGCAGACGAGGTCGATCCGGTCGACGAGCGGCCCGCTCAGCCTCCGCTGGTAGCGGGCGAGCTCGAGCGAGGTGCACGAGCAGCGGTCCGGCGGGCGGGCGCAGGGACAGCGGTTGCAGGCCGCCACGACGATCGCGTTCGCCGGGAACTCGAGCATTCGCTGCCCGCGCGTGATCTCCACGCGACCCTCCTCGAGCGGCTGGCGGAGCGCGTCGACCGCGCTGCGGGCGAACTCCGGTAGCTCGTCCAGGAAGAGCACCCCGCGGTGCGCGAGCGTGATCTCGCCGGGCATCGGGCGGCTGCCGCCGCCCACGAGCCCCTGGGCCGAGATGGTGTGGTGCGGCGCCCGGAACGGGCGCTCGCCGGCGAGCCGGCCGGTGCCGATGCCCGCCGCGCTGTGCACCTGCGTGATCTCGAGCGCCTCCTCGAAGCTCGGCGCGGGCAGGATGCCCGGGAGCCGGCGCGCGAGCATGGTCTTGCCCGCGCCCGGGGGTCCGACCATCAGCACGTTGTGGCCGCCGGCAGCCGCGATCTCGAGCGCGCGCTTCGCGTCCTCCTGGCCGCGCACGTCCGAGAGATCGGCGGCGTCGGCCGAGGACTCGCGCGGGTCGGCCACCGCCGGCACGGCCGGGTCGGGCTCCCAGCGGCCGTGGAGCAGGTCGGCGAGCCGTGACAGCGTGGGGATCGCGCTCACGTCGATGCCCTCCACGAGCGCCGCCTCGGGCGCGTTCGGCTCGGGAACGAGCAGCCGCCTGTAGCCCGCCCGGCGCGCGCCCAGCGCCGCGTTGAGCGCTCCACGGACGGGACGCAGCTCGCCGCTCAGCGACAGCTCCCCCGCCAGCGCACACTCCTCGAGCCGGTCGCCGGGGACCTGCCCGCTCGCGACCAGCAGTCCGACAGCGATGGCGAGGTCGAAGCTCGGACCCGCCTTGCGCACGTGCGCGGGTGCGAGGTTCACGGTGAGCCGCTTCTGCGGAAAGTCGAGCCCCGAGTTGAGGAGCGCCGACCGAACCCGCTCGCGCGACTCCCGCAGCGCGCGGTCCGGCAGGCCCACGAGCGTGAACGCGGGCAACCCGCGCCGCACGTCCACCTCGACGGTGACCTCCTGCGGCCGCACGCCGTCGAGCGAGAAGGTGGCTATTGCCGCGAGCACCACCGGGATGCTGCGGATCTCGGGCCGACGCGTGGGGGCGCGAGTGTGAAAAGCGGGTTCACGCAGGGCACCACGCCGCGCACCACGCCCGCCCACGCGGCACAATGCCGCCGGTGCCGCGCCTCCAGGTCCTGCTAGCCGCGCTCTGCTTCGGGACCACCGGCACCGCGCAGGCGCTCGGCCCGGACGGCGCCTCTCCGCTCACCGTGGGCGCGGTCCGGGTGGCGCTCGGCGCCGTGCTGCTCCTCCTCACGGTGCGGCTCGCCGGGGGCAGGGCGCCGCTTCGCCTCGCCCGCCGGCCGCTCGCCGTGGGCGGCCTCGGCGTGGCGAGCTACCAGCTCTGCTTCTTCGCCGCCGTCCACGACACCGGAGTCGCGGTCGGCACGGTCGCGGCACTCGGCTCCGCGCCCGCGTTCGCCGGACTCGGCGGCTGGCTCGTCGACCGCACCAAGCCCGGCCGCGCATGGGCGCTCGCCACGGCGCTCGCGGCCGTCGGCGTGGCGCTGATGGCGCTCGGCGGCTCGACCGCTGAGGTGTCCGCGCCCGGAGTGGCGCTCGCGCTGGGCGCGGGCGCCTCGTACGCGGTCTTCACGCTCGCGAGCAAGCGCCTGCTCGACTCGGGGGCCGCTGTCGAGCGGGTCATGGCCGGAGTGTTCACGCTCGGCGCGCTGCTGCTCGTGCCGGTGCTGATCGTCGGCGACCTCGACTGGCTCACGAGCGCCGACGGCCTCGCGATGGCGATCTGGCTCGGCGCCGTGCCCACGGCGCTCGCCTACATCCTGTTCGCGCGCGGCCTGCGGCTCCTGCTCGCGAGCGAGGTGGCCACGCTCACGCTCGCGGAGCCGGTCACCGCCGCCGCGCTCGGCGCGATCGTGCTCGCGGAGCGCCCCGGCGCGCCCGCGGTGGCCGGGATCGCGCTCGTGATCGGGGGGCTCGCCGTGCTCGCGCTGCGCGGTCAACGGGGCGACCCCCTGCCGGCCGGCGAGGGAGCGCTGCTCTGAGCGCGAAGCTCGCGCCGTCCTATCCTGCCCTGCCCGTGCCCGCTCACCGCCCACCCCGCGTGCTGTCGATCGCCGGATCGGATTCCGGTGGCGGCGCGGGCATCCAGGCGGACCTGAAGGCGTTCGCGCGCTGCGGCGTTCACGGGATGACGGCGATCACCGCCATAACCGCCCAGAACACGGTCGCCGTGACGGCCGTGCACCCGCTCCCGGGAGCGATCATCGTCGAGCAGGTGCGGGCGGTGGTGGACGACATCGGCGTCGACGCCGTCAAGATCGGCATGCTCGGCAGCCTCGCGACGATCGAGGCGGTGGGGGAGGCGCTCGACCTCGTGGGCGACGTCCCGGTCGTGCTCGACCCGGTGATGATCTCCGAGACCGGCGCGCGGCTGCTCGACGAGGACGCCCAGGAGGCGCTCAGAACCCAGCTCGTGCCGCGCGCCGCGGTGGTGACGCCGAACGTGCCGGAGGCCCAGGTGCTCGCGAGTGCGACGGCCGGGACCGCCGCCGAGCAGCTCGTCCGGGCCATCCGCTCCCTTGGCGCGCGTGCCGTCGTCCTCACCGGCGGGCACCGCGAGGAGCCGAGCGACCTCTTCTTCGACGGCGAGCGGCTCGTGGAGATCCCCGGCGAGCGCTACGAGGGCGGCTCGGCGCACGGCTCCGGCTGCACGCACTCGTCCGCGCTCGCGGCGCACCTGGCGCTGGGGCTCGATCCGCTCGAGGCCGCGCGCGCGGCGAAGCGGATCGCCTCAGAGGCGGTTCGCGACGGGCTCCGGGGCGTCGGCCAAGGGCCTGGCCCGGTCGACGTATTCGGCCTCGAGGCCGAACACGGCCTCTAGAGCGCTACGCGGCGCTCCTCGAGCCACGAGCGCACGTTCTCCGGCGGGTTGCCGTTGTACTCGGCGCGGGCGGCCAGCCGCAGCAGCGTGTCCGGGTCGTCGTCGATCTCGTCGCGCCTGAAGGCCAGGTAGGTGGCGACCGCCACGGCCATCATCACGGCGGGGTCCTCGTCCTGCGGGTCGATCCGTCCCTTCAGCTCCGCGAGGTCGGTCTCGATGTCCTCGTGGGCGGTCACGGGCTCGTCGGCGTCCTCGACCGGCTCGAGCAGGTCGGCGACGCCGAGCGAGCCGTCCGGGTCCGTCACCTCGACGGCGCGGTGGACGACCTCGAACAGGGACGGGGGAGGGCCATGGGCTTCGGCTGGACGCATGGCACAGCGCTACCCAACTGGGTGCCGACGAAACGGAGCGGGCACCCCGCCCCTGCGTGACATAATCGGGCGCGTGAGGTTCCTGCGCATGAAGCCCGGGCACGGCGAGGTCCTTCTCGCCGAGGGCGATCCAGGGGTCCAGGAGGACGAGGAGCGCCTCGTCGAGGAGTTCCGCCGCCAGCTCGACGAGGGGATGTGGGCCGCGGTGCCGGTCACGAACCCCGGGAGCGGCCGCCGCGAGGCGCAGATGGTCAAGCGGTACACGGACATCCCGCCCGACTCGGAGCGCGTGATCTTCTTCCCGCGCGCCTCGGGCGGCTAGCCCGCGCCGCCGTGCTGCTCGCGCTTCTCGCACTCGCCCTGGTCGCACTGGTTCTCGCCATGCCGCTCGTCCAGCGCCGCCTCGACGAGTGGCGCGCACGCCGCCCCGAGCGTGCCCGCCCCGCCGCGGACGCGACGCTCGACCTCGAGCTCTACGACCCGGGCCGCGAGCGCCGCGCCGAGCAGCGCGCCCGCGAGCTGCTCCGCTCCTGCGTGAACGAGGAGGAGTGGGGGATGTACCGCGACCTCGGCTTCATCCGCGTGAGCGGTCGCCACGCGCGCCGGGACATCGACCGCGGAGCCCGCCCCGCCTACGCCTACCTCGTCTACCCGCACAAGCCGATCGTGGCCTACGTGCCCGAGAGCGGCCAGCTCCTCTCGGAGTACTGCGTCGAGTTCCCGGACCTCACAGGCAGCGGCGGCCGCCACCGGCTGCCCGCCTCGGACGACGTGCTCGCCAAGTGGATGGCGCTCACCTCCGACGAGGACCGCGTGATCCGCCGCGCCAACATGCACCTCGTCGGGCGCCAGCTCGACCCCGCGCGCGTCAGGCGCGACCTCTGGCGGCTCGCCGAGTGGGAGCGCCGCCGCGGCAACCGCCACCAGGTACCGCAGAGCCAGCGGTGAGCGGCGACCCACGCAGTCGCAGCCGGGTCATCCTCGACGGCCCGGATCGAGCCCAGGCGCGCGCGTACCTGAAGGGCGTGGGCTACGACGACGAGGCGCTCAGGCGCCCGATCATCGGCATCGCCAACACCTGGACCGAGACGATGCCCTGCAACTTCCACCTGCGCCGGCTCGCGGAGCGGGTGAAGGAGGGCGTGCGCGCGGCGGGCGGCACGCCGATGGAGTTCAACACCGTCGCGATCTCGGACGGCATCACGATGGGCACCGAGGGCATGAAGACATCGCTCGTGAGCCGCGAGGTGATCGCCGACTCGATCGAGCTCGTGGCGCGCGGCCACATGTTCGACGCCGTGGTCGCGCTGTCCGGCTGCGACAAGACGATCCCCGGCTGCGTGATGGCGCTCGCCCGCCTCGACGTGCCGAGCCTGATGCTCTACGGGGGCTCGATCGCGCCTGGGCGCTGGCGCGGCAAGGACGTGACGATCCAGGACGTGTTCGAGGGCATCGGCGCCCACGCGGCCGGCGACCTCACCGACGAGGAGCTCACCGACCTGGAGAACCACGCCTCGCCCGGCGCCGGCGCATGCGGCGGCCAGTTCACGGCGAACACGATGGCGATGGCGTTCGAGGTGCTCGGCATCTCGCCGATGGCGAGCTCGATGGTGCCGGCCGAGGACGGCAAGAAGGGCCAGGTGGCGGAGGACTGCGGCCGGCTCGTGATGGACGTGCTCGCCGCCGACCGCCGCCCGAGCAGCATCATCACGAAGCGCTCGCTCGAGAACGCGATCGCGGCGGGCGCGACGTCGGGCGGCTCCACGAACCTGGTGCTCCACCTGCTCGCCGTGGCGCGCGAGGCCGGAGTCGAGCTCGAACTCGAGGACTTCGACCGGATCGCCTGGCAGACCCCGCTCCTGTGTGACCTCAAGCCGGGCGGCCGCTACGTGGCCACGGATCTCTACCGCGCCGGCGGCGTTCCGCTCGTGATCAAGCGCCTGAAGGAGCTCGGCGCGCTGCACGAGGACGAGCTCACGGTCACCGGCCAGACGATCGGCGCCGTGGCCGACGCCGCCGAGGAGACCGAGGGCCAGGACGTGGTGCGGGCGGTGGGCAACCCGCTGAAGCCGAACGGCGGCTTCGCGATCCTGCGCGGCAACCTGTCGCCCGACGGCTGCGTGGTGAAGCTCTCGGGCCATGACCGCATGGAGCACTCCGGCCCCGCGCGCGTCTTCGAGCGCGAGGAGGACGCGTTCGCGGCGGTCATGCAGAAGCAGATCGAGCCGGGCGACGTGGTCGTGATCCGCAACGAGGGCCCGAAGGGCGGCCCGGGCATGCGC
>DASYMP010000008.1:0-2688 GCA_036009005.1 Thermoleophilaceae bacterium | reverse complement strand
CCGTGAAGGCGCTGGCGGTGAGGCCCGTCGTGCGGCTCGAGAAGACGAGGTATTGGGTGCCGCTCTGCGCGTCGGTGACGGCCGCCGCGTACACGGGCGCGGCCGAGTCGGCGTTCACGGCGTTCACCGCGGCGTCGATGGTCGAGCCGGCGGGAATCAGAGTCGTGTGGCCGCCCGAGAAGGTGATCGAATCATCGGCCCCGGGCGGTGCGTAGCTGTACCAGCGCTGCGAGCCGCGGGCGACCTGAGTCACGTTGAGCTGGTAGCTGCCCGATCCGGCAGGCCCGGGGAGCGACGCGGCGACCTTCGTCGCGTCGTTCACTTCGACCGTCTGCTTGTTCGCCCAGAGCGTCGCCGACTTCAGGTCCTGCGCGGCGAGCTGGAGGTTCTTCAGGCGTGTCTGGACGTCCGACAGCGCCGTCTTCCGTGCGGCGGAGAGCGACACCTGCGTCTTCAGGCGCGTCTGGGGCTGACGCTCGATCGTCATCAGCTGGTCGATGATCGTCGCCGTGTCGATCCCCGACGACAGCCCCGAGATGCTCTGCGTGGAACCTGCCATCAGACCTCGAGCGGGTCTCCCGACGCAATCTCGAGCGCCCGCGCCGGCGGAATCGTGCGAATCACGTTCCCGTCGAGGTCGCGCACCTGAACGATCACGCGGCCGTTGCCGGTGGCCTCGAAGTGCAGCTCGCGCTTCTGGGCGCGCAGCTCGGCCGCCACGCGGGCGGCTGCGTGCATGTCCTCGAGCACGTTTGGCGGCGGCGAGGCCGGAAGCGTGCTCACGTTCACTGCGGCGTCGAGCGACGTGCTGAAGTCCGCCTTTGCGGCGGCATCATTGCGGGGTGCCGGCCCCGTGCGCTCGACTCCGCCAGCTATGGGCGGAATGTTGAAGTCCATGGTTCCTCCTGGAATCTGTGCCGACCCGTCCCTGGGTCCCGTGCACCGGACGCGATGCCGGGGCATGTGGGGGTATTCGACGCTCCTGGGGGAAACTTGAGAGCACGCGCGTGCGTTCGGACGGCGCTCGGCACATGTCCTAGGCCGCCGGAAGCGTGGCTGCTCGACCTCGCGCACCGCTAAGCCGCAACCTCGAGGCTCGACACGAGCCGCGACGCCGCCGCATAGCCCGGGTCGAGCTGACGCGCCTCACGCGCGAATACAAGGGCGTCCTCCGGCATCTCCCGGGCCTTCGCCACCAGGGCCAGGCCTGTGAGCGCGGGCGCGTCCGGGCCGAGCTCCTGGATCACGGAGATCCACTCGTCGGCGGCCGACTCGAGGTAGCCGCGGCGCATGTACATCGAGGCGAGCAGCTCGCGCCGGTCGCGCGGCGACAGCCCCACGCGGTCGATCAGCGGAACGAGCAGCCCGAAGGAGTCCACCTCGCGCACGCGCAGGAGCGCCTCGAGGGCGGTGACCAGCATCTGGGCGGACGCGCCCGGAAGGGCATCCGGCAGCGGGGAGCCGGTGGCGCCCGAGAGCCACGCCTCGAACAGCGGCGCCTCGCCCGCGGGCAGATCCTCGCGCGAGCGGGCCAGCACACTTCCGGCCTCGTCGAGCGCGCCGGAGACCAGCAGGCCGAACAGCTCGGTGCGGCGTGCGGCGCCCGCGGCAGGCTCGTCCTCCCCCACCTTGGCGGCCTCGGCGGCGGCGTCGGCGTAGCGGCCCTGCGAAAGGAGCGCCTCGGCCAGCGCAACACGCGCGGGCACGCTGCCTGGCTGCTGCTCCAGCACGCTGCGGAACTGCAGCTCGGCAACGTCGGCGGCGCCGGCCTCGTACAGGGCGGTGCCGAGCATGAAGCGGGCGCTGGCAGCGAGGTTCTCGACGCGCTCCTCGATCGTGGCCACCACGTCGGCGGGCGAGCGGCCGTTCGCGAGCATCGCCGCTGCGTACGGATGCACGGCGCCGAGGAAGCCGGGGTGCTCGTCGACGCAGCGGGCCAGCAGGCGCTCGGCCTCGGCCCCGCTCGTGATCTGGGCGAGGGCGATCAGCGCGAGGTAGGTGCCGGTGCCGACCACCGACGAGTACTTCGAGGGCGAGTCGCCCATCTCGAGGCAGCGGGTGAAGAGCGCGCGAGCCGTGTTGTCGTCGCCGCGCGAGCGGGCGATCCAGGCCTTCTGGAAGACGAGGTCGGTGAAGCCGGGGAACAGCTCGAGCGACTCGTCGGCCTTGGCGTCGGCGGCGTCGGGACGGCCGAGCTCGCGCAGCGTGGTGACGAAGCGATTCGCGAGCGTGGGGACGTACGGGTAGACCGTGCGCCCGGGATCGGACTCGAGCATGCGCCACGACTTCTCGAAGTGGTCCACCGCGGTCTCGAGCTCGCCCAGCGCGAGGTACTCGGAGCCTAGGTTGAACGACTGGAACGCGGACTCCTGGCCGTCGGCGACCTGCTGCAGGAGCAGATCGAGGTTGCGCCGCGACTTGTCCTTCGCGTCGCGCACGACGCCGAGATAGCCGTAGTGCTCGATGCGCAGCTGCGTGTACTCGAGCCGCTCGGTCAGGTAGCCCGGCAGCGCGTAAGCCATCTGCTCGTGGAGGCGGCCCTGGAAGCGGTACTCGGGGCGGTTGCGGAAGATGCGCAGGGCGTTGTGGGTGAGCGCGGTGCCGTCCTCGACGTCGCCCGTGTAGTTCGTCTCGATGAGCGTGAAAGCCTCGCGCCAGGTGCGGCCGGTGACCGCGCGCAAGCGCTCG
>DASYMP010000007.1:0-2107 GCA_036009005.1 Thermoleophilaceae bacterium | reverse complement strand
GCGCTCGCGCCGGTGCGGAGGCCGAGGCCATCCGCGCGGCGGCCCGCGAGGAGGCGGCGGCGATGCTCGAGGAGGCCCGGCTGCAGGCCGCCGCGACCGGCGTGCTCGCGGAGGCCGCGAAGAAGGCGAGCGAGATCGTGGCCGAGGCCGAGGCGCTGCGCGCCGAGAGCGAGGTGCGTCACGCGGAGGACCTCGCCGGCGCGGAGGCCGAGGCTGCGCAGCTGCGCGAGGCGCTGCGCGCACAGGTGGACGAGGACGCCCGCCGGATGCGCGCCGCTGCCGAGAAGGAGCTCGAGTCCTACGTCGACCGGCGGCGCCGCGAGGCCGACCGCCTCGTCCGCGCGGCGAGGCGCGAGCGCGGGCTCCCGGGCGGCTGACCAGCGCTCAGCCCGTGGTCTCCCTCGGCGCGTAGCGGTGGTGCAGCATGAGCGCGTTGCCGTCGGGGTCGGCGAAGAACGCCATGTGGCAGACGCCCGTGTCGAAGATGTCGCCCATGAACGTGACGCCGCGCTGCTCGAGCTGCTTGCGCGCCGCCGCCACGTCCTGCACCTGTAGCGCGACGTGGTTTGCGTTGGGGTGGAACGAGCCGATGCCCATCCGCTCGGGGTTCACCACGCTGAGCGTCACCGTGCCGGTCTCGAACTCGGCGAAGTTCCGGTCCGGGCGGTAGACCGACCGGCGCAGGCCGAGCGTCTCCCCGTAGAAGCCCGCGGCTCGCTCGATGTCCTGCGTCGGGACGGACACGAAGTCGACGCCCGTGACGATGGTGGATGCCTCTGTCGCGCTCATGCCGCGACTGTAACCCCCTCCGGACGGCGGCGGCCGGCGCGGCGGGGCGAGCGTCTCGAGAAGGCGACCCGCGCAGCATGCGATGATCGGTCAGGTGCCCGAGAGCAGTACCCGCATCGTCATCGTCGCCGTGGCCGTGCTCGTGGCCGTGGTGGTGCTCGCCTTCGCCACGGGCTGGTCGGACGACAGGGCGAAGCCCGGCAGCAGCGGCAGGGTCAAGGTGACCGCGCCGGCCACCGAGTCGCGGTAGCCCCCGCCCGCTACCCCTGCTCCTCGGGCACCATCCACACCACGCCGAGTGGCGGCAGGGTCACCTCGGCCGACTGCGGCTGGCCGTGCCACGGCACCGGCTCGGCGTCGACGCCGCCGTAGTTGCCCACGCCGGAGCCGCCGTACCAGTCCGAGTCCGTGTTGATCGCCTCGCGCCAGTGGCCCGGGCGCGGCAGCCCCATGCGGTAGCCCTCGCGCGGGACCGGCGACATGTTGGCCGCGCAGACCGCGAAGCGCCGGCCGTCCTTGGACGCACGGGCGAATATCACGACGTTGTTCTCCGCGTCGTTGGGCTCGAGCCACCAGCACCCCTCCGGCTCGAAGTCCACCTCCCACAGGGCGGGCTCCGCGCGGTAGGCCCGGTTCAGGTCGCCGACGAGCTTGCGCACGCCGTCGTGCGCCGGGTCCTCGAGGAGGTGCCAGTCGAGCGACTGCTCGGCCTGCCACTCCTGCTCCTGGGCGAACTCCTGGCCCATGAACAGCAGGTTCTTGCCGGGGTGCGCCCACATGAAGGCGTAGAGCGTCCGGAGGTTCGCCAGCTTCTGCCACTTGTCGCCCGGCATCTTCTGGAGCAGGGAGCCCTTGCCGTGCACGACCTCGTCGTGGCTCAGCGGCAGGATGAAGTTCTCGGTGAACGCGTACACCATGCTGAAGGTCAGCTCGTGGTGGTGATAGCGCCGGTAGACGGGGTCCTGCTCGAAGTAGGCGAGGGTGTCGTGCATCCAGCCCATGTTCCACTTGAACCCGAAGCCCAGGCCGCCGAGGTACACCGGCCGTGAGACGCCCGGCCACGCCGTCGACTCCTCCGCGGCGGAGATGAAGCCCTCCTCGCGGCTGTGGAGCACGACGTTCATCTCCTTGAGGAACTCCACCGCCTCGAGGTCCTCGTTGCCGCCGAACTGGTTCGGGATCCACTCGCCCTCCTTGCGCGAGTAGTCCAGGTACAGCATCGAGGCCACGGCGTCGACGCGGATGCCGTCGGCGTGGTACTCCTGGGCCCAGAACAGCGCGCTCGAGAGCAGGAAGTTGCGCACCTCGTGACGGCCGA
>DASYMP010000006.1:0-32093 GCA_036009005.1 Thermoleophilaceae bacterium | reverse complement strand
CTCCTGGTCGGTGACCATGTACGGCGAGATGTAGCCCTTGTCGAACTGCATGCCCTCGGTGAACTCGAGGTCCATGCCGAACGTCTGGCCCTCCTCGACGTTCACGACGCCGTCCTTGCCGACCTTGTCGATCGCATCGGCGATCACGTCGCCGATCTCGTCGTCTGCTGCCGAGATGGCGGCCACACGAGCGATCTGGTCCTTGCCGGAGATCTCGGTGGAGACCTCCTTGATGCGCTCCACGACCTGGTCGACGGCCTTCTCGATGCCGCGCTTCAGGCCGAGCGGGTTCGCGCCGGCGGCCACGTTCTTGAGGCCCTCGCGCACGATCGTCTGTGCAAGCACGGTCGCTGTCGTGGTGCCGTCGCCCGCAACGTCGTTGGTGGCGGTGGCCACCTCGCGTACGAGCTGGGCGCCCTGGTTTGCGAACGGGTCCTCGATGTCGATCTCACGAGCGATGGAAACACCGTCGTTGGTGATGGTCGGCGCGCCGAACTTCTTGTCGATCACGACGTAGCGGCCCTTGGGGCCGAGCGTGACCTTCACAGCGTTCGCGACGGCGTTCACGCCGTCCTCGAGCGCCTTTCGGGCGTCGACGTCGTACTTCAGTTCCTTGTGAGCCATTTTCGTGTCCTCCTAGCCCGCGACCTTGGCGAGCACGTCTGACTCGCGCAGAACGAGGAGGTCTTCCCCCTCGACGATGATTTCGGTGCCGCCATACTTCGAATACAGGACCTCGTCGCCCTCGGCGACGTCGAGCGGGATGCGCTTCTCGCCATCCTCGTCCCACTTCCCTTCACCAACTGCAAGGACCTTGCCCTTCTGGGGCTTCTCCTTCGCGGTGTCGGGAAGAACGATGCCGCTCGCGGTGGTCTCGTCCTCTTCAATCGCCTGCACTATGAGGCGATCACCCAGAGGCTTGAGATTCATACGTTCTACCTCCTAGAAAGTTCCTGGGTCAGGTCTGGCACTCTAGCAGCGAGAGTGCCAAAAGTGGAGGCGAATTGCGGGCTAGTTCTGGGCTGGCGCGGACGGGCGCATGCGCTCCTGGATCTCGGAAGGCCGATCCGAGATCTGTGAGAAGCGCACGACGGTGACGGTGTCGTCCATGTCGACCTTGCGGCCGTAGATCTGCTCCAGGAAGTGGACCATCTCGTCGAGCCGGCGGAACTCCGGGTTGTCGTGCTCGATGTCGCGCGGTGAGAGGTCCTTCACCTGCTTGACCTCAACGCTGTCGATCACGGCGTCGAAGATCTTCTGCCGCGGCGAGTGCTGGAAGCCCACGGTGATCATCACGACCTCGCCCTTGCTGTACTTCTTGCCCTTGTCGCCGAGACGGATCGTCGCGGTCTTGCGGCCGCGCTTGAGCTGGTCCACGAAGACGGGGGAATAGAAGTTCAGGACGAACACGTCGGGGCAGACTAGCTGCCTGCGGCTACGCGCGAAAGCGCGGTCTCCGCCATCTCCTTCTCGCTCTTGTATGCGAGCCGCCTCGGCGCCTCCTCGAGCGGTATCCAGAGCGCCTCCTCGACCTCGTGGTCGTGGTCCGCGAGCCGTCCCGAGCGGTAGCGGAACAGGAAGAAGCTCACGATCTTCAGCACCCGATCGCCGTCGCGGGCGTACCAGTAGCGGATGTCGCCGAGCTTCTCGACCGGGGTCGCGTCGAGCCCGGTCTCCTCGCGCACCTCGCGCAGCGCGGCGTCCTGGGAGGACTCGCCCTTCTCCGGATGGCCCTTGGGCAGGGCGAGGATCTCGTCACGCACGCGCACCACGGCCACGTGCGGGCGGCCGCGCAGGTTGCGGATCACGACGCCGCCGGCCGAGAACTCCCGGATCACGGCTCGCCGGTCACGAGCGGTACGAAGCGCACGCCGGTGACCGCCTCCTCCTCACCGTCCCGGAAGCGCATCAGGAGCTCCTGGCCGCCGCGCCCCACCGGGCAGACGAGCGCCGCTCCGGGCTCGAGCTGGTCGAAGAGGGCGGGCGGCGGCCCGTCGCGCGCCGTGGCGGTGACCGAGATGCCGCCGAAGGGGGCCCGCTCGGGCGCGCCGCGGCTGCCGTCGCCCACCTCCACGGCCACGTTGTCGAAGCCGAGCCCGCGCAGCGTCTCCTCGGCCGCGAGCGCGAGGCTCTCGTGGCGCTCCACGGTCACCACCTCGCGGCACAGGCGCGACAGCACGGCGGCGCCGTAGCCCGAGCCCGCTCCCACCTCGAGCACCTTCTCGGGACCGCGCAGCTCGAGCAGCTGAGCCATGCAGGCCACGATCCAGGGCTGGGACATCGTCTGGCCCTCGCCGATCCGCACGGCGCCGTCGCGGTAGGCGCGCCGGCGCTGCTCGTCGGGGAGGAAGCGCTCGCGTGGCACCTCCGCCATGGCGGCCAGCACGCGCTCGTCGTGGATTCCGCGCCGCCGCAGCTGGCGCTCCACCATGCGACCGCGCTCAGTGGATGTAGTTCCGGAGTCGCGCCGGGTCATGGACCGTCACCTTTCCACGCCCAAGGGTGACGATCCCGGCCCGTTCGAGCGTTGCGAGGAAGCGGCTGGCGCTCTCGCGCGAGGTTCCGGCCAGATGCGCGATCTCCGCCTGGGTGGAGCGGATCAGCACGTCCGCGTCGGCGGCGCCGTCCGCCTGGCGCGAGACGGTCTGAGCGAGCAGCGCGCTCGCCACCCGCCCGGCCACGGTCTGGAACGACTGCTGGAGCAGCCGCTCGTTCGTTCTGCTCACGCGCTCCGCCAGGCTGGCGAGCAGCTTGAGCGCGAGGTCGGGGTTGCGCCGGATCAGCCGCTGCATGTCGGTGGCGAGCAGCGCCAGCGCGCTGGCGGGCTCCACGACCTCCGCGCTGGCCGAGCGGGTCTCGCCGCGGAACATCGCGAGCTCGCCGAACAGCATGCCCCCGCGCAGCTCGGCGAGCGCGACCATGCGGCCGTCCTGGTGCTCGCGCGTGAGCACCACCGCGCCGGAGCGGAGCAGGTAACAGGTGTCGCCCACGTCGCCCTCGCGGAAGATCACGTGGCCCTTCTCCCAGTGGCGCGGCACGGCGACCTGCGCGACCTCGCGGAGCTCGCGCGGCTCCACCTCGCCGAACACCTCCGTCGCTGCGAGCAGGCCGACGGTCTCGTCCACCGTGGACATGCGGCCATAATCCCACCTGGAGTGGCCGTTGCCCCTGAAGAAGCCGTGACCTTCGCGGATGTGGAGGACGCCGCCCGCGCGCTCAGCGGGCGCGTGCGCGAGACGCCGCTCGTGCCCGCGGGCGAGCTGTCGCGGCGCGTGGGCGCACGCGTGCTGCTGAAGGCGGAGAACCTCCAGCTCACCGGCTCGTTCAAGGCGCGTGGCGCCACGCACATGATCCGCTCGCTGGCGCCCGACGCGCTCAGGGCCGGCGTGGTGGCCGCGAGCGCCGGGAACCATGCCCAGGCGGTCGCGTTCGCGGCGCGCGAGGCGGGCGCCCGGGCGGTGCTCGTGATGCCGGCCCAGGCGCCGCTCGCGAAGGTCGCAGCCGTGCAGCAGTACGGCGGCGAGGTGCGCTTCGTGGAGGGCGGCTACGACGAGGCCCACGCCGAGGCGAGCAGGCTCGCCAAGGCCGAGGGGTTCACGGAGGTGCACGCGTTCGACCAGCCGGAGGTGGTGGCCGGACAGGGCACGGCCGGCCTCGAGATCGCCAGGCAGGCGCCCGACGTGAAGCTCGTGGTGGTGCCGCTCGGTGGCGGAGGGCTCGCGAGCGGCATCGGACTTGCGCTCAGCGGAGCGCTCGAGGGCGTGCGGGTCGTGGGCGTGCAGGCCGAGGCGTGCGCCCCGTACATCGACTCGCTCGCGGCCGACCGGCCGATCGGAGCGCGCTCGGCCAACACGATCTGCGACGGCATCGCGGTGAAGCGCCCCGGCGACTTCACGCTGCCGCTGGTGCAGCGCTACGTCGACGAGGTGGTGACGGTCTCGGACGACGAGGTGGCCCAGGCGATGGTGCTCTTGCTCGAGCGCTCGAAGCTCGTGGTCGAGGGAGCGGGCGCGGTGGGCGTGGCGGCGCTGATGCACGGACGCGTCGAGGCGCCGGCGGAGGGCTCGGTGTGCGCCGTGCTGTCCGGCGGCAACGTCGACGTGTCGCTGCTCTCCGAGGCGATCCGGCTCGGCGAGACGGCGGCGGGGCGCCGGATGGTGCTCTCGACCGTCGTCCCGGACCGGCCGGGCGCGCTGGCCAGCCTGGTGAGGGTCGTCGCGGACCTCGGTGGCAACGTCGTCGACGTGGAGCACCTCCGCGACGGCATCGAGATCCACGTGCGCGAGACCGCGATCAAGCTCGTCCTTCAGACGCGCGGCCCCGAGAACAGCCAGGAGATCGTGGACGCCGCCACGGCCGAGGGCTTCTCCGTGCGCGTCGAGACGGACGCCTAGCCGGCGCGCGATGGTCATCGACCCGGCTGTGGCCGAGGCGCTCGCGAACGGACATCCCGTCGTCGCGCTGGAGACCGCCATCGTCACCCACGGGCTGCCGCGCCCGCGCAACCTCGAGACCGCGCGCGCTGTCGAGGCCACGGTGCGGGAGGCGGGCGCGCTGCCGGCCACGATCGCGCTCGTGGCGGGCCAGGCGCGCGTGGGCCTCGACGCCGATTCGCTGACCGAGCTGGCCGAGCGCGAGGACGCGGTGAAGTGCGGCATCCGCGACCTGGCGCCGGCGGCGGCGCGCGCTGACTGGGGCGGAACCACCGTCGCGGCCACGGCTCACCTCGCCGCGCGCGCGGGGATCCGGGTCTTCGCGACCGGGGGAATCGGCGGGGTGCACCGCGGGGCGAGCGAGAGCTGGGACGTGTCGGCGGACCTCGAGGCGCTCGGGCGCACTGGCATCGTCGTGGTCTGCGCGGGCGTCAAGTCGATCCTCGACGTGGGCGCCACGCTGGAGCGGCTCGAGACGCTGAACGTGACCGTGGTCGGCTACCGCACCGACAGCTTCCCTGGCTTCTACCTGTCCGACTCCGGCCACCCGGTGCCGTGGCGCGTCGACTCGATCGCGGCGCTGGCCGCCGTCGTGCGCGCGCGCGACGAGCTCGGCGGCGGCGACCGCGCCGTGGTGGTGGCCAACCCGCTGCCGCCCGACCAGCAGCTCGATCCCGAGCTGCACGACCGTGTGCTCGCGGAGGGACTGGCCGCCGCGGCGGCCCGGGGCGTGTCCGGCAAGGACGTGACGCCGTTCCTGCTCGACCGGCTCGTGGACGGCACGGGCGGAGCGAGCCTCGAGGCGAACGTGCGGCTCGTGCTGCGGAACGCGCGGCTGGCGGCCGAGCTGGCCGCCGAGCTGGCGGCGTGAGCCGGATAGTCGTCCTCGGCGACATCATGGTCGACGTGGTGGTGCGCCTATCGGGGCCGCTGGCGCCCGGCAGCGACGCGCCGGCCGTCATCCACTTCCACGGCGGCGGCTCGGCCGCGAACACAGCGGCGTGGCTGGCGGCGGCCGGGGCGGAGCCCGTGTTCGTGGGACGCATGGGTGACGACGAGCGCGGGCGCAGCGCTCGCGACGAGCTGCGCGCAGCCGGCGTGGACGCGAGGCTGGCGGTCGATCAGGAGCTGCCGACGGGCACGTGCGTGGTGCTGGTGGGACCGGACGGGGAGCGCACGATGGCGCCGGATGCGGGGGCGAACGACGCTTTGGTTGAGGCGGATTTGCCGGACGAACTGCTCATTGAGGGGGATCACCTTCATGTTTCCGGCTATGCGCTCTTGCGGCCCGGGTCGCGGGGTGCCGCGCGTGCGGCGATCGTGCGAGCTCGCTCGGCCGGGATGAGCGTCTCCGCCGATCCCTCGTCGTCTGCGCTGCTCTCCGAGGAGTTTCTCGAGCACGCCTCGGGTGCCACGCTGCTCCTCCCGAACGCCTCGGAGGCGCATGCGCTCACCGGCGACAGCGATCCCGAGCTGGCGGCCCGCAAGCTGGCGGGGCGCTTCGGCGAGGTGGTTGTGACGCTCGGCCCGGGCGGAGCGCTCTGGACCGACGGCGAGGCGGTGTTGCGCGCGGCGGCGCTGGAGGTGGATGCGGTGGTGGACAGCACGGGCGCCGGCGACGCGTTCGGCGCGGGCTACCTGGCCGCGCGCGTGGCCGGCTCCTCGACGGCCGAGGCGCTCGCGGGGGGCTGCCGGCTGGCGGCGCGCGCGGTCGTCACGCCGGGCGCGAGGCCTTAGAGCGCCCGAGCCCCAGCGCGACCGCGCTCGGGCAGGGGTGCCGCAGCTTTTACTGACCACAGCGGCATAACCTGCGGCACCCCCTGTGTAACTCCGCCGTTGCGCTCGAGCTCGGCGAGGGCGGCCGCCGTGGCGTCGAGGTCGGCGTCCGTGAGGTCGCTTGGGCGCATTACGCTCGCGGCCTCCGCCGTAGTTAGGCCCTCCGGGAACGCTGCGAGCGCGTCGAGGAGGTCCTCGGGGGGCGGGCGGCGGTCCAGGGTGGGGTCGAGGTTCGCGACGGCGGTGTCGTACGCCTCGAAGGGCTGGAAGCCGCCCACCTCGATGCTGGTGCCGTCCTCGTGCTCGAAGATCACCGACGGGGCGGTGTAGCGCACGGGTCCATCGCTCGTGGAGAAGCGGCCCTGCGCATGCGTCGGCGAGCCCTCGGCCGAGCGGGCCCGTGACCGGTCGGTTTCGTACAGCTCGAGGATCTGAGGCTCGTCGATACGCCGCACGATCGCGTCGCCGTCGAGGCCGGCGGCGGACAGCGCGGCGCGCAGATCGTCGTCGTCGTCGAGCAGCCCGGCCGAGCTGAACTGGAGCAGCTGGAGCGCTCGCAGCGCCGCCTCGCCGAGCGCGGGATCCACCTCGCGCGCGGCGATGATCGCGCGGCAGGCGCGGGAGGTGCCCGCCATCCGCGGCTTGCGCTCGAAGCTGAACGGCATCCCGAAGCGCTCCGAGAAGCGCTGCTCCGTCTCCAGCATTCGCTCGGGCGTGTAGCCGCGCTCCTCGTACGCCGTGCCCGACTCGCTAAGCCCGATCATCACGAGCCGCCACTCGATCTGGTCGCCGAAGCGCCAGCGCAGGCGTGCATGAGCGGGCCGGGCCGAATAGGCCCACGGGCAGGCAGGGTCGGTGAAGTGCGTCGCGGTGATTGCAGGCACAACGACGAGGATAGGGATGGCTGCCGAGCGCGTCAGGCGAGCGCGGATTCGCGCCGTCGGCGGCGCAGCATGCGGGCTGCCAGCCATGCGACGAGGGCCACCAGGCCGAGCGGGAGCAGTACCGCGAGCGCTCGCACGATCAGGCCTGCCACGACCACCAGCAGGTGGCCGGCGTCGCCAAGCGCGTCGCGGAACGAGCCGCCCCCGATTCCCCCGCCCTGCCTGTCCTCCGCGAGCAGGCTCACCGACACGACCGAGTAATCCGTGCGCAGGTGCAGGCCGCGCCGATGGCCGCGCAGCCTGCTGATCTCGCCCGACACGAGGTCCAGCCGCTGGCGCAGCGCCTCGGCCTCCTCTGTGGTGGTCGCCAGCTCGAGCCGCCGCAGCAGGCTGCGGCGCTCGGCGCGCGCGGCCTGGAGCCGGTCGACGACGGTGACGTGCTCACGCGTCACGTCGCGCCCCGTCTGGCTCTGGCTGCGCACGTCGGCGAGCCCGGCCAGGTCGCGCAGCGCCGGCCGCAGCCGCGCCGAGGGGATGCGCAGCTCGAAGTCGCCGCCCGCCGAGTCTCCGCCGGTGGAGACCGAGGAGTTCAGCACGAAGCCGCCGTAGCGGTTCGTGACCGCGGTCACCCGCTCGGCCACCCGCGCCATCTCGTCGACGGGCATCTCGAGCTCCAGCGCCACGGTGCGCTCGATCTTGCGATCGCTACGACCGGGCTCGAAGCCGCCGCCCGGGGCGGGCAGCGCGAGGGCGGAGTCGCCGCCCTCGGCCGCGGAGCCTCCGCTGGCCGCGGAGCCGCCACTCGCCACGTCGCCGCTGCTCGCCGAGGAGTCGCTGCTGCCGCCGGCGTCGTCGCCGGGCGACCCCGAAAGACCGCCCGCGGCCACGGCGATCACCGCGACCACGGCGGCGACCAGTCCGACGCCCGCCGCAGGCTGGATCAGCCGATGCCACCAGGCCGGGCTCGTGTTGCGCCGCTTCGGAAAGCCCGCCTCGGCGTGCCTTCCGAGCCAGTCGCGAAAGACCGGCGTGGGCTCCGGCGCGTCGGCCCGCAGCTCGAGCGCCAGCTCCTGGAGCTCGCGCGTGAGCGGATCGTGGTCGGCCGCCACGCCGGTGTCGAGGGCGTCGTCGATCGCGGTGAGCACGTCAGCTTCCGTCATGGCAGGCCTCTCTCAGCTTCGTGATGGTGCGGTGCAGGCGAGTGCCCACGTTCGACTCGGACATGCCGAGCACGCGAGCGATCTCCGTGTTCGAGAGTCCGCCGGCGAACTTCAGTGCGATCAGGTCGCGCTCCTGGCCGTCCAGGGACCGGAGCGCGGCCCGGACCGTCTCGCGGCGGAGCGCCAGCTCGACCTGGTCCTCGGGTGCGGGCGAGCCCGTGTCCTCCGGATCGGCCTCGAGCACGGCGCGGCGCTTGCGCTTGCGCAGCTCGTCGAGCGCGGCATTCCGGGCGATGCCGAACACCCAGGCGTCCATCGAGCCGCGCCCCGCGCGGTAGCTGCGGCGCTTGCGGTACGCGCGCTCGAACGCCTGAGCCGTCACGTCCTCCGCCGCGGAGCGGTCGCGCAGCAGCGACGCCACGTATGCATACACCCGCGGGAAGGTCCGTTCGTACAACTCGGAGAACCCCTCTGTGGGCGCAACTGTGGCCATAGGCATGGCTTCGGCGACCGCCTCGCTCATGCCCTAACTACGCCCGAACCTCGAACGCATCACGAATTCCAGTCTCCCACGCTCAAGTGGGGCCGCCCATGGCCGATGAAACTCGCGTAGTGCCACGACTTGCCGCCCCCACGGTCCTGTTCGCATGCGTCGCATCCCTCATTGCGGCGCCGACAGCGGCTGCCGCATTGCAGCTTCCGCCTGGCGCGGACGCTCCTCCGCGGCTTCCCGACGGCGTCGTGGTCGCTGAATCCCCGAAGCTCAGCACCGAGGCCGGACAGGGGGCGCTGATCGCCAGCGCCGCCCGCGCGAAGACCGAAGACGCGCTCGGCCCGGATGTTCGTCCACTCTGGGCCACCGTCAACATCTGCGACACGCAGCGCTCTCCCAACGCCCTCGGGGTGCGGACGAGCGTGCCCGGCAACGGCTCGAACCAGCGCATCTTCGCCCGCTACACCGCTCAGTGGTGGAGCAGCGCGAAGCAGGAATGGCAGACCGTCGGCGGCAGCGGCATCACGGATTGGGTGCCGCTGGGCAACGCGGACATGACCTCGCGCCAGGCCGGCTGGACGTTCCACTTCGTTCAGCCGCCGGCAGGAAAGACCTACGTGATGCGCGGCGCCGTCGAGCTTCAGTGGCGTGGCTTCGTCAAGCGGGCACACAGGTCACACAAGGGTCGCCGGGCGCACAACTCGGCTCGGCGCGCGGCTCGGAAGCCGCAGCGGCTACGCATCGCGGTGGTCCGGAAGCGGACGCTCCTCACGGCCACGGGGATGAAGCACGTGGAAGGCGGCGACCCCGTCGGCCTTTCCAAGGCCATGTGCCTCATCTGGTAGCTCGCGCCGGACGCGACTTCCGGGGAAAGTGGCGTTAGGCTGGGGCCAATGGCCCGTAGGTGGATTGCCCTCGTGGTGGGAGTCGCGCTGAGCGTCGCCGCAGCTCCGGCGTACGCCGCGGGCGCGGACGCGCTGACCCCGACCTGGGCCAACGTGAACATCTGCAACGCCTCCCAGCTGGGCGTGCGCGCACAGCTTGCGGGCGACGGGTCGAGCGAACGCATGCAGGTTCGCTTCACCGCCGAGTGGCTCGGCCCTGACGGCTGGGTCCCGCTCGCGGGCCAGCCGATCTCGCCGTGGGTCGACGCCGGCTCGGCCGTCTTCACCTGGAACCAGGCCGGTTGGAACTTCGACCTCGCGATCCCCGCCACCGGCACGACCTACCAGCTGCGCGCGGTGGCCGAGATGAAGCTCGGCTCCGGGCGGAGCGCCAGCTACACCACCGGCACCTGCAGCGTCGCCGGCTAGCCGAACAGCCGCGGGTCGTTCGTGATCACGCCGTCCACGCCGAGCGCCTCGAGCGCGCGGATCTTGGGCGCCTCGTCGACGGTCCAGACGTAGAGCTGCCCGCCGGCTCGCTGGACCGCCCGCACCAGCCGGGCGCTCACGAGTATGTGATGGGACATGATCGCCTCGCAGCGTCCCGCGCGGATGCGCGCAGCGGCAAGTGCCGGCAGGCGTGCGCGCATGAGCGCCGCCATGCCGTAGACCGGGATGCGGACGACCAGCGGCGCCGTCAGGTAGTTGCGCTTCACGCGCGGCACGGACCAGCCGCGCCGTAGTCCCGGCTGGAGCTCACCGAGGCGGTCGAGGCTCTCCTCGTACATCGTCGAGACGAGCGAGCGCTCCAGCAGTCCGTTGCGCGCGAGGCCGTCCACGACCTCGCGCTCGTAGCCCGGCAGCTTCAGGTCCACGTCCAGCTCGACGCCCGAGTAGGCCTCGCCGGCGAAATGCTCGAGGCCCTCCTCCATCGTGAGGCAGTCGCGGCGCTCGGCGTCGGCGTAGTCGTGCGCCAAGACGAGCTGACCGTCCCGCGTCCGCAGCACGTCGAACTCGATCATGTCGACCCCGTGCTGGAGCGCGGCCTCGAAGCTCTCGACCGTGTTGCCCGGCGCCACGTGGTCGGCGCCCTTGTGGCCCACGCGGATCACGCCTGGCATTGCGGGCACCAGTAGGTCGTGCGGTTGTCGTCGCCCTGGCCGCGGGCGCGGATGGTGGTGCCGCAGCGGCGGCACGGGCGCCCGTGGCGCTCGAACACCCCGGGCTCGCGCATGTGCCCGCCACCCTGGCCGGAGCGCAGCATGAGCGGACGCACGGCATGGACGGCGGCGAGCGCCTCGCCGTCGGTCACGCGAGCGAGCGGCTTCCAGGGGTCGAGCCCCGCGATGAAGCAGGCCTCCGCCTTCCAGAGGTTGCCGATGCCGCAGAGGTTGCGCTGGTCGAGCAGGGCGTCGGCGATGCCGCGCGAGGGGTCGTCCTCGCGCAGGCGGCGCAGGAAGGCGGGCTCGTCGAACTCGTCGGCCAGGATGTCCGGACCGAGCCGCGCGATGCGGTGGTCGAAGCGCGAGCGCGAGTCCGTCATCAGCTCGAGCACCGGGCCGCCGAACTGCACGACCTCGTGCCGGTCGGTGCGGATCACGAGCCAGGCGCGGCTCGGTGACTTGCCCCAGCGCCGGCCGCGCTCGTACACGCCCCACCAGCCGTTCATCCGCAGGTGGGAGTGGAGCGTGAGGTCGCCGTCGAAGCGGATGAACAGGTGCTTCCCCTTCGAGTCGACCGCGCGCACGCCGCGCCCGCTGAGCCGCTCGGGCCAGCGGTCGCGCTCGAAGCGCCGGTGAGGCGTCTCGATGGAGGCGATCTCCTTGCCCACCAGGGCGGCCCTGATGCGCTGAGCCGCGCCGTAGATCGTGTCCCCCTCGGGCATGGTTCGCTCGACCTAGGCGCTCAGGGTGAGGCGGCGGGGACTCTGGCGGAAGCCGAGCTCGAGCAGCAGGGCGCCTGCGGCGGAGCCCACGACGGGCTCGCCGTCGAAGCGCTCGACTCCGAGCCGCTGAAGGCGGCCGCGGCGCACCTCGTCGGCGAGCGCCTCGAGCGCCGGGCGGAGCCAGTCCTCATCGGGCTCCTTGAGCGCGAGGAGGCCCTTGCCGCCGCGCTCCACGTACAGCACCGGCTCGGCGTCGAGCGTGATCACGTACGCGCCGGGCACGCGAGAGGGCCGGCGGCCCGAATCGAGGTCCTCGCGCTTCGGCCAGGGAAGCGTGGCGCCGTATGGGTTGGCCGGGTCGGTGGCCGCGAGCACCAGCGCTCCGGCGGGCTCGTCGCTCCGGAGGCCGCGCAGCCGCTCGATGGCGGCCGGCAGGGCGAACTGGGCTCCGCCGAGTCCCTCGACGAAGTAGCCGCGCCTGGCGGTGCCGAGCGTCTCCAGGTTCGCCAGCTCCGAGTAGAGGCCGGCGAAGCCCCCGGGGATCCCCTCGGCGAGCACGGCCTCGCGCGTGACGATCCCGTGGCGCTCCAGCAGCAGCTCGGAGATCGCGCGCATGCGCGGCCCGTGCGAGGGGGCGCCCGCGAACAGCGGTCCCGTGAGCGACCAGCGGCCCTGTACCTGCGGCGCGCCCGGACGTCTGCGGCGGGCGAAGCGGCGCCCCGCCTGGCGGTCGCCCCGCGCCACGGAGAGCTTCGGCGCGCGCAGCGGGGCGAAGGCGTCGTTCGTGACCTCGCCGGCCCAGGCCAGGTCCCAGAGCGCCTCCTGAAGCTCGACCGGCTCGACCTCGGTGATGTCCGCGAGCAGATCGCTCCAGAAGGCGGCCCCGCGCTCCAGTCGCTCGCGGATCAGGTCGTGGACCGGCTCCGACGGCGCGTCGCCCTTGAACGGCGGAGGGCCGATGAAGCGAGCGTCGTCGCGGAAGAGCAGCGCCACGCGGCCCGAGTTGCGGCCAAGCGCGCCGGCGCCGACCCAGACGAGCTCGCCGCTCGCGCAGAGCTGATCCATCCAGGAGGGTGAGTAGGCGCCGACCCTGCGCGGCAGCACGTCGCGCTCCCACACCTCCGGCGCGAGCGCCAGCCCCTGGAGCGGGACGAGCATCTCGCGCAGGCGGTCGACCCCGGCGCCTCCGGGCGGGGCGCCGTCCACGCCCTGCCACTGGGGCAGGAAGCGCGCCAGAGCGCGCTGCTCGGCGGGCTCGACCTCCTTGCGCAGCGTGGCGAGCGACGCACGCCGCAGACGCCGCAGCACGTCCGTGTCGCACCACTCGCGCTCGCTGCCGCCGGGGCGAAGCTCGCCGCGCACGAGGGTGCCGGCGCGCTCGAGCTCGCGCAGCACGGGGCCGAAGTCCACGCCGTAGCGGTCGGACGCCTCGCGGGTGGTGAAGGGGCCGTGCGTGCGCGCGTAGCGCCGGGCAAGCCGCGCGAGCGGCTCCTCGACGTCCTCGAGGAACGTGGCCGGCAGCCCCCCGGGCGGCACCGCTCCGAGCGCGTCGCGGTAGAGGCCGGCGTCCTCGGAGGCGATCCAGCGCTCCTCGCCGCCGATCCTCATCCGCACGGCGCGGCGCTCCTTCTCGAGCTCACCGAGGATCCGCGGCGCCGAGACCACGGGGAGGCAGCGAGCCTGAACCTCGTCGGCGGTCAGGTCGCCCAATCCACGCAGGACGTCGTGGACGCCGTCGGCGTTGGCGGCGCGCGTGCGCTCGCTCGTGCGCTGGAGGTCTGCCTCGACCTCCTCGAGCGCGGACGAGTCGATCAGCTCGCGCAGCTCCTCCTGGCCGAGCAGCTCGCGCAGCAGGTCGCGGTCGAGCGACAGCGCGGCGGCGCGGCGCTCCGCGTTGGGCGTGTCGCCCTCGTACATGTACGTGGCCACGTAGTCGAACAAGAGCGACGACGCGAACGGGGACGCTCGCTGCGTCTCGACCTCGACCAGCGAGAGCTCGCGCGTGTGGAGCCCGGTGAGGAGCTCCTGGAGGCCCGGGAGGTCGAGCACGTCCTGGAGGCACTCGCGGTAGGTCTCGAGCACGATCGGGAACTGGCCGTAGCGCTTGGCCACCTCGAGCAGCGACTGCGCCTTCAGCCGTTGCTGCCACAGCGGAGTGCGCTTGCCCGGGTAGGCGCGCGGGAGCAGGAGCGCGCGGGCGGCGTTCTCGCGGAAGCGCGCTCCGAACAGGGCTGAGCCGGACAGCTCGCGCACGACCATGTCCTCGACAGCGTCGGGCTCGATCATCAGCAGCTCGGACGAGGGCGGCTCGTCGGCGTCGGGTAGGTGAACGATGATCCCGTCGTCCGACCAGATCGCATCCGACTCGAGGCCGTACTCGTCGCGGATGCGGGCCGAGATCGCGAGCGCCCAGGCGGAGTGCACGCGGCCACCGAACGGCGACAGCACGCACAGGCGCCAGTCGCCGATCTCGTCGCGGAAGCGCTCGATCACGATCGTGCGGTCGCTCGGCACCACGCGCGTCGCGTCGCGCTGCTCGCGCAGGAAGGCGGACAGGTTGCGCGCGGCGCGCTCGTCCAGGTCGTACTCGGCCGCCAGCTCCTCGGGATCGCGGTCCACCGACTCGCGCGCGAACGCACCGATGGCGGCGCCGAGCTCCTTGGGCCGGCCGATCCCGTCGCCCTTCCAGAACGGCACGGCGCCGGGCGCGCCGGGCGCGGGCGTCACGATCACGCGGTCGCGCGTGATCTCCTCGATCCGCCAGGTGGACGCGCCGAGCAGGAAGGTCTGGCCCGGCCGCGCCTCGTAGACCATCTCCTCGTCCAGCTCGCCCACGCGGCGGCCGTCGGGGAGGTTGACGCTGTAGAGGCCGCGGTCGGGGATCGTGCCGGCGTTCGTGACGGCGAGCTGGAGGGCGCCCTTGCGCGCGCGGATCGTGTCCTCGACGCGGTCCCAGACGATCCGCGGCCTCAGCTCGGCGAACTCCTCGGAGGGGTAGCGGCCGTCGAGCATGTCGAGCACGCTGTCGAGCAGCTCGCGCGAGAGCTCGGCGAATGGGTAGGCGCGGCGGATCGTGTCGTGGAGCGCCGGGACCTTCAGCTCGTCGCCGGTCGCGGTCATGGCGACGATCTGCTGCGCGAGCACGTCCAGCGGGTTGCGCGGTATGACGGTCGCCTCGATGTCGCCGTCGCGCATCCGGCGCACCACGACGGCGCACTCGAGCAGGTCGGCCCGGAACTTGGGGAAGATGCGGCCGCGCGAGACCTCGTTCACGCCGTGCCCGGCGCGCCCGATCCGTTGAAGTCCCGCGGTCACCGACTTCGGCGACTCCACCTGAATCACCAGGTCCACGGCGCCCATGTCGATGCCCAGCTCGAGCGATGACGTGGCCACGAGACAGGGCAGCTCACCCGATTTGAGGAGGTCCTCGACCACGAGCCGCTCCTCACGCGCCAGCGACCCGTGATGCGCACGCGCGATATAGGTGGGCTCGGCACCCTCGGGCGCGCCGGCCTCCTCCGCGGCCAGGTCGTTCAGCCTCACGGCGAGCCGCTCCGCGCCGCGGCGGCTGTTCACAAAGATGATCGTCGAGCGGTGCTCGCGGACCAGCCGGAGCAGCTCGGGATAGATCGCCGGCCAGATCGAACGCCCGGTGACCGCGCCCGGCGCGGTGCCGCCAAGGCCGTCGCCCACGAGGTCGCCTCCGCCCGCCGCCGTGCCCATGCCGCCGATCGCCGCATCGGTCACGTCGTGGGCGTCCGGCTCGCGCATGCTCTCCACCGGCACGTGGATCTTCAGGTCGAGCGGCTTGCGGATGCCGGCGTCGACGATCGTGCACTCGCGCCCCGTTCCCACCAGGAACTGGCCCACCAGCTCGAGCGGCCGCTGGGTGGCCGACAGGCCGATCCGCTGGAGCGGGCGGGAAATCGAAGGCTCGCGGGCACCGCCCGCTCGCAGGTCTGCCACCTCCTCGAGGCGCTCGAGCGTCAGCGCCAGGTGCGCTCCCCGCTTGGTGCGGGCCACGGCGTGGATCTCGTCCACGATCACCGCCTCCACGTCCACGAGGAACTCGCGCGCCCGCGACGTGAGCATCAGGTAGAGCGACTCCGGCGTCGTGATCAGCACGTCGGGCGGCGTGCGCAGCATCGCCTGGCGCTCCTTCTGGGGCGTGTCGCCCGTGCGAATCCCGACCGTCACGTCGCCGCCGATTCCCTTGAGCGGCGCGCGCAGGTTCTTCTCGACGTCGTAGGAGAGCGCCTTCAGCGGCGAGACGTACACGAGCCGCGTGCGCCGCTCGCCCCCCGGCGGGGGCGTCGAGACCAGCCGGTCGAGTCCCCACAGGAACGCGGCGAGCGTCTTGCCCGACCCGGTGGGGGCGGACACAAGCACGTTCTCACCGGCCGCAATCGCAGGCCAGGCCTGGGCCTGCGCCTCGGTGGGCCGCTCGAACGAACGCGTGAACCAGTCACGTACCCCTGGGGTGAACGATGCGAGCGGATCCGAGGCCATACGACCCACGAGCGTACCGCGTGGACTCCTTCAGCAATGGGTAAGTCCCACGCGTGCCCGTCGCCCGGAAGATCGAGCGCGAGCTGAACAGCCGGGACTAGCCGGCGCGCGGCCGCGAGTGGTCGGCCACCACGCGGTGCAGGTGGACGCCGGCGGCCAGCCCGGCCGCGGCGAGCAGGGCCAGGCCGGCGGTTGCGGGGCCACCGAGCAGCGCGCACGGCACCACGGCGGCGCCGGCGGGCACGACCGCGCGGCGGCGCCCGGCGATCAGGCCCGCGAGGGCTGAGAGCAGGAGCAGGAGCAATACGATCAGGGCCATGGGGCGTCCTTCCTAGAGTCCCTCGGGGTGGCGTCCGCGGAAGCCGCTCGCGGAGCGCATCTGCTCGCTCCAGCGCGACCCCGTCCGCTTGCGGGCGCTTGTGTCGAACCTCAGTCCGGCGACGATCATGTAGGCGTGTCCGGGGTTGGTGCGGATCGTGACCCAGGTGCCGCGCCCGCGCTCGCCCCAGCTCATGAAGGCGCTCGAGTCGAGCGGGCGGCTGACCAGTCCGGCGGCATGAAGCACGTAGCTCACGGAGCCCGAGCAGTCGTAGCCGCTGTCGTTCCAGCGGCCGTGCCCGCCCCCGTACTTGTACGGCTTCGTGGCGATCGCGTTGCCGGCCTCGATGATCGCGCGCACCTCGTCGGGCGCGGAGTCCGGCGCCACGGCCTGGCCGTCGCTTGCGATGTACGCCTTCTCCGGCGCGGCGGTGGGCTCTTCGCCGCCCCCGTCATCCGCCGCCGCGGAGGCGCGCGCCCGCACCATCCGCTGCTCCGCCCGCGACGCGCGGCCGTCGGCCCGGCGCTGCTCGGCGCGCTCGAACGCGACCACGCTGCGGCGCGTGGCCGGCCCGAAGGCGCCGTCGGGGCTCGTGTCGTAGCCGGCGACGTCCAGGTAGCGCTGCAGCGCACGAACGTCGGAGCCGCTCGAGCCGACCGTGAGGGTACGGCTCGCATAGGTGGCGCCGGCGGCATCGGCGGTGATGGTCAGGCTGAGCACGGCGACAGCTAGCGCCGACAGCTTGCGAGGCATGAACAACGTCCTCTCTTCTGTGCGCCTACGGGGTTAGCTGACGGGCTCGCGCCAGAAGAGTGGCGCTACGCGAAGGGCTCGCGATTCGCCCCGTACTGCCTATGGGTCCCCCGTTCCCCGTCCGCGAGGCGGGCGGGAATTCGGCTATGGGTTCCTTGCGCGGGGCACCATAACAACCTCGGCGGCGACTTTCCGAGCGCGCTCGAATACAGCGTCCAGCATGGGCTCGGTGAGCTTCCCGGTGAACGTGTTCTGCTGGCTCGGGTGGTATGAGCCGATCAGCACCGGCCCGTCCGCGACCCCGTATTCGGCCAGGTGCCCGAAGGCCGGACGCGGCCGCACGCCGAGCAGCAGGCAGGCCGCGTCCCACGCGAACTTCCCGAGGCAGACCACCACGCTCGGCTCGATCAGGCGCAGCTCCTCTGCCGCGTAGGGCAGGCAGTTGTCGCGCTCCACGGGCAGCGGCTTGTTGGCGGGCGGCGCGCAGCGCACGGCGGCGGCCACGAACGCGTCGCGCAGCTCGAGCCCGTCCCCGGCATGGGTCGACTCGGGCTGGTTGGCGAAGCCCGTGCGGTACATCGAGGCGAACAGCCAGTCGCCCGATCGGTCGCCGGTAAAGACCCTTCCGGTGCGGTTGCCGCCGTGCGCCGCGGGCGCGAGCCCGAGCACGTAGACGCTCGCGTCGGGGTCGCCGAGCCCGGGCAGGGGGCGGCCCCAGTAGTCCTGGTCCGCGAACGCGGCACGCTTCTCGCGCGCCACCTTCTCGCGCCACTCGACGAGGCGCGGGCAGCGGCGGCAGCGCGTGACGCGCCGCTCTAGCTCTTCAAGCGCTTGCCGCTTGTGAACAGGTGCTGAGCCCACGCGTATGCCGGAATCGCGAGCGCGGCGGTGACGCCCAGCGACAGCCAGATCGACACATCGCTCTCGCCCAGGAAGCCATAGCGCACCGCGTTCACGAGGTAGAAGATCGGGTTGAAGTGCGACAGCTCGTGCCATGGGGACGGCAGCACGTCGATCGAGTAGAAGACGCCGCCTACGAACGTGAGCGGCAGGATCACGATGTTCTGGATGAAGCTCGTGTGGTCCCAGGTCTCGGCGTAGATCCCCACCACCAGCCCCAGGGACGCGAACAGCAGCAGCCCGAGCGCGATCGCCAGGGCCAGCTCGAACGGGCGCTCGATCGGCACGTGCACCAGCACCACGGCGAGCACGAGCAGCGAGAGCCCGATCGCGAGCGCCCGCACGATGCCACCGATGGTGTAGCCGAACGTAACCTGCCACGGCTTCATCGGCGCCGACAGGACGTCGTTGATGTAGCGGTCGAAGCGCGCCTGGAAGATCGTCGACGCGTTGTTCGCGAATGCCGCCTGGACCATCCCCATCGTGATCAGGCCGGGCACGATGAAGACCTCGTAGTCGAGATCGCCCACCTGCTTGATGCGTCCGCCGAGCGAGAGGCCGAATACGAGGATGAACAGCATCGACGAAACGACCGGCGCGAGCACCGTCTGCGTCCACAGCTTCGACACCCGCAGCGTCTCGCGCTTGCAGAGCCAGACCAGCCCGGTCACGAGGCCATCGCCTTCACGTAGACGTCCTCGAGCCGGCTCACGCCGAAGTGCTCGCGAAGCCCGTCCGCCGAGTCGCGCGCGATCAGGTGCCCGTCGCGGATCAGCGCGATCTCCTCGCAGAGCAGCTCGGCCTCGTCGAGGTAGTGAGTGGTGAGCAGGATGGTCGTGCCCTCGGCGTGCAGCCGGCGGATGTAGTTCCACAGCTCCTGGCGCAGCTCGAAGTCCACGCCCGCTGTGGGCTCGTCGAGGATCACGAGGCGAGGCCGGTGCATGAGCGCCCGCGCCAGCAGCAGGCGGCGGCGCTGGCCGCCCGAGAGCTTGGGCGCGCGCACGTCGCGCTTGGACGTGAGCCCGAAGGCCTTGATCATCTCCTGGGCGCGCTCCTCGATCTCGTCCTTCTCCATGCCGAAGTAGCCGCCGTGGTACTCGAGCGTCTCGCGCACGGTGAGGAAGCGGTCCAGGTTGATGTCCTGCTCGGCGAGCCCCACCCACGAGCGCGCCTTCAGCGTGTCGTGCGGCTCGCCGAACACGACCACCTCGCCCTCGGTGACCCGCAGGAGGTTGCAGACCGCGCTGATCAGAGTGGTCTTGCCGGCACCGTTTGGCCCAAGCAGTCCGAAGAAAGCGCCCGAGTGGATCTCCAGGTTGAAGTCCTCGAGCGCGAGCGTGCCGTCGTCGTAGCGTTTGGTGAGGCCGCGCAGCTGAAGCGCGGGTGGGTCGTCGCGAAACACCGCATCGAGACTAACGATGCGTTAGCCGAGGCTGCGCCCGTAGTGCCGTTCGTAGTACTCGCGGTACTCGCCGGAGCGGATCGGGCCCCACCAGTCCTCGCTCGTGCGATACCAGTCGACCGTGCGGGCGAGTCCGTCGGCGAAGCGCACCTGCGCCTCCCAGCCGAGCTCGTCGCGGAGCTTGTCCGAGCTGAGCGAGTAGCGGCGGTCGTGGCCGGGGCGGTCGGTCACGTGCTCGATCAGCGACTCGTCGCGGCCGGTCAGCTCGAGGATCCGCCGCACGACCTCGATGTTCTCGCACTCGTCCGGTCCGCCCACGTTGTAGGCCTGGCCGGGACGGCCGCGCTCGAGCACCGCGTGGATGCCACGGCAGAAGTCCTCGACGTACAGCCAGTTGCGCACCTGGCGCCCGTCGCCGTAGACGGGCAGCGGGTCGCCGTGCAGCGCGTTCAGGATCGACAGCGGGATCAGCTTCTCCGGGTACTGGCGCGGGCCGTAGTTGTTCGAGCCGCGGCAGATGACCGCCTCGGTGCCGTAGGTGTGGTGGTGGGCGGACACGAGCAGGTCGCCCGCGGCCTTCGTGGCGGAGTAGGGCGAGGATGGGTCGAGCGGCGAGCTCTCCGTGAAGGAGCCCTCCTGGATCGAGCCGTAGACCTCGTCCGTCGATACCTGGAGGTAGCGCGGCACGCCCAGCTCGCGCACCGCGTCCAGCAGCACGCCCGTGCCGATCACGTGCGTGCGGGCGAACACGTCCTGATCGGCGATCGAGCGGTCCACGTGCGACTCGGCGGCGAAGTTCACGATCGCGTCGGCGCCGTCGGCCACCTGCATGACGAGCTCGCGGTCCTCGATCCCGCCCACCACGAGCTCCGAGCCGTCCGGCACGTTCTCGCGGCGCCCCGCGTAGGTGAGCTTGTCGAGCACGACGATCTCGTGCTCGCCGCCGAAGAGGCGCACGTAGGTCGAGCCGATGAATCCGGCGCCGCCGGTCACGATCAGCTTCACGCCCGCACCCCGAGGTACGCGTCGAGGCCGTCCTGCCAGGCGGGCAGCGCAGGAGCGCCGCGCTCGCTTGCGAGCACGGAGTTCGCCGGCCGCCGCGCCGGGCGCGGGAACTCGTCGGTCGTGCAGGGCCTGACGTCCGCCTCGGTCCCCGCCCGCTCGAAGATCGCCCGGGCGAACTCGAACCACGAGCACGAGCCCTCGCCGGCCACATGCAGGATGCCGCGCTCGCCGCCCTCGGCGAGCGCCACGAGCGCCTCGGCGAGATGGCCGGTGAAGGTCGGCGAGCCCACCTGGTCGTCCACCACGAGCAGCTCGTCGCCCCGGCGCCCGAGCGCGAGCATCGTCTCCACGAAGTTGCGGCCGCCCGCGCCGAACAGCCACGACGAGCGCACCACGAGGTGGTTGTCGTTGGCGTCGGCCGTCGCGTGCTCGCCCGCGAGCTTCGAGTGGCCGTACTCCTGGAGCGGCCCGGTGGCGTCCGACTCCACGTACGGACCCCGCTTCGTGCCGTCGAAGACGTAGTCGGTCGACACGTAGACGACGCGCGCGGCCGCGGCCGCCACGTTGCGGGCGCCGTCGGCGTTCACCGCGTGCGCGCTCTCGCTGTCGGCCTCCGCGCCGTCGACGTCCGTGAACGCGGCGCAGTTGATCACGGTCGCTCCGGCGAGGGCGTCGCTCACGGCACCGGCGTCGGTCACGTCGAGCTCGTCGCGGCCCAGCCCGACCACCCGGTCGCCCGCCGCGCGCATGATGTCCTGGCCCAGCATCCCGCCGGCTCCAACCAAGTGGATCGTCACGGGCGGGAAGTATGGTGATTCACGTGCTCGAGGTCTCAGACCTCACAAAGCGCTACGGCAACAACCTGGCGGTGGACGGTCTGAGCTTCCGGGCCGAGCCTGGGCGCGTGCTCGGCTTTCTTGGCCCGAACGGCGCGGGCAAGACGACGACGCTGCGCATGCTGCTGGGCCTCACGCTGCCCACGTCGGGCTCCACCGCGGTCGACGGCCGCCCGTACCGGCAGCTGAGCGATCCGATCAGGGTGGTCGGCGCCGTACTCGAGGGACCGCAGTTCCACCCGGGGCGAACGGGGCGCAACCACCTGCGCGTGGTGGCCACGGCCGCGGGTCTGCCGAGGTCGCGCGTCGAGGAGGTGCTGCGGCTGGTGGAGCTGGATGGCGCCGGCGACAAGCGCGTGAAGGCCTACTCGCTCGGCATGCGCCAGCGGCTCAGCCTCGCCGGCGCCCTGCTCGGCGATCCGCGCGCGCTCGTGCTCGACGAGCCCGCCAACGGGCTCGACCCCCAGGGCATCCGCTGGCTGCGCGACTTCCTGCGCGCGGCGGCGAGCGACGGCCGCACGGTGCTCGTGTCGAGCCACGTGCTCGCGGAGATGGCGCAGACGGTGGACGAGGTGCTCGTGATCAGCCGCGGACGGCTGGTGGCGCAGGGGTCGCTCGACGAGCTCACGCACGGGGCGGAGGCGCCGGTGTGGGTGCGAAGCCCGGAGGCCGGGCGGCTGCGCGAGGTGCTCCAGGCCCGCGAGGGCGTGAGAGCCGAGGCGGGCGAGAGCGGCAACGACTGGCTCGCGGTGCGCGGCGCTTCGCTCGAGGACGTGGGCACCGCCGCCGCCGACAACCGCATCGCCGTCTACGAGCTGTACCGGCCGCGGCAGTCGCTCGAGAGCGTCTTCCTCGAGCTCACGGGCGGCACGGAGGCGAGCACGTGAGCCGCCTCGTGCTCGCCGAGCTCCTGAAGCTCCGGACCACGCGCACGTTCTGGGCGCTCACCGGCTCCGCGATCGGGCTCGTGCTGCTGATCCTCGTGCTGACGCTCGCGCTCGACCACGGGCTTGACACGGCGGACGACGTGCGCTCGTTCCTCTCGTCGGTGGGCATCTACGGCCTGCTTGCGCTCGTGCTGGGCGTGGTCACGGGTGCGGGCGAGTACCGGCACGGCACGATCGCCTCGACGCTGCTCGTGACGCCGCAGCGGCTGCGCGCCGTGAGCGCGACCGTGATGGCCTGCTTCCTCGGCGGCCTCGCGATCGGGATCGTGGCCGGCGGGCTCACGGCGGCGATCTCGCTGCCGTGGCTGAGCGCGAAGGGCGCGGTGATGCTTCCCGCCGGCGAGACGCTGAAGATCTTCCTGGGCGGCGCGCTCTACGCCGCGCTCGCCGCGGCACTCGGGGCCGCGCTCGGCGCGCTGCTGCGCAACCAGGTGGCCGCTGTCGTGATCGTGCTCGTCTCGATCTTCGTGATCGACCCGACCATCTCGGCGCTGCTCGAGCACGTGGGCCAGTTCACGCTCACCGGGCTCGGGATCGCGATGAGCGGAGCGCACCAGGAGACCGACCTGCTGCCGTTCGGCGTCGCGGCGCTCGTCTGGGCGCTCTACACCCTGCTGCTGGCGGCGCTCGCCGCGATCTTCACCGCGCGGCGCGACATCTAGCGCGCGCCGGCCCGCCCGGGTGGATGACAAACGTTGCGGAAAACGCCACGATCGTCATCCACCTAGAGGATCTGCACGTCGGCGCTGTCGCCGACGACGAAGCGGTACGCCTTCGGTAGCGACGGCCCGCGCGCGATCTTCACGTCCTTGCCGATCAGGCTCGCCTCGATGCGGTGGTCCACCTGGATGATGCTCGAGCCGGACATCACGATCGAGTGCTCCAGCTCGGCGTTCTCGATCGTCACGTTCTCGCCGATGGCCGTGTAGGGACCGATGTAGGCGTCCACGAGCCGCGAGCCCGCGCCGATCACGGCGGGGCCGCGCACCGTGGTGCGCTCAAGGCGCGCGCCGGCCTCGATAACCACGCGGCCCTCCACACGTGAGTCCACCAGCTCGCCGTCGATGCGCTCGTCGAGGTCGTCGAGGATCAGCCGGTTCGCCTCGAGCATGTCCTGCACCTGGCCAGTGTCCTTCCACCAGCCGTGCACGATGTGTGGGTCCACGCGCAGGCCGCGGTCCACCAGCGTCTGGATCGCGTCGGTGATCTCGAGCTCGCCTCGCCAGGAGGGCTCGATCGCGCGCGCGGCCTCGAAGATCGCCGCCGTGAACATGTAGACGCCCACCAGCGCGAGGTCGGTCTTCGGCTCCTTCGGCTTCTCGACGAGGCGCGCAACGCGCCGGTCGCCGTCCAGCTCGGCCACGCCGTAGTTCTCCGGGTCGGACACCGGCGTGAGCAGGATCAGCGCGTCCGGCTGCTCCGTGCGGAACTCGTCGACGAGCGCGACGATGCCGTTGCGCAGCAGGTTGTCGCCGAGGTACATCACGAATGGGGCATCGCCGAGGAACGGCTCGGCGGTGAGCACGGCGTGCGCCAGTCCCAGCGGCGCGTCCTGCTCGATGTACTCGATCCGCACGCCGAAGCGCGAGCCGTCGCCGGCGGCCTCGCGGATCTCGCCGCCGGTCTCCGGCGCGATGATGATCCCGACTTCCTCGATCCCGGCCTCGGCCATCGCCTCGATCCCGTAGAAGAGCACGGGCTTGTTGGCCACCGGCACGAGTTGCTTGGCGCTCGTGTGGGTGAGTGGCCTGAGGCGTGTGCCCTTGCCGCCGGAGAGGATCAGTCCCTTCATCAGTACGAGCCGTGCAGCTTACGGTGGTCCCAGCTCACTGTTCGCGTCGGGACGAAGGTGAGCCCGATGCGTTTCTGCGCCTGCGCGGCGACCATGGCCCGGATCTCCTCGGTGAGGCCGCCGGCGTAGCGCTCGAACAGCTCCAAGCCGAACTGCTCGACCTCCTGGGGGTCGCGCTCGATCAGCACCTCGCACTCGAACATCACGCCGCGCAGCTCGTGGTACTGAACACCGTCCTCGATTCCGAGCGTTGCCCTCGGATCCCGCTCCAGGTTCTTCGCCTTCTGGGACTTGGCGTATGTCCAACTCCGAAGCTCAGGGACGAACCACAGCGGCACCATGTGCGGCAGCCCGCGCGGCCCGTTCGTCGCGCACTGCATGACCATCTTCTCGGCGAGGAAGGCGCGCACCTCCTCGCCGGACATCTCGATCTGGCTACGCCGTGACGGCAAGCTGTTCCGCGGCCTCCAGAACGGCCCGGCGCGCCTCCTCGGGCTCGAGCACCACCGCGTCGCCCGCCTCCTTGAGGATCTCGCGGGCGAGCCACTCGTACGAGGCGAAGGTGCGCTCGAAGATCACGGCGCCGTCCGAGAGCTCGGTGGCGCCGAGGTGGTCCTCGCGGACCCAGCGCGCGCGCTCGGGCGACACCCAGATGCGCGCGCTCGAGCCCGACTCCACCTCGCCGGTGGACAGCCAGCCGTGCACGTCGGGCTCGACGCCGGGGCGCGGCTCGAACCGCTCGTCGAGCACGGTCACCTCACGCACGCGGTCGAGCCGATACGAGCGCGGAGCGTCCTTCTCGAGGTCCCAGCAGTGGATGTACCAGCCCTCCTGCCCGTTCACGAGCTTGTACGGCTCGATCGTGCGCTCGGTGAACTCGTCCTCGTTCTCCTTGTAGTACTCGATCTTCAGGAGCTGCCGCTCGATGACCGCGCCGGAGACGACGCGCGCCACCTTCGAGTCGTCGCCCTTCGCTGTCGTGATCTGGAGGCCGTCCTGCGCGGGGTCCTGTCCGAGCGCGTCCACGATCTTCTTGCGTGCCGAAGCGAGCGAGCCCTCCGGCAGGTGCTCGCCGATCAGGTCGATGGCCGCCACGAGCGCCTTCGCCTCGAGCGGCAGCAGCCGCGCCGGCTGCGCGAAGTTGTCGCCGTAGGGCTCGGGGTCCACCTCGATCTGGTCGCCCTGCACCTCGGCGTAGAGCACGTACGAGCCGCCACCGAAGTTCACGACGTTCAGCACGTCGATGTCCTGGCGCAGCTCCGTGTCGGTCACCTGAAGCGTCTCGCAGAGCTCGCCCATCTGGAGCTTGTGGCTCTCACGGGCGGCCTCGATGAGGATGCCGGCGAGCGTGACCAGCCGGGCAAAGCGCTCCGGTCGGATCGGCGCCTCGCGGCCCTCGTCCTCCTCCTCGGGCTCGGCCTTCTTGCGCTTGCGCGCGGGCGCCGCCAGCTCGGGCGGACGCGCGTGGCGCTCGGTCACGAGCTCGAGCCGCTCGCGCGCCTCGGCCACCAGCTCCTCCGGCCCCTCGATGCGCGCCTGCTCGCCGAGCCCCAGCACCCAAGAGACCATCTGGCGCGAGTCCGCGTAGTCCGTCTCGAAGATCTTGCCGCCGTCGGCCTCGCTCACCTTGCCCGCGTGGCCGAAGTGGCGCAGCGCCAGCCAGTCGATCCGGTCCGACAGCCAGATCCGGGCGCGGCCGACCGGGTCGCCCAGCTGCCAGTCGGTGCGCGTTGCGTACACGCGCGGGTCGAACTCCTCGGGCCGGTTGAAGTCGTGCTCCGCCTTCGACGAGTAGCCGACCTTGCCGCGGATGCGCGACACGCGGAACACCCGGACGTCCGAGCGCTCGTGCGAGTGGCCGATCAGATAGAACTGCCCGCCGCGGTAGAGCAGGTGGTACGGGTCCACCTTGCGCTTCTCCTGGGCGTCGCGGCCGATCGTGTAGTAGTCGAACAGGATCGTCTTGCGCCGGAAGATCGCGGTCTCGATCTTGGAGAGGCGCTGCGAGACCTCGCGGCCCCCGGCGCCGGCCGTCACGGCGAGCGCGACGCTCCGCTGCTCGGGAGCGTCGAGGGGCGACGGCTTGCCCCACGACAGCTGCTGGAGCGCGAGCCGCAGCGGCTCCGCGTAGGCGAACTCGCCGTCGAGCAGGGACAGCGAGGTGCGCAGAGCGCCCAGCTCCTTGTCCGTGAACTCGATGGCCGGGAGGTAGAAGTTCTCCGGCGGCAGCGAGTAGTTCTCGGCCTCGTAATAGCCCTCGGCCGGCTTGTCGACCTTGAGGTGGATTCCCAGCGACTCGAGCTCCGCGCGGTCCGCGTAGAAGCGGCGCGCGAAGGCCTCGTCGTTCATCTGCGAGTAGCCCTCCACGTCCTGCTTGATCTCGAGCGCCGTGACCGGTCTCCGCTCGGCCATCAGGAACGAGATCAGTGACAACTGCCGGATGAGCTTCTCGGTGTCCTTCGCCATATCCGCACGAGGATAAGCGGGAAACCAAAGATTCCGCTCCCCCATTGGGAACCACCCCCGCTATTTGCGAAGAGGCCTAGGCGGCTTCTTCGGCGCGCGTGGTCTCGCGGGAGGCGAAGAAAGCGGATGTCGAGATGCCGCGGTCGAAGTCCGACCAGCTCGCGCCGTCGGCCAGCGAGCGCTCGATGCGGTCGAAGCTGCCGAGGTTGCCGCCCAGGTTGTCCACGAAATGGACGAGCGTGGCCTCGCGCGTGCAGGGCACCACCGGGCTGCCGTGCTCGAGCTTGCCGTGGTGGCTCAGGATGATGTGGAGCAGGCCCTCGGCCTCCGCGTGCGGGAAGCCGTCGATCCGCTCGATCTCGCGGCGCACCATGTAGTAGCCGAGCGGGATCTCGCCGAGGAGCTTGCCGGTGTCGGTCATCTCGATCGCGCCGTTCAGCGAGGCGTAGACCTGTGTCTTGCCGATGTCGTGGAGGAGTGCGCCGGTCACGGCGAGGTCGCGGTCGACCCCTCCGCGGAACGGCCCGCGCGCGAGCACGCTCACTCCCTCCGCCACCGACAGGCAGTGCTCCAGCAGCCCGTGGCGATAGGCCTGGTGGTAGTACTTCGCGGCCGGCGCCGCGTGGTAGGCCGCGCCCGTGTCCGTGGAACGGTCGATCAGCCGCGCCAGCAGCGTGCGGAGGTGGGGGCGCTGGATCGTCTCGACCAGCGCCTCGAGGCCCGCGGCCATCTCCTCATACGGGCGCGCGGGCGCCTCGGTGAGGTCCGCGAGCTGGTACTCGTCCTCGGCGGCGGCGCGCATCCGCTTCACCGTCACCGCCGCGCCGTAGCGCTCGTCGACCGAGTAGCGGCCCAGGATTCGCACCACCGAGCCGGCCGGGCAGATCGGCGCGAGCGCGTCCACCTCGTCCCAGATCACGGCCTCGACCGCGCCGGTCGTGTCGCCGAGCTGGAGCTTCAGGAAGGGGTCGCCGTTCCGCCGCAGCCGCCTCGTGTGGGCGCGCACGACGAACACCTCGTTGACCTCCTGGCCGTCGGCCAGGTCGCGAACGAAGCACCTCGAGGTGGTCAGCGTGGTCTGCTCCATCGGGAGTGCCAAGGTAAGGCCGGAGCCGGATGGCATAGCCCCCGGCTCGAGATGGCGTCGCTCCGTCGCGGGCACAGCCCGCGACCTCGCGCGCGGCGGACGGTTTAGCCTCCCGCGCATGGGCGTGCTGGTGGCCGGCGGAACGGGTGCTCTCGGGAGCGCGGTGGTTCGGGAGCTGATCGAGGCGGGCTACGACTGCACCGTCACCTGGATCGCCGACGGCGAGCTGGAGCGGGCCCAGGGCGACTTCGGCGACCGCGTGTCCTTCGTGCGTGCCGACCTCGTGGATCCCGGCGGCGGCGCGGACGAGGCCGTGGCCTCGGTCGCCGACCTCGAGGCCGTGGTCGACCTCGTCGGCGGCTTCGCGTCCGGGCCGCTGCTCCACGAGACCACCTGGGCGGACTTCGAGAAGATGCTGCGGCTCAACCTCGCCCCGGCCTACAACCTCGCGCGCGCGGCCATGCCGCGGCTCGTGGAGCGCGGCGGCGGCGCGTTCGTCGCCGTCTCGGCCCGCGCCGCGCTCCGCCCGTTCGCCGGGGCGGCGGCGTACACCACCTCCAAGGCGGCCGTGATCGCGTTCGTACAGGCGCTCGACGCCGACTATCGCTCGAACGGAATCCGCGCCAACGCGATCCTCCCGAGTGTGATCGACACGCCCGCCAACCGCAGGAACGAGCCCGATGCCGACCACTCGCGCTGGGTCCAGCCGGCCGAGATCGCCCGCGTGGTGCGCCATCTCGTCTCCGACGACGCCGCCGTCACGAGCGGCGCGGCGATTCCGGTCTACGGGCGCGCGTAGAAGTCGAGCGCGCGCCTGCCGAGCTGCTTCGTGGCGTTGCCGTTCTGGATCGCGCCGAGCGGCGCCCCGAGGAACGGGACGAGCCGCCCCGCATAGCGGCGAGCCATCCGCTTCGCGATGTACTTCGCGACGGTGAGATGAAGCGCGTCGCGCTGGCCGCCCGTCAGCGCCCGCTCCACGACGGCCTGCGCCATCCGCTTGCCCACGCCGTCGAGCGCCTCGCGCGCGGCGGCCGGGGTCTCGTACAGGCCCTGGAGCGCCAGGTACTCCGCCGGTCGCATCGGGTGGGAGGGGTCGTAGCCGTAAGCCGCCGCGATGTAGAACACCATGCGGCTCTGGATCCACAGCAGGGCCACCATGTCCGGCGCGGCCGTGATCGCGCCGCCCACGCCGAGGGCGCCGCCCTCGACCCGCGCGAGCCGCACGTGCTTCTTGAACGCGATGCGTGCCAGCTCATCCGGCGCGTGGCCCGCCCCGGCGATCCGCACCCACTGCGCCGCCTGCGGCCCGAAGCGCTCCGCGGCGGCCAGCGCGATGTACTCCGGCGCCCGGTCCGGCTCGGCCAGGATGCGCTGCCACACCCGCTTCGGCGGGCCCTCCAGCTCCTCGATTGCGCCCGTTGTGGTCACGGGCGTGAGGCTAGCCTGCGATGACTTCGGCGATCAGGACGATCGTGCCGAAGGCGCCCGCAAGGGCGGCGATCGCGCCGACGACGGTGGGCGACGGGCCGCCGTGGATGCCCGTCGCGTGCACCACCGCATGGCCCTTGCCGCGCGCGAGCAGATAGCGGTTCAGCGGGAACGCCGCGCAGCCCGCCAGCGCGAGCGCGAACGAGAGCGAGCCCCAGAAGAGGAGGTCGTCCAGAGTCGCCTCGAGCGCGCCGGGGATCGCCACGATGATCGCGTTGTCCACCACCTCCATCACGCCTATCGAGAGCGTGTCGGACGCGAACGCGATCGGAGCCACGGCCGCCAGCGTCATCCCGCTCCGCAGAAGCGGCCAGCTCGTCAGCGCGTAGCCGAACACGAACGCCAGCACCACCGCGGCGGCCACCGTGCCCCAATCCGACCACCCCAGCGCCGTGCCGAGGACCATGCCCGCGATCTCGCCCAGCGCGCAGCCCGTCAGGCAATGAAGCGTCGCGCTCAGCGCCATCCGATCGATGTTGTCGTGATCCATCTCGGACCCAGACGGTAGATACCATCGTCTCGCTGCTGGGGCGAGGTAGCTCAGTTGGTAGAGCACACGACTGAAAATCGTGGTGTCGCCGGTTCGACTCCGGCCCTCGCCATCACTTCACCGCCACCTTTGCGCTTCCGGCTGCCGTGTAGCTCGTGCCGTTCGCCTTGAAGGCGATCTTCACGGCGTAGCTGCCTCGCCTCAGGCGCTTCGGCAGGCGCAGCCGCTGGGTGGTGTCGCCGCGGGCGAGGCCCACGCTCAGGCGCGAGTAGACCTTCTTGCCGCGTGTGAGCCGCAGGGTCAGGGTGCCTCCCTGCTCGGCCCGGGCGCGCAGCACGATCTGCTTCGTCCTGCCGAGCTTGACGTGCTTCGGTACCAGCACGGTCACTCCGCCGATCGTGAGCTTCGCCTCTCCGCGGCCGGCCACGAGCGGGCCGGTCGGGCCGGTCGGCCCGGGGGTCGGCCCGGGCGTCGGGGTCGGTCCGGGAGGCGCCTCGACCGTGACGGTCTTCTGCGCCACCGACTCGTTGCCCGCCTTGTCCCTTGCCCTCAGCTTCACGACGTACGTGCCGGGCCGGTCGAACGAGTGGCTCGCGGAGGCGCCGGCCACCGCCGCGCTGCCGTCGCCGAGCTCCCAGCTCATCGTGCTGGCGTCGAGACCCGAGCCCGCGTCGCTCGCCTCCGACGAGAACGCCGCCTGCTCGCCGGTCCTGAAGAGCGCCTTCGCCGCGCCGATACCGAGCGTCGGTCCCTTGCGGTCGAGCACGACCGTGTCGCACTGCGGGTCCGACAGGTTCGCCTGGCTCGCGGTTCGCGTCTGATCCACCGAGCTGGCGTTGTTCGGCACGGATGCGTCAGCCGCCCTCACGCACACCGTGACGGGGCCGTCCGGCAGCTCCGATGCGTCGACCTCGCAGCCGAACGTCGTGCTCTTGCCGCCGCCGGCGGGAGCGCTGCACGGGTTCGAGGCCGCGTACCGGGTGCACGGATCCGTCCCCGCCGCCATGCACAGGAAGTTCGCCGGATAGGGGCCCGCGACGTCGTCCTGGAAGGCGATCGACAGCGGAATCGCGCCGCTGTTCGTGAACTCGGCACCGCCCGCGAGGGCCACCGACGTGCTCGGCTTGCTCCGGTCGATCGTCGTGGAGGTGCGCTTGCCGAGCATCGTGCCCACCGAGCACGAGTTCGGGCCGTCGGAGAAGTAGAGGCTGTCGTTCGGGAACGAGTACTCGCCGGTCACGCAGATCGCGTAGGTGCTGCCGTGCTCGAGCGTTGCGACTCCGGTCCAGTCCATCCAGACCGTTCCGCTCGTGTTCGCGGACCATGTGTACTCGTACACCTGCGCGTTGTTGCGGTAGTAGCGCGCGTGCAGGCGGTAGTCGTCAGCTCCCGCGGGAACGGTGTAGCTGATCCACTGGGTGTTGTTCGCCGAGTTCGTGTACGCCGGCTCGCCGGAGCCCGCGACCGTCACGTCGGCGACGGCCGGCCCGGCGGCTACGAGCGCGAGAACGCTGAAGAGGCAGATCGAAGAAATGAGGTGTGCGTATGTGAGGTGCGGAGGCATGACCCTCAGCGTGCACCGCCGTCCCCGTCCGCACATCGGGGCGACCCCCTCATTCGAACCCCGAACTTTTCGGGGGGTACCCCTCAGGATCCCCGCACGAGCCCCGTCAGGAGCATGGTTGAGTCGAGCGCGGCGTTGCGGAGCAGCGGGACGCGGAACTGGGTCTCGATCGTCCGCAGCAGCGCGTAGTGGTTGGCCGGGCCGGTGTCCTGGGTGTGCCGCCGCGCGGCTCCACCCGCGGCGATCAGGGGCACGTGCCCGCCGCCCGGGACGCCGGCCGCCCCGCGCAGGTCGCTGTTGGGGCCCTCGTCCCAGGTTATGTAGAGCACCCCGTGCGGGCCCAGCGCACGAAGGATCCGCGGGACCAGGCGGGCCGCGAAGCGGTCCGCGGATCGCAGCGTGCCGTTGTGGCCGTCGTGGAGCACGTCGGGTGCGATCCACGAGAACCGCGGCAGCCGCCCGCGTCCGAGATCGTGGCGGAGAGCGCCGAAGTCCACGATCCGGTGCCGCGCCCGGCTGTTGTGCTCGACGCGCTCGTAGTACGCGAACGGGTCGTAGTGCGGGTTGTACCGGGCCGTGGGCGCGGTGAGCCGCGAGCCGGGCCGCAGCCCCTCGAAGTACGCCCGCCAGCTCACGTGCGCCGTGTCGAGCTGGTTCAGAAGGTTGGGCTGCTCCGTATCGCAGGTGGTGCAGTTGTCGTTGATCCCGTTCGTGTCACCGCCCGTGAGCGCGATGTAGTTCGGGAGCGAGCGGTGCCCGATGGCGAAGTAGTTCGAGGCCAGCGCATAGCGGCGGGCCAGCCGGTTCAGGAACGGCGCGGCCGGGCGGCCGATGACCTGCTCGTAGCTGCGGTTCTCGAGGACCAGCACCGCCACCCGCTGGAGCCGCGGAACCGACACCGCGCGACCCGAACCCTCGGCGCTCAGCGACGCCACGACCGCCACCAGCAGCGCGACTGCGAGCGCTCTGCGGAAGAGGTTCATGGGCGCGACGCTACGAGCCGTTCATGTGCGGTTCATG
>DASYMP010000005.1:0-4380 GCA_036009005.1 Thermoleophilaceae bacterium | reverse complement strand
CGTGTGCCCGGTCTTCACGCCGTCCACGAAGCCGTACCTGGCCACGAGGTCGTTGCGGTTGATCACCCGGCGCACGTGGGAGCCCGTGCGCAGCCGCGCCGAGGGGAGGTTCACGATGCGCGCGAGCCGGCGGTTCTCCATCAACTTCGCGGCGAGCCGTGCGAGGTCGCTGGCGGTCGAGTAGTTGCCGGGGTCGTCGAGCCCGATCGGCGTGGAGTAGTGCGTGTCGTCGAGCCCCAGCGCGCGTGCGTGCGCGTTCATCAGGCGGACGAAGCGGCTACGGCTGCCGCCGATGTTCACTGCGAGGTCGTAGGCGGCGTCGTTGGCGCTCGGCAGCATCAGGGCGCGCAGCAGGTCGTGCACGGACATCCGCTCGCCCGCCCGCAGCCCGATGGTCGACTCGGCTGCGCTGCCGGGGTAGGCCGGGGCGGTGAAGACGCTGCCCGGGTCGGTGCGCTCCAGCGTGATCAGCGCCGTCATCAGCTTGGTGGTGCTGGCGATCGGGCGGCGCGTGTGGATCGAGCGGGCGTAGATGCGCTCGCCGGTGCGCGCGTCGATCACGATCGCGGCTGGAGCGCTGATCGCCGGCGGCCGCGCGACGGCGCCGGGAGCGGGCGCGAAACCAAGCACCGCCGGCGCCAGGGCAGCGCCCACGAGCAGTTCCCGCGGCCCCACTATCTGATCTTGATCTTCTGGCCGGGCTGCAGCGAGAACTGATCGAGGTTGGGGTTCAGCTCCTGGAGCCGCGCGACCGGCACCCCGGTCTTGTCCGCTATCGAGCCGAGCGAGTCGCCGACCTGCACCACGTAGATGCGCTTGGGCAGCCGGTCCCGCGACGTGCGCTTGCGCGAGCGCGCCTTCGGCGACGTGGAGGTGCCGAGATCGCGCGCCTTCTCCGCCTTGCTGGCGCTGGTGCCGCTGCCGCTGCCGCCGCTCTTGTCCGCGCTCGTGATGATCAGCGCGAGGGCGACAGCGAAGGCGACCAGGGCAATGGGAGCGAGTATGCGCAGCGGGGTGCGTCGTCGGCGCGTGTCCATCGCCCCGCGGATGCTACTCGGGGTTCCGGCCATTCCCCGGGCCTGCGAGCGGTCCTGCAGCGCTCAGGCGGCCGCCGCCGTGGCGGGCTCCCACTCCACCGGATGCACGATGTGCGTGCCGGACAGTCCCTTCAGCCCGAGCTCGCGCGGGTCGCCGAAGGTCACGTCACCGGCGCCCTCGGCAAGCTCCTTGAGCGGCGCCGAGACGAGGATCTCCCCACCCAGCGCCTTCGCCGCGATGCGCGCGGCAAGCACGACGTTGCGGCCGAAGAAGTCGTCGCGCTCACGGATGGCCTCGCCGGTGTGCAGGCCCATGCGCACGCGGATCGGCTCGCTCGTGCCTGCGTCGATCCGGGCCGCGAGGGCGCGCTGGATCGCCACCGAGCACTCGACCCCGTCGCGCGGGCTTGCGAACGCGATCATGAAGCCGTCGCCCTGCGCCTTCACCTCGAAGCCGCGGTGCACTCGCACCTGGTCGCGCACGATCTCGTTGTGCTCGCGCAGCACCTCGAAGAAGCGCTGGTCACCGAGCCGCTCGTTCAGCTCGGTCGAGCTCTCGATGTCACTGAAGAGGATCGTGACCGTGCCGTCGGGAGCCGTGTGCCCGCGCAGGTCCGGGCGCTCTTCCTCGACCACGGACGCGACCGCATCGATCGAGCTGCCCACGTCGGCCGACTCGATCCCCTGCATCCGGACGCGCAGCGCCAGGGCGCGGTCCACGAGGGCGCGCATGCCGAGGTCGTAAGCCGTCTCCAGAGACTGGCCGAGCAGGTCGTTGGCGCGCGCACGGTCGCCGGGCGCGGCGCGGTCGACGAGCAGCCGCGCGTGCTCGAAGCGCCCGGTCGCCACGAGCGGGTGGGCGCCGATGCTCGCGTTGGCGCGGCGAGCCGCCCGGAAGTGACGGTCGGCGGCCTCGTAGCGGCCGAGCGCGTGGGCGAGGAGGCCGAGGAACCGCTCGGCGTTGCCGTGGCAGGTCCAGCCGCCGCCCACGACGATGTTGCGCTTGGCGTACGGCAGCAGGTGGTCGTACAGCCACTGAGAGCGAGGTACATCCTTCAGGTAGGCGGCGACTTCGGACAACAGGGCGATCGAGGTGACCCAGTTCGCGTCCTCCGGGATGTTCACGAAGTCGTTCTCGGCGAGCAGCTCGAACTCGCGGCGAGCGTCGTCGCGGCGGTCGAGCTCCATGAGGAGCACCGCCAGTCCGGCGCGCCAGCCCGGCACCGCGGGGTACTGGTCCACGAAGCCACGGAACTGCTCCTCCATCCCCTCGAGCTGGCCCTGGTCGCGACGCAGGGCGAACGTGACCACGCCGAACGCCTGCAGCGTGTTCGGCTCGAGCCCGTGGCGCGCGGTCTCGGGCGAGAACCTCGCCAGCAGCCGCTCCACGTTCTCGAAGCGCCCGGCCAGCAGCTCCTTCATGGCGAGCCGGATCAGCGCGTAGCGCTTGTAGTTGGGCTGGCGCAGCTGCGCGGCCTCGCGGTCGTAGATCGGCAGCTCGCGGTCGACCTCCTCGATCCGGCCGGCCTCCAACAGGTCCATGAGGCGCAGTCCCCGGCCCTCGACGGCGAACTCGTGGTCGCCCGCCTTCTCCGCCACCTCGATCAGCTCGGTCGCCAGTCCGATGCGGTCGTCGCCGCTCGCCGGGCCGTGCAGCACGAAGTGGGCGTCGTTGAGGGCGAACGCGAGCGTCGAGGGGTCGCCGATGCGGCGCGCCATCGCCACCGCCTCGCGGGCCAGCTCCTCGCGCCGGGTGTCGGACACGAAGTACACGGCGATCGCGAGGCGCGCGAGCAGCCGGGCGCGCACCGTTGTGTCGCACTCGCCCAGCAGGCCCAGCGCCTCCTCGATCAGCCCGATCGCCTCGTGGTCGATCACGCCCACCTCGGCCCAGCCCGACAGCCCTTCCGCGGCCTCGGCGAACAGCTCGTGGTCGCCGAGCTCGCGGGCGAGCAGCGCCGCGCGCCTGTAGGTGTCCTTCGCGAGGTGTCCCTCGGCCGCGCGCGTCTGGGCGTGAGCGAGCTTCAGGAGCACATCGACGTGGCGGCGGTCGGGCGTCGGGACCTTCATCTCGAGCGCCTGGAGCGCACTCTCGTAGAGGTCGGCGCCCTCCTCGTAGGCCATCAGCGAGACCGCCCGCTTGCCGGCCTCGACCGAGTAGTCGATCGCGCGATCGAGCTCCTGCGCCTCCAGGAAGTGGTGGGCCAGCTCGCCGAGGTGCGCCTCGCGGTCCTCGCCGCACACCTCCTCGATCGCCTCGGCGATGCGCCGGTGCAGGCGAACGCGCTGCGTCACGCCGAGCTCCTCGTAGAGAGCCTCGCGGACGAGCGCGTGGGAGAACATGAACCTGAGCGCGCCGGGCTGGCTCGAGTCCGACACGATGCGCTGGCCCTCGGCCTCCTCGATCAGCTCGAGCACGCGGTCGCGCGACAGCTCGGCCACCAGCTCGACGATCTCGACGCTGAACTCGCGGCCCACCGCCGAGGCCACTGCCAGGACGCGATTGCAGTCCTCGCTCAGGCGGTCGAGGCGGCGGCCCACGACCTCGCGCACGCCCTGCGGGATCGTCACCGTGAAGCCCTCGAGCCGGCCGCGGTCGTCGAGCGTGCCCTCCGACGCCATCAGGCTCACGATCTCGCTCACGAAGAACGGGTTGCCCTCGGTCTCGCCGTACACGGCCCGCACGAGGCTGCGCGGCGGGTGGATGCTGGCCGTGACCTCGATGAAGCGCTCCACCTCGGTCTCCGTCAGGCCGTGCAGCGGTACGCGGTCGACGAGGCCCTCGCGACTGAGGTCCGCAAGCGCCTGCGAGAGCGGGTGCTTGCGGCCGAGCGACACGTCGCGGTAGGTGCCCACCACGAGCAGGCGGCTGTCGGAGAGCTCCCTGGCAAGGAACTGGAGCAGGCGCAGGCTCGGGCCGTCGGCCCAGTGGAGGTCGTCGAGGAAGAGGACCAGGGGCTCGCGCTGCGCGGCGTTCTTGAGGAAGGTCGTGATGCTGTCGAAGAAGCGGAAGCGCGCCTGCTCCGGCTCGAGCGAGTGCGAACTCGACTCCCTCAGGCCGGGGACCAGGTCCTGCAGGTCGTCCATCACCTGCCCGATGTCGGACGCGCCCGGGCCCATGTCGCTCACGACCGTGTCCGGGTCGGCGTCGTGGATGTACGCGCGCGCCATCTGCAGCCACGGCCAGTACGCGGGCGCGCCCTCGCCCTCATAGGAGCGGCCTACCAGCACGCGCGCCCCTCTCACGCGGGCGTAGGTACCGAGCTCCTGGGCCGTGCGCGTCTTCCCGATGCCGGGCTCGCCCACGAGCATCATCAGCCGGCCGTGGCCCTCGAACGTCTCC
>DASYMP010000004.1:0-16559 GCA_036009005.1 Thermoleophilaceae bacterium | reverse complement strand
CAGGTAGTAGCTCGCGGCCGCGCACGCGACGGCGAGCACAAGACCCACGCCCGTGATGCCGAGCATGCGCGAGTCGCCCCAGGGCTCGGTGGAGAGGTCGTTCGCGAGCCAGGCCATGATCGGCAGGTGCCACAGGAAGATGCCGTACGAGATCACGCCGATGAAGCCGAGCAGCCGGTTGCGCAGCACCGCGCGGGGGAAGCCGCCGAGCTCGTCGCCGAAGACGGCCGGCACCAGCAGCAGCGCCGCCATCAGCCCGTAGAGGATGCCCTCGGTGAGCCACTGAGCGAGCGTCGTGGACTCGGGCGAGTCGACCGTGATGCCGAGATGCGGCGACTCGGCGTTCAGGCCGATCCCGAGGCTCACCACGAGGAACAGGACGATGACGAGGCCCCAGGCGAGGCCGGGCGCACGCTCGACCCAGCGCACGGCGCGCGGCGTCTCCGGGCGGGTCTCGAGCCAGACGCTCGCCACCGCGAGCGCCATGCCGAGCGCCAGCCAGTGGAGCGCGGCGGGCAGGGTGAGGTAGAGGTTCGTGTCCACGCGGTCGCCGTCCGCGATGTGGACGATCGCGTTGAAGGCCACGCCCGCCGCGAACAGCAGCCCGACGGCGATCCACTCCGCGCGCATGCCCCTGCGGCGCATCAGGAACGCGAACAGGGGGAGGGCGAGGTAGAAGGTCACCTCGATACAGAGGCTCCAGGCGGGCAGGATGCCGCCGAAGGCCCAGTTGCGGTCGTACACGGAGGCGAAGCCGTAGTAGGCCCAGGAGTGGCCGGTCCAGATCTGCGGGAGGCCGGGGTAGATGCTGAGGAGCGTGAGCGCGAGCCAGTAGGCGGGCAGGATGCGCAGCGCCCGCGCGCGGAGGAACCGCCGCGTGGACGGGGACGGCCGGCCGTGCACCCGCGCCGCCACGAACGGGCGGTACAGCAGGAAGGCCGAGACCACGAAGAAGATCGGGAGGCAGAACTCGAGCCGCGCGATCAGGTCCCCGTACCAGGCACCGTGGGCGGCGCCCGAGATGTAGCCGCCGTGCACGACCACGACCATCAGCACGGCGATCCCCCTGACCGAGTCGAACAGCGGGAAGCGCGGATTCCCCGGCGGCGGCTCGACGACGGGCTCGGTCATGGCAGCCGGAGGCTAGCCGCGCCGTGCGCGCAAAAGGGCGCGCAGCCGCCGGCGCGCCGGTTCGGGATCGCGGCGCAGGAGGGAGCGGGCCGCCGCTCTGAGGCCGTGCGTGAGCAGTTCGGCGAGGTCGTCGAGGACGACCGCGCGCCGGCTCTGCCCGGCCATCACCTCGCGGCGGCGGCGCGCGTGGAGGTCGAGCGCGTGCGCGCCCAGCGCGCGGTCGGTGGAGGTGCCGCCGAGGTGGCGCACGCGCAGCTCGGGGCGCAGGATCGTCGGGACGCCCCGCCGGCGCGCGTTCAGGCACAGCTCCATGTCCTCGTAGAAGAGGAACGCGGTCGGGTCGAACGGGCCGAGGCGGCGCAGCAGGTCGGTGCGCGCGGCGACGCACGCCGCGATCGCCCAGCCCACCTCGCGCTCGGTGTCGCTCCGCCAGGGCACGTAGCGGCGCCGGAGCGCTGGGGGAAGCAGCGGGCGCGGCACGAGCGCCGGCACGAGTCCCTCGAGCGTCCCGGCCGGCGGGTGCGCACTGTCCTGCACCGAGCCGTCCGCGTTGAGGAGGCGCGGCACGAACAGCGCCTCGCGCGCGGCGGCCAGCTCCGCGAGCCGCGCGAGCGAGTCGTCGAGCAGTTCGACATCAGGATTCACGAGCACGGTGACCGGCTCCGTCACTTCTGCGATGCCGGCGTTGTTGCCGGCCCCGAAGCCGCGGTTGCCGCCGAGCTCCACGAGCTCAGCGCCGCGCTCGCGGGCGAGGGCCGCGCCGCCGTCGGTCGACCCGCTGTCCACCACGACGACGCGTGGCACCGGGTCGAGCCGGCTCTCGACCGAGTCGAGCAGGCCGCGCAGCTCGGCCTCGGAGTTGTGGATGACCGTGACGATCGCGAAGGCGGTCACCCGAGTGCCTCCTCGAACACGGCGCGCGTGTCCCGCGCGGCCCGCTCCCAGGTGAGCTCACGCAGCCGTGCGCGGCCGGCCTCGACGAGACTGGCACGCAGCTCGGGCTCGCGCTCGATTCGGAGCAGGGCATCGGCGAGAGCGGCCACGTCGCCGACCGGCACGCGCAGCGCGGCGTCGCCGAGCGTCTCAGCGAACACGGGCAGGTCGGAGACGACCGGCGGCACTCCCGCCGCGAGCGCCTCGAGCGGCGTGAAGCCGAAGCCCTCCTCGCGCGACGGGGCCGCGAGACACAGCGCGTCCGCGTACGCCGCGTCGAGCTCGGCGTCCGACACGTGCCCGAGCACCGTCGCGCCGGCCGCCTCGAGCTCGCCGCGCAGCGGGCCATCACCGGCGAAGACGAGACCGGAACGAAGTCCGCGCTCGCGCGCACGAGCGTGAGCGCGCGCAAGAAGCAGCGGCAGCTTGCGCGGCTCGAGCGCACCGACGGCAAGCACGTGGCCCGCGCGGGCGCGCCCGGCCCGCTCAGCGGCGCCCGGCTTGGCGGCGCCCGCTCCGGCCGTGTCGCGCCCCGGGCCCAGCGGCACCACGCGCACCCGCTCGGCGGGCAACCTCCACTCCTCGATCAACTCGCGGCGCACCACCTCCGTGTCGGTGATCACCCGGCTCGCGCGCTCGGCAAGTTGGCGGGGCCGGGCCAGGCGGTGCCAGAGCCGCGCGTACGCCGAGTAGTCGCGCGGGCGGTGGGCGAAGGAGAGGTCGTGCACGGTGAGCACGTAGGGCGTTTCGGGCGAAACCGCGACAGGAGCGGGGGCGGGGAGCCAGACCAGATCGGGACGCTCCAGCAGGCGATCCACGCGTGGCCGTCCGAGGAGGGCGGCGGATGCGTGCACCGTGCGCCCGACCCCACCGACCACCAGCTCGACTCCGTCGGGAACGACCTCCGCGCGCGCGCCCCCCGGCACGAGCACGCGGTAGTCGTCGTCTGGATGGAGCCGCACCAGCTCCTCGAGCAGCCGCTCGAGGTACACGGCCACGCCGCGCGGCGCCTCCGTGGCTCGCAGCGCTCGCCCGTCGACTCCGATCCTCATGCGACCATCCCCGCGTGAGCGACGTGCCCGACGACCTGCTTGACGCGCGCGACGACCGGCTCGCCTTCCCCCGCGAGGAGCTCCGCGGCCGCACGGTGCGCGGCGTGCTCCTCAACGCGCTCTTCACGGGCGCCACCGAGGGCCTGGTGCTCGCGCAGGGCCTGATCGTGAGCGTGCTGCTCGGGCCGGAGGCGATCGGCCTCTACGGCATCGTCACGGCCACCGCGATGACGATCGTGGCTCTGAAGCGTGTCGGGATCGACGAGGCGTTCGTTCAACAGTCGGAGGCGGGTCAGGAGGAAGAGTTCCAGCGCGCGTTCTCGCTCGAGCTGGGGGTGTCGGCGGCATTCTCGCTGGCAATCGCGGTGGCCGCTCCCATCGTGGCGATCGTCTACGGCGAGAACCAGCTTCTCGCGCTGACGCTCGCGGCCGCGTACATGCCACTCGCCTTCGCGCTTCAGGCGCCCACCTGGATCTTCTTCCGGCGCATGGACTTCATGCGCCAGCGGGTGCTGCTGGCGATCGGGCCGGTCGTGACGTTCGCGGTCGTGGTGACGCTCGCGGCGCTCGGCGTGGGTGTCTGGAGCCTCCTGATCGGCCCCGCCGTGGGCAACGCGGCGGCCGCGGCGGCGGCGATCGCGGTGTCGCCCTACCGGCTCGCGCTTCGCTTCGAGCGCTCCGCGGCGCGCCGCTACTTCAGCTTCTCCTGGCCGATCTTCGTGGCGAGCGCGGCGATGCTCGTGGTGCTCCAGGGGCAGCTGATCGCGTTCGACGTCTGGGCCGGGATCGCGGCCGTCGGGCACATCACGCTCGCCTACACGCTCACGCGCTACGCCGACCGCGCGGACCACGTGGTGGCCAGCACGATCTATCCCGCCATCTGCGCCGTGCGCGACCGGATCGGCACGCTCACGGAGCTGTTCGAGAAGTCGAACCGGGCGGCGATGATCTGGTCGGTGCCGTTCTGCGGCGGCATCGTCCTGTTTGCGCCCGATCTCGTCGAGTTCGTGCTCGGCGGCGACGAGTGGGAGCCGGCTGTCGTGCTGCTCCAGGGGCTGGCGGTGGCGACGGCGCTCCAGCAGCTCGGCTTCAACTGGTTCTCGTTCTACAGAGCACGCGGCGAGTCGAAGCCGCAGGCCGTCGAGGCGGCAGTGATGGCCGCCGGCTTCCTCGCTTTCGCCGTGCCGGGGCTGGCGCTCTGGGGCGCCACCGGGTTCGTGGTCGGCCGGGCGCTCGTGTCGGTCGCGATGCTCATGGTGCGTGCGCACTACGTGAAGCGGCTGCTGCCCGGCGTGCGGCTGTGGATGCTTGGCGTGCGCGGGGTGCTGCCGGTGCTCGCGGGCGCGGCGGCCGCGCTGGCGCTGCGACTCGTGCTCTGGGACGGCGAGCGCCCGCTCTGGCAGGCGCTCTGCGAGCTCGCTCTCTTCCTCGCGGTCACCGCGCTCGCCACGCGCGCGCTCGAGCGCGACCTGCTCCGCGAGTTCATGCGCTACCTGCGCACCGGGAACCTCACGCCGGCGGCCGCGTGAGGATCGGCCTCTACGACCCGCACCTCGCGACGCTCGGGGGCGGGGAGCGCTACTTCCTCGGGCTGCTGGAGGAGGCGATCGCCGTCCCGGGTGCTTCGGTTGTCCTGTTCTCGCCGGAGCGGCCCGATTCGGGCGCGTGGCGGCGACTCGGGTTCAGCATCGAGGAGAGCGCCTTCAGCTGGGAGGCGGGGATGGACGCGGAGGTCACGGCCGCCTCGGCGGACCTCGACCTGCTCGTCGCGATGGTCAACGAGGTGCCGCCGCTCAGTCACGCGCGGCGCTCCGCGGCGATGATCCAGTTCCCGCACCGCTCGCACACGGGGCCGCGCGGGCGGGTGCTGCGCGCGCTCGGGGTGAGCCGCGCCGCCGCCGCGCTGGGCTCCTACGAGCTGTTCCTCGTCAACTCCGAGTTCACTCGGGCTCATGTGCGGGAGCGCCTGGGGGTGGAGGCGCGGGTCGTGCCTCCGCCGGTGGAGGCGGCCCGAACGACCGCGGTGAAGGAGCCGGTCGTGCTCTCCGTGGGCCGCTTCTTCAGTGACTGGCATTCGAAGAACCAGCACGTGCTCGTGGACGCGTTCGCGGGGCTCGAGGCGCCGGGCTGGAGGCTCGTGCTCGCCGGCGGGGCCGACGATCCGGCCTACGTCGAGCGCGTGCGCCGCGCCGCCGTGGGGCTGCCGGTCGAGCTGCGGCTCGACGTGCGGCGCGACGAGCTGCTCGACCTCTACGCGCGCGCCTCGCTGTTCTGGCACGCGGCCGGCTTCGGCCAGGACGCGCGCCGCCACCCGGAGCGGCTGGAGCACTTCGGCATCGCGACCGTGGAGGCCATGGCCCACGGAGCGCTGCCGCTGGTCTTCCCGGAGGGCGGCTCGGCGGAGCTGGTGGAGGACGGCGTGACCGGGCGCTGGTGGCGCTCTCCGGAGGAGCTGGTCGTCCGCACGCGCGAGCTGATCGGCGACGAGGATCAGCGCGAGCGGCTGAGCGCGGCGGCCCGCACGGCCTCGGAGCGCTACTCGGAGGACCGTTTCCGCACGACGATCCGGGCCCTCCTCCTCGACCACTAGCTCAGCTGGATGACAAACGTGGCGGATTCCGCCACGATCGTCATCCACCTGGAGAATCAGCGCGGTTTGGCCCAGCTGTGCCCGCGCAGAGAATGCGCGGGGACCGCCGACTCGACCGGCACCACAGCAGCCTCCCTCAACGCCCGCCGTTCCCGCCACATGGCCGGAAGCAGGGGCAGCGCCGCGGTCGCGCCGCGCAGATGAGCCCTCAGCCGGCCGGCCCGCGCGGCGTGCCAGGTCCAGCCGGCCTGTCGCCACGCCACGAGCGGCAGCCACCGCCACGGGAAGGCTCTCGCCACGAGCAGCAGCGTGTTGCGCTCGGCCCAAGCGTGCACCGGTCGCTCGGGCGGGGTGCCGGAGCCCTCGCCGGCGTGGAGGGCCACCGCGGGCTCGTAGACGCAGGTCCAGCCGGCGAGCCGGAGCCGCAGCGCGAGGTCGGCGTCCTCGAGGTAGAGGAAGAAGCGCTCGTCGAAGCCGCCCAGCTCGAGCACCGGCTCACGCCGGTAGAGCGCGGCGCCGGCGCAGGCGCCGAAGACGTCGCCGGGCCGGTCGAAGCGGCCGTCGTCGCGCTCGAAGCGCCCGCGCTGCTCGCAGACGCCGTCGCGGCGCAGGATGTCACCCGCGTCGTAGACGAGCGAGGGGTCGCCCATGTCGAGCATCTTGGTCGCGACTGACGCGGCGCCGGGTGACGCGTCGAGCGCCGCGAGCGAGCGCTCCAGCCAGTCCGCCTCGAGCCGCACGTCCTGGTTTATCAGCGCGACCGTGTCCGTCGAGACGGCGCGGAGCCCGACGTTCGATGCCCCGGCGAAGCCGCTGTTGTTCGGTAGCTCGAGGACGCGCACCTGCGGAAAGCGCTCGCGCACGTGCTCGGCCGAGCCGTCGGTCGAGCCGTTGTCCACGACGATCAGCTCGTCCGCGGGGCGGGTCTGGGCGAGCAGCGAGTCGAGGCACCCGTCGAGCCAGCGGCGTCCGTTCCAGCAGGGAATCACGAACGCGGCCGACAGGGGCATCCGGGGCGAGAGCATACGCTGAGGGCGGTGCCGTCCCTCCGGAGCAGCCGTCTCCTGTCGCCAGCGCTGGCGGCACTCGCGTTTCTGCTGGCGTTCCTGCAGCGCCCGGGCGACGCGTACTCGGACACGCGTCTCGAGCTCTCGGCCGACCCGTCGCTGTTCCTCGCGCGGGTGGGCGACGTGTGGAGCTCCACGACCGATCTCGGCCACGTGCAGAGCGGCCAGTTCGTGGGCTACCTGTTCCCGATGGGCCCATGGTTCGCGGCCGCCGACGCGCTCGGCGTCTCAGTCTGGCTGGCCCAGCGGCTCTGGCTCGGCCTGCTGCTCGCGCTCGCCGCCTGGGGCGCCGTGCGGCTCATGGACGAGCTCTACCGGCCGGAGCGCGGGCTCGCGCACGTCGTGGCGGGGCTGTTCTTCATGCTCAACCCGTACACGGTCATCTTCACGAGCCGCGGCACGATCACGCTGCTCGCCTACGCGGCGCTGCCGTGGCTGATGCTCGCCGCCCACCGCGGGCTCGCGAGCCCGCGCGGGTGGCGCTGGCCGGTGGGGTTCGCGCTGATCCTGTCGCTGGCGGGCGGCGGGGTGAACGCGGGGGTGATCGCCTGGGCGCTCGTGGCGCCGGCGGCGCTGCTCGTCTACGAGGCGGCCGTGCTGCGGCGCTCGTGGCGAGAGATCTGGAGCTTCGCGTGGCGGACCGGCCTGCTGGCCGGGATCGCGTCCGCGTGGTGGGCGGTGCCCGTGCTCCTCCAGGGACCGTATGGCGAGGAGTTCCTCTCGTTCACCGAGCAGCCGGGCACGATCTGGGGCACGGCGAGCCTGTCCGAGTCGCTGCGGCTGCTCGGCTTCTGGGTGATGTACGTGGGGGTCGGCTTCGGCGTGACCGAGCCGTTCCTCCCCGCGGGTCCCACGTATCTCTTCAACGAGGGCGTGATCGTCGGCTCGTTCCTCGCGCCGCTGCTCGCGTTCGGCGGCGTGCTCCTGACGCGGCGCTGGCGCTACGCCCCGTTCTTCGTGCTGCTTGCGATCGGCGCGCTGCTCGTGATGTTCGCGGGCTTCCCGAACGGCACGCCGTTCCGGCGCTTCCTGCTGTTCGCCTACGAGCACGCGCAGCCGCTCCAGTTCCTTCGCACCACCTACAAGATCGCGCCGCTGCTCGCGCTCAGCATGGCCTGTCTCGCCGGAGCGGCGGCCGCGTCGCTGGCGGGGCGGCGGCGCTGGCTCGCCGTCCCGGCGCTGCTCGTGCCGTTCGTGTTCGGGGCTCCGCTCGTGACGGGCGACGCCGTGGACGAGCGCCAGGCCTACGGCGAGGTGCCGGCCCACTGGCGCGCCGCGATCGCCGACGCCGACCGCGACACGCCGCACGACCGGCGCGTGGCCGTGCTCCCAGGCGAGCTGTTCGGCTACTACCGCTGGGGCGACACGATGGACCCGATCGGCCCGGCGCTGTCGCGACGGCCGCTGCTCGTCCGCGAGATCGTCCCGTACGCCGACCGCCGCTCGAGCCAGTTCCAGGAGGTGGCCGACGACCTCGTGCAGCAGGACCGGCTCGTGCCCGGCCAGCTCGAGCGCCTGCTGCGGCTGATGGGGGCCTCGACAGTGCTCGTGCCGACCGACGGCAGGCCCGAGCGAAGCGGGGCACTCGACCCGGCGCGGGCGGAGCGCGCGCTGGCGGGTGAGCCGTGGCTGCACGAGCCCGCCGGCAGCTACGGCCGGCGGCTGCCGCTCACGCCCGCGCGCGGCTGGGGCGGCCGGACCGTGGCCCTGCCCGAGCTGCGCCGCTTCCGGATCGACGGCGCCGAATCGGCCGTTCGCGCTCACCCGCTCGGAGGCGTGACCGTGCTCGACGGCGACGCCCACGGCATCGCTGCGCTCGCGGCGCAGCGGGCGCTCCCGGCGGGCGCGCTCCGCTACGCGGGCGACCTCAGCCCGGCCGAGCTGCGCCAGGCGCTCGAGCGCGGCGGCACGCTCGTCCTCACGGACTCGAACCGTCGCCGGGTCGTGAACTCCGCGCGCCTGAGGCTCCGCTACGGCCCGACGCTCGGACCCGAGGATGCGATCTCGCCCGACTCGCCGACCTTCGAGCTGTTCGACAGGGAGTCGAACGATCGCCGCACGCTCGCCCTCTACAGCGGCCTGCGCGCGCTCGAGTCCCCGATCCAGGCCGGGCAGGCGATCTTCCCGGAGCACCGCCCCTTCGCGGCCGTGGACGGCGACCGCTCGACGTCGTGGCTCGCCGACAAGAACCTCGACGCAGACCAGCGCTGGCTCGAGCTGCGCTTCCGGCGACCGCTCGACGCGCGCACGCTGCGGCTGTATCCGCACTCGGACCCGCGCGGCGTGACCGCGTCCGTGCGGGTGTCCGAGAACGGCGGCGGCGAGCGCGCGGTCGCGGTCGACCACGGCTGGAACGAGATCGAGCTGAGCGGCCGGCCGCTGCGCTCGCTTCGGATACGAATCGGAAAGGTGCGCGGGCGCGAGCGTGGGCGAGGCGGCGGGGGGATCGACGAGCTCGAGCTGCCTGGTCTCGACGTGCGCGAGACGCTGCGCCTGCCGGTCGAGGCCGCGCGCGAGGCGAGCGGCGCCGACCTCTCCCACTCCGCCATCGAGGTGCTGCTCGAGCGCACGACGGCGGACTTCCCGCATCGCGCCGGCGCCGACGTGGGCGTTCCGCAGGCGCGCAGCCCGCTCGACGCCGTGGACCCGGAGCGCGGGCTCGCAAGGCGCGTGACGCTGCCCGAGCCACGTTCGTTCGAGCTCGGCGGGTGGGCGAGCGTGGACCCGAGCGCGCCGGATTACGCGCTCGACCGGCTCGCGGGCGACGTGGCGGCGGCGTCCGCTCGGATGCGCAGCTCGAGCCGCTTCGAGGGCGTGCCGTCGAACAGGGCATCCTCGGCGTTCGACGGCGACCCGGACACGGCCTGGGTGGGCGACCGCCTGCCCGGCCGGCACACCTGGATCGAGTGGCAGACCCCGCGCCCCGTGCGGCTCACGCGGCTGCGGCTCGTGCCGGGACCGGCGGAGCACGCGACGCCATCGCGGGTGCGCCTCTCCGCCTCGAGCGTCACCCGCCGCGCCGCCACGGGCCTCCCTGGGGGCCTCGTGGACCGCGCAGCCGTGACCGTGCCGGTGAGCCGCGACGGCGACGTGACGCTGCCCACGGCCCTGTCCGGCCGCCGCTTCCGAGTGACCATCCTTGGAACACGCCCCGCCCGCGAGCCCGCCCGCCGCCTGCGAAGCGTGGCGATCGCGGAGGTGGCCGCGGGCAGCGCGGGGCCGCGGGCCGCGGGCGCGGCGCCGCAGGGCGCGGGCGCGGCGCCGCAAAGCGCGGGCGCGGCGCCCGCGGGCGCCGGCCGCTTCGACAGCGGCTGCGGCGCCGTCACGGTCGCCGGCGTGCCCACTCGGGTGTCCGGCTCCGTCGCCGAGCTCGAGTCCGGCCGCGCGCTTCGGCTGCGCGGTTGCGACGCCGTGCGGCTGCCGGCGGGCGAGTCGAGCGTGTCGTCGCCGCCCGGGCGGGTGTTCCGGGCCGATCAGGTGCGCCTGGCGTCGCCCGCGCCGGAGCCGCTCGCGGGCGGGGCGGAGCCGCGCGTGACCGATCCGGGCGAGGGCTGGAACGGCAGCCGCGACGGCGTGCGCCTGGCGCTCAACGGGCCGGCCTGGCTCGTGCTCGGTGAGAGCTGGTCGAGGGGCTGGCACGCCTACTGCGGCGCGCGCCACGGCGACGAGCGCGACCTCGGCGCGCCCGAGCCGATCGACGGTTTCGCGACCGGCTGGCGCGCGCCCGCCGACTGCACCCGGGCGCGCTTCGCCTTCGCGCCCCAGCGAGCCGCCAACCTCGCCTACCTGCTCTCGCTCGCGGCGGTGGCGGCGATGCTGGCCTTCCTGCTCGCTGCCGAGCTGCGGCGACGCAGAGCGCCGGCCGCGGCGGGCGGCACGTCCGGCGAGGCGCCCGCCGCTCGCGCGTGGGCCGCGCTCGACGCCGTTCCGGCGCCCGATCCGCTCCTCGTGCTGCCCTGGCGCTTCGCCGTCGCGGCCGCTGTGGCTGTCGGGCTCGCCGGGGGCTTCATGTTCGCGCTGCGCGCCGGGGCCGTGCTCGTGCCGCTCACGCTGCTGGCTCTACGGGTCGGCGTGAACGTGCGCCGTCTGCTCGGCGTGGCGGCGGCATCGATCGCGGCGCTGCCCGTGATCTACATCGTGTTCCCGGGCCGCGACCGGGGCGGCAACGAGTTCGGCTACCCCAACGACCTCGTCGGCGCGCACTGGGTGGCTCTCCTGGCCGTGCTCTGCCTGCTGGGCGCGGGCATCCTGCTCGCGGCGCGGCTCAGGGCAGCTTCCGCATCCGGATCACGCAGTTCCACATGAGCACCTCGCGCACGAGAGGAATCCGCGCGATGAACCGCAGGCGCGGCCAGTAGCGCGGCTCCACGAGCTCGATCTCCACCCGCGGCAGCCCACGCACGAAGCGCAGCATCTGCCCGACGTGCACCGCCCAGAGCGTCTCGCCGTAGGCGTGCTTGCGCGGCTTCCCGTGGAAGCGCTCGTGCACGCGCGGGCCGAGTCGCGGGCCGAGGAAGTGGTACGGCGCCATCAGGTGCCCGCCCCAGGGCGAGTACCAGTTCGTCCACGACACGTAGCCCCAGCCGCCCGGCCGCAGCACTCGCGCGATCTCGGCCACGACCGCCTCCGCGTCGGGCGTGTGCTCGAGCATGTTCGAGCAGAGCACGCCGTCGATCGTGTCGTCCTCGAACGGGAGCTCGGTGGCGTCGGCGATCAGCGCGCCCTCCGGCGGATCGCCCGCGAGCAACAGCTCCTCCAGGTCGTTGTCGACCGGGACCACGTCGGCGCCGCGCTCGCGCAGGGCGCGGGTGTAGAAGCCGGGTCCGCAGCCGAGGTCCACGACGCGCTGGCCGCGCAGCGGGCCGTAGCGGCGCTCGAAGTCCTGGGCGGCCTCGGCGGCCAGCAGCGTGTAGAACGGCTCCGGGTCCTCCGCCTCGCGGCGCCAGAGCCGGAACAGCCGGATGAAGCGCTTCACGCGGGCGCGGGCACGCGTGGCGACGGCGTACGCAGCGACAGACCCAGCATCACCGTCGCGCACACGAGCTGGAGCCCGAACAGGACGAGCGCGATCTGCGTGAGGTTCGCGCCGACCGCGATCAGCAGCAGCACCTCGGCCGCGGCGGCCGGCGCCAGCACGCCGATGAACGCGATGCGGCCGATCGCCAGCAGGTACTGAACCGCGAGGTACGCGCACGCGAGCAGCGCCATAGCGAGCCCGAGCCATGGGAGAGCGCCCGAGGCCTGGGTGAGGTCGTCGCCGAACACCGCGCCGAGCAGCGGCTTGGCGGCCACCGCGTACACGAGCACCATCGGCACCGCCACCGCTCCGATCAGCGCCAGCGTGCGCAGCAGGATCGGCCGGCCGTCCTCGCCACCGCGCACGCGCCGTGCCGCCTCGGGCAGCAGGTACATGCCGAGCCCGATCGCGACCCAGATGATCGCCTTCGCCGCCACGGCCGCCACCGCGTAGGAGCCGGCCGCGTCGCCGTCGGCCTCGTGCTTGACGACGATCACGTGCACCTCCTGGAGCGCGAACAGGAGCATCAGCCCGATCACGGGCGCCCACGCGCCGGCCAGCAGGTCGCGCAGCCGCGTGCCCTCGCCGTGGGGAACGAGCGGGAAGAGCCGCCCGGCGAGCAGCGCCCCGATCGCCGCGAGCGACAGCACGCTGCCGAGAAACGCACCGGTCACGTCGAGCCCGATGCCGACGAGGAGCACGGCGAAAGCCAGCCGCGCGCCCGCCTCGCCGACGATGCTCCAGGCCACCACCTTGTAGCGCTGGAGCCCCTGAAGCGCGCCGCGCTGCACGGACACCACCATCCACAGCATCGCCGTGACGGGGACGGCCGCCGCCGCCCACTCCTGGTCCACGTTCAGGATCGCGGCGAGCACCGGGCGCAGCGGCACGGCCGCGAGCGCCACGACCGCCGTGGCGATCAGCAGGTGTCCGAGCCATTTTCGGACGCCGGCGCCGGCCCGGGCGTCGCCCGCGGCGACCGCGGTACTCACCTCGCGCGCGACCGCGATCTGGAGCGCCGAGCCGGGGACCATGAGGATGATGAAGGCCGACAGCAGCGCCGCCAGCGAGCCGTAGTCGCTTGCCCCGAGCAGCCGCGCGAAGACGATCGTGAACGCGAGCGCGATCACGTTCCCCGCGATCACCGACATCGCGAGCCCGGCGGCACGGCCGGTGTCGCCCTTCGCCAGCCCGCGGAAGACGGACTCGGGCTGCACCTCCGTGGCGCGCTCCTCCTCGAGCACGCTCAGGTTCCGCTCCGCGGTGCGTTCCCAGGTGAAGTCCTGCACGCGCTCGCGGGCGCGCGCGCCGAGCCGGCGCCGGAGCTCCCCGTCCTCGATCAGCGTGCGCGTCTTCTCGACCAGCTCCTCGGGCGTGTGCGCGAGCAGGCCGGTCTCCCCGTCGGCGATCGACTCGGGGAGGCCGCCCACGGCCATCGCCACGCTCGGCGTCTCGCACGCGGCCGCCTCCATCACCGTCAGGCACCAGCCCTCGGCCGACGACGCGGTCATGTTCACCCACGCGCGCTGGAACAGCTCGAGCTTCTTCTCCTCGCTCACGTGGCCGTGCATGAGCACGCGCGGCGCGAGCCCGCGCTTCGCGATCTCGTGCTCGATCACCTCGCGGTGGTCGCCCTCGCCGGCCATCTCGAGCGTCGCCTCGGGGATCTGCTCGAGCACGTCCAGAAGCAGCTCGATCCGCTTGTAGCGCTTGAGCCGTCCGAGGTAGAGGAGCATCGGATGGTCGGCGCGCGCGCCGGGCCGGTACGCGTCGAGCTCGACCCCGATGTAGTTCATGTCGATTCGCTCGCGCGGGATGCCGTGAGCGGCGATGTCGTCGGCGGCGGCGTTCGAGATCGTGAGAAAGCGCGAGCCGCGGTAGAGCAGCCTGAGCGGCGCCGTCTCGAGCGCCCAGGCCGCGATCTTGCCGGGCGTGCCCATCTCGCGCACGTAGTGGTCGCGGTGGATGTGGTGGACGAGCGTCACGCGCGGAGTGCGTGCCCACAGCGGCGTGAGGAAGGTGATCCCGTTCACCACCTCGAGCATCACGTCCGGATCCGGCACCAGGCCACGCCACTGCTTCCAGATCGCGCGCGGGAAGACGGTGGAGCGGCCACCCACGCGGTGGATCGTCAGCTCGCCGGCGTGCTCGTAGCGCTCGCAGCCCTCGTAGCCGCACGCGATCACCGACACGCGGTGACCCCAGGCGAGCCAGCGCGTGACCTGCCCGTACAGGTTCGTTCCGGTGCCGCCTCCCTGCGGATGCGTCCAATCGCGGTCTGTGAGCACGAGGATGTGCACGAGCCGAGCGTATAGCTTGAATCGCGTGCCGACTCCGCTTGCGACCGGCTCCGACGGCCTCGCGCGCTGCTCCTGGGGCGCATCCACGCCGGACTACCTGCGCTATCACGACGAGGAGTGGGGCCGGCCGGTCACCGACGACCGCGGACTCTACGAGCGATTCGTGCTGGAGGGCTTCCAGTCGGGCCTGTCCTGGCTCACGATCCTGCGCAAGCGCGAGAACTTCCGCGCGGCCTTCGCGGGCTTCGAGATCGAGGCGGTGGCCGAGTTCGGCGAGCGCGACGTCGAGCGGCTGCTCGCCGACGCCGGGATCGTGCGCCACCGCGGCAAGATCGAGGCGGCCATCGCGAACGCCGTGGCCGCGCGCGCGATGCAGGAGGCCGGCGAGTCGCTCAGCGAGCTCGTCTGGTCGCATGCGCCCGCGCGCCGCCGCCGCGCGCCGCGCTCGTTCGGGGACGTGCCCGCGATCACGCCCGAGTCGACCGCGCTCTCGAAGGAGCTGAAGCGCCGCGGCTTCCGCTTCGTCGGCCCGACGACGGCCTACGCGGCCATGCAGGCATGCGGCGTGGTGAACGACCACCTGGCCGGCTGCTGGGTCCGGGCGGAGGTGGAAGCTCTATCCTCGCCCGGGGATGGATGAACAGGCTCTCACCGAGCGCCTGATCACCTACGACACCTCGACACTCGAGGGCATGCAGGCCGCGGCCGGCTTCGTGAAGGGCTGGCTCGAGGCGCGCGACGTGGCGGTGACGGGCACCATGCACAACGGCCGGCCGGTGCTGGCCGCGACCGTCGGCGCGGAAAGCGGCCCGACCGTCGTGCTGCACGGCCACCTCGACGTGGTGCCCGGCCATGAGCACCAGTTCGACCCGCGCATCGACGGCGACCGGCTGATCGGCCGGGGCGCCTACGACATGAAGGGCGGCCTCGCCTCGATGATGTGCGCGGTGCACGACCTGGCCGCCCAGAGCGGCGTGCGCGTGCACTTCGTGTGCGTCTCCGACGAGGAGTCGGAGGAGGTCGCGGACCGCGGCTCGGACAAGCTCGTGCGCGACGGCTACCTCGGCGACTTCGCGATCACCGGCGAGCCGACCGACCTCCACATCGGCATCCAGGCCAAGGGCGTGCTGGCGATGCGGATCGAGATCACCGGCAAGGCCGCGCACGGCTCGACGCCGTGGGAGGGCGACAACGCCGTGCTGAAGTCGATCGACGTGTTCCGCCGCATCGAGAGCCTCGCGTTCGCGCGCGAGTCGTCGGACCTGTTCGACCGGCCCTCGATCAACCTCGGCCGGATCGTGGGCGGCGACGCGATGAACAAGGTGCCCGACCTGTGCGTGATCGACGTGGACGTGCGCTACCTCCCGGGCCAGGACCCCGAAGCCATCCGCGCCGAGGTGGAGGCCCTGCCGGACGCGCGGGTGACCAAGATCTTCCATCGCCAGCCGGCCATCGTCGAGCGCGACAACCTCTACGTGCAGGCGCTCGGCGAGGCGATCTCGCGCGTGGCCGAGCCCACCAGCGAGCGGCTCGGCGTGGGCCGCGACGGCGCCTCGGACGCGATCTCGTTCCTCGAGGCCGGCGTGCCGGCGGTCGAATGCGGGCCCTCCGGCGGCGGGCACCACGGGCCCGAGGAGTGGGTGTCGATCCGGTCGCTCAGCCAGTATCGGGCAGCACTTGTGGAGTTCGTGAACCTGCTCCCGGCCCGGCTCGCAGGCGACGGTGAGGACGACCGTCGCCTCAAGATCGCCTGATGCTCGAGGACATACCCCGCCCCGGCCTCTGGAAGCGCCTCCTGCTGGGCGCGTTCCTGATCATCTTCGCCGCGGCCGCGGCGACCGCAGTCGCCGCCTTCCACCAGGTGGACAAGGTCGTGAACGCGCTCAAGCTGAGCCCTGAGCTGAAGCTCGGCAACGACGCGCTCGCGACCACCGATCCGGGCGAGCCGCAGACGATCCTGATCCTCGGCTCGGACCGCCGCCCGAAGACGAATGGCGAGGGGGCGAGCGGAGCGCGCTCCGACACGATCATGCTCGTCCGGCTGAACCCGCACAAGGAGGCCACGGCGATCATGTCGCTCCCGCGCGACCTCAAGGTCCGCATCCCGGGATACGGCGTGGACAAGATCAACGCCTCGTACGAGCTCGGCGGCCCGGCGCTCACGCTCGAGACGGTCAAGCGGCTGACGGGGCTGAACGTCAACCACGTGGTCAACGTGACGTTCAAGGGCTTCTGGCGCGCGGTGAACGCGATCGGCTGCATCTACACGGACGTGGACCGCGACTACTACAACGACAGCGCCGAGTTCACGTACATCAACATCGACCAGGGCTACCAGCGCCTGTGCGCGCGCAAGGCGCTCCAGTACGTGCGCTTCCGCCACACGGACACGGACCTCGTCCGCTCCGCGCGCCAGCAGGACTTCCTCCGCCAGATGAAGCAGCAGGTGACCTACACGAAGCTGATCGA
>DASYMP010000003.1:0-2504 GCA_036009005.1 Thermoleophilaceae bacterium | reverse complement strand
CGCTTCTGCAGTTCCTGCGCCACAGCCACGCCGAAGCCGTCGTCTGCGAAGAAGATGTTGCCGATGCCGGCCACGAGCACGCGCTTCGTGGGCGGCGGCGCGCCTGCCATCGGCTCCACCTCGTCCACGCCGAAGAAGAAGCGGTGACCCGGGCGGCGGTCCTCGCCGAGCTCGCGCCCGGGGTCGTCCTCGAGCGTCACGGCCAGATGCACCCTGCCGTCGAGGTCCTCGTGGATCGCCTCGACCGTCGCCACCATTCCGGCCATCGCCTCGCCGAACACGTCGCCGCCGGCGCGCGGGCGCAGCACGACCTTGCTGCCGCGGCCTATCTCGACGCCCGCGGCGATCACGCTGCGCGGCGGCGGCGCGCCGATCTGGCTGCCGAAGCCGTCCATGGTCATTGGCCCCCACCCACGTACCTCAGGTCGCGGATCGCCCCGTTCAGGCGCATCAGCTCCTCGGGCGTGAGCGCCTCGGTGCGCTCGAGGATCTCGCGCGCCTTGGGGTCGGAGGCGCGCATCTCCTCCTTCTCCTCATCCGTCAGCGCGAGGATGTTCAGCACGAGCATCTGGTCGATCTCGCCGCCGTCGAAGAGGTCGCCCGGGCTCTCGGGCGCCACGCGCGGGTGGTCCTCCAGGATGATCGGCGAGGCGAGCATCGTGCCGCGCTCGTGCGCCTCGCCCACCAGCACGGGCCAGACGCCGTCGTTCACGCACGCCGCGGCTTCGTCGCGCAGGTCCGGCGGCGGGTCGGTGAGCGACACGAACTCGGCGCCCGTGGCGGCGCGCAGCACGGCGTGGCAGGAGCAGAGCGTCTGCTCGAGGGCCTGCTCGCGCGACCCCGAGAACGGCGTCGTGTTGGAGATGCGCACGGTCACGCGGTGGAGGTCGTCGTGCAGCCGCTCACTCGTCATGTCGATCGCGCCCTCGAGCGTGAGCCACGAGCGCACGACGCTGCCCGTGTCGCCGAGCGGCTCCTCCTCGCGCCCGCCGGCGATCGCGATCGGGCCGGGCGCCAGCTCGCGCTCGATGGCCTCCTCCCACGAGATGTGGCGCTCGCCGTCGACCACGAGCTCGTCCACGGGCTCGCCGTCTGCGATCAGCTGGCGGCGCACGACGTGCAGGAAGCGGACGCTCACTTCGACGGCCGGCTCGAGGCCCAGCACGAGCACCTGCGCCTGCATCACCCAGCGGTCATCGGCGTGGCTCTCGCTCCAGCCGCGCGGGTACACGCCGCCGAAGGTCCAGCGCTGCGCGTTCTTCATCGCCGAGCGCCGGTAGGGCCACAGGATGTAGCCCTCGTAGAGGACGGCGTCGGCGATCTGGCGGACCGGGTCAGTCATCTGCCAGCAACTTGTCCACGACCTGCTCCCAGCTCACGAGCGTGTGCTTCGCCCGGTAAGCCGCCAGGCGATCGAACTCCGAGCGGCGCAGTCGCAGCCACGCGCTGTCCGGGAAGTAACGGTCGATCATCTCCTGCCAGGCCGAGACCGGCAGGCGGAACTCGGCGTCCTTGTCCCAGCCGATCCGGCCCACCTGGAGACGGCCGTCGGCTCCCGCGTAGAACACGGTGCCACTGAACAGGAACTCGAGTGGGATCTCGCCGTCCTCGAGGGCGTTGAAGTAGCGCGACGCCGCCACCTCGAGGTCGTACGTGCACGTGATCGGCAGCTCGATCTCGGTGGTGCCCGTGAACGAGGGGACCTGCACCGTGAAGTTCGTCCAGTGCAGCGTCTTGAGATTTCGGCCCCACTCCTCGGGCTGGCCGAACAGGTCGACGAGCTTGCCCCTCTCTGCCTCCGCATAGCGACGGCGGGTCGCGGCGATCCGCACCTCGACGTTGAGCGCGACCGAACGGACCTGCGCGGCGGCACCGACCGTGCCGATCTCCACCGCGAAACGGAGCGTCGGCACGGCGGCGTGCTGGAGCACGCCGCCGTCGCTGACCTCGAACGTCAGCTCGGGGGCATAACCCGAGCCGGAGCCGGCGATTGGAAGCGTCGTGCTCACGGGGGCGGGAGGCACGGCATGCGCTTGTCGATCGGCCCGTGCCCGTCCGGATTCACGCCGGTGACGGACTCCGCGGTGCGGCGGCCGTCCGGCAGCATCCCGGCCTGGCTCTCGTAGTTGCCCTTCGCGTTGCCCTCGAACACGCCGGGCGTGTGGGCCGGTGCATCCGGGGTCGTGTCGGGCCTGCCGACCTTCAGGTTCGCCATGTGGCCTCCTCCCGTTCGCTGTGCGCTTCCTTGGAGCGAGCCGTCAGCCCCTCGAAGAACGCCTCGATCTCCTCCCACACCTCGCGCCCGCCCGTCAGTCCGCGCCAGCGCGTGCGGATCAGCCCCACCAGCGCATAGCAGTCCTCGATGGGCACGAGGAAGTACTGGCGCGCGCCGCGCGAGCGGTTCACGAGCAGCGCCTCCACGTCGACGTCCAGCTTCCGAAGCACCGGGTTCGCGCACTCGAGCTCGTCCCATGCGTCGAGCTCGAGCAGCGACTCGGTCGGGC
>DASYMP010000002.1:0-15273 GCA_036009005.1 Thermoleophilaceae bacterium | reverse complement strand
CCAGCCGGGACTCGGGACCAACCACGGCAACCACCGGGACCTTGCACTCCAGCTCCTCCCGGAGCTGGGGCAGCGCCGCCGAGGTCGCCGAGTTGCAGGCGACGACGAGCAGCTTTGCGCCGCGGTCGAGCAGGATGGCCGAGAGCTCGCGGGCGAACTCGGCGAGCTGGGCCGGAGCGCGGTCGCCGTAGGGGAAGCGGGCCGTGTCCCCGAGGTAGAGGAAGTCCTCGTGCGGAAGCGACACGAGGCACTCGTGCAGCACCGTCAGGCCGCCGACCCCGGAATCGAAGACGGCGACAGGAAGCTCTCGCTCGGAACCCGTCACGGCGCGTATGGTCGCAGGCCCCGCCGCTGGCAGGTCTTGGGCATTATTGGCACTTCCCAATAAACCTTCAGAGGTCGCGAACCTGGGGACCGTGACCGGCGGACCAGCTAGCGCTGTGCCGCCGCCAGCGCCTCGAAGTTCGCCCACAGCTCCGGCTCGCCGGCCTTCGCGCGCGCCTCCAGGGCCGCCTTGCTCACGCGGTCCCACATGCCCGACACCCAGAGCCAGTCGAGCACGAGGTCGCGGTCCAGCAGGCCGTTCTTGACCAGCGTCCCGATCGTCTCGCTGAAGGTGAGGACGGTCTGGATGTGCGGGTCGAGCGCGTCGGCCGAGTCCGGGTCGAAGTCGTCTGAGAACAGGTCTCTGCCCGCCTCCGCCAGGCCGATCATCGCTCCCCATTTCGCCAGCTCCACGATCAGGGCTGCGTCCTCGCGGCTGCCTGCCATCGGTCCTCCTCCGTCGGGTTCGGAAGACCCTCTCAGATTCAGAACTGGACCTTGCGGACGGCCTCCTTGATCTTGGCGATGATCACGTCGCCGAGCTCCTTGCCCTCGTCGGTCCTGAAGCCCTTCATGGCGGCGACCACGCCCGCCATCACGAGCGCGACGAGCAGGATCAGCGCCACGTACTCGACGGTGCCCTGCCCACGGGTGTTCAGCAGCGCGGCATGGATGCGGCCAAAGAACCTGTGCATGAGTCCTCCCGGTTGGTTTCGCGGCATGCTCCGGCGGCGAGGCGCACCGCTCCAGACGCGCGGGTGACAAGGGAGTGACGGGCGGCCCTGACATCATCAACCGGGCATGTGCGGGATCGGCGCAATCCTCGATCCGGCCGGCACGTCGGGCCAGCACGCGCCGGAGCGGATGGTCGAGGCGCTGCGCCATCGCGGTCCCGATGGCGAGGCGCTCCGGCGCATCGGCCCGGTCGCGCTCGCCCACACCCGGCTCGCGATCATCGACGTGGCCGGCGGCGACCAGCCGCTCGACTCCGAGGACGGGCGCGTCACCGCGATCGTCAACGGCGAGATCTACAACCACCGCGAGCTCCGCGCCGCGCTCGAGCAGCGCGGACACCGGTGGGCCACGAACTCCGACAGCGAGGTCGTGGTGCACGCCTACGAGGAGTACGGCCTCGACTGCGTACGGCACCTGAACGGGATCTTCGCGTTCGCGATCTGGGACGCGCGCGAGGAGCGGCTCGTCGCCGCGCGGGACGCGTTCGGGGTGAAGCCGCTCTACTGGTGGACCGACGGGCGGCGCGTGGCGCTCGCCTCGGAGGTCGGTGCCCTGATCGACGCCGGCCTCGTGAAGCCCGCGGTCGACCGGCTGGCGCTCGACCACTTCATCGCCTGCCGCTTCGTGCCCGCGCCGCGAACGCTGTTCGAGGGCGTCCGCAAGCTCGGCGCGGCGGAGATCCTGGTCGCGCAGGACGGAGCGTCGCCGCGGGTCATGAACTGGCGCGAGGCGCCCGGCGACCACTTCGAGGGCGGGGACGACGAGCTCGCCACCCAGCTCGCCGAGCGCTACACCGACGCGGTCGAGCGCCAGATGATGTCCGACGTGCCCTACGGAGCGTTCCTCTCCGGCGGCGTGGACAGCGCCGCGATCGTCGCCGCGATGAAGCTCCGCTCGCCCGAGCCGCCCACCACCTTCACGATCGGCTTCCCGGGGCACGGCGACGTGCTCGACGAGCGCGAGCTCGCGGCCGAGACCGCGCGGATCGTCGGCACCGAGCACCACGACACGGTCATGCACGAGACCGACTTCCTGTCCGAGCTGTCGCGCTCGGTGCGGCGCGTCGAGGAGCCCTGCGGGATTCCGAGCGCAGCGCCACTCCTCCAGCTCTCGCGCTTCGCCGCGCGCGACGTCAAGGTCGTGCTCGCGGGCCAGGGGGCCGACGAGCCGCACGGCGGCTATGGCCGCCACCAGGCCGCGGCGCTGCTCCAGCCGCTCCGTGTCGTGCCCCCCGCGGTCGCGTCGCCGGTCGGCGCCATCGCCCGCGCGCTCCCGCGCGCCGCGCGGGCTCGTCGCGTGGCTCATACGCTCGGCGGCCGCGGCGACGCCACGCGCCTCCTGCGGCTGGTCGAGATCACCGACGGCGCGACCCGGAGCGCCCTGATCGGCCGCGGCGCCGAGGCCGAGCAGGAGCGCCTCGCCTCCGCCCGCTCGATCCTGTCGGAGGTGCCCGGGCGCGGCCTGCTCGAGCAGGCGCTCTACCTCGACACGCACATGTTCCTGCCCGACGGGATCCTGATCTGCAACGACAAGGTGTCGATGGCGGCCGGCCTCGAGCTGCGTGTGCCGTACCTGGACCTCGAGCTGATGCGCTTCGTGGAGCGCATCCCGGCGAGCCGCCGGGTGCGACTGCGCCAGCCGAAGCGCCTTCACCGGCGCGCGATCCGGACGATGCTCCCGGCGCAGGTGACCGACCGGCGCAAGCACGGCTTCTCGACCCCCTACGACGACTGGCTGCGGGCCTCGCTCGGGCGAGAGGTGGCGCGCCGCTACGAGCCCGGCTCCCCGCTCGCCGAGCTGATCGACCCCACGGCGGCGGCCCGGCTCGTGGATGAGCACCGCCGCGGCCGCGCCGACCACAAGTCGATCCTCTACTGCCTGCTCGAGCTCTCCGAGTGGCACGCCGCGTTCGTCGAGGCGCGGGAGCCCGTGCCCGCGTGAGCCGGCCGCGTCTCCTCTATGTCCACAGCCGGAAGGCGAGCTTCGTGGCGATCGACCGCGAGATCCTGGCCGAGCGCTACGAGGTCGAGGACCTCTACCAGCCGGGCCGCTGGCCCAACCCGCTCGCCGTCGTGCGCGGCGTGCTCCGCTCCGACGTCGTGTTCGGCTGGTTCGCCTCGTGGCACACGTTCCTCCCGATCACGCTCGCCTGGCTGCTGCGCAGGCCGTCGGTGCTGATCGTCGGCGGCTTCGACACGGCGAACATGCCGGACATCGGCTACGGCTACCAGCAGGGCGGCGTCAGGCGCGCGGCCAGCCGCTTCATCATGCGGCGCGCGCGCCGGCTCGTGACGAACTCGGAGTACAGCCTCGGCGAGATCGAGCGGAACACGCCGATCCCGCCCGAGCGCGTGAAGGTGGTCCACCACGGCGTGCCGGACCCGTTCGGCGCCGAGCCCGGGCCGAAGGAGCGCGAGGCGCTCACCGTGGGGGCGATCGACCACACGACGCTCGTCCAGAAGGGGCAGCTGCCGTTCGTGGAGGCCGCCGCGCTCATGCCCGACGTGCGCTTCACGTTCGCCGGGAAGTGGCTCGACGACTCGGTCGACCAGCTGCGCGCACGCGCGGGCGACAACGTCCGGTTCACCGGCTGGCTCTCCGACGACGACCTCCACGCGACCTACCGGCGCGCCGCGGTCTACGTGCAGGCGTCGCGGCACGAGGGCTTCGGCCTCGCCGTGGCGGAGGCGATGCTGGCCGGCTGCGTGCCGGTCGTGATGAACGTGACGGCGATGCCCGAGGTGGTTGGCGACGCGGGCGTCCTGATCGAGTCCCAGGAGCGGGAGGCCGTGGCCGAGGGAGTGCGCCGCGCGCTCGAGCTCGGCCCCGACGCCTCACGCCGCGCGCGCGAGCGGATCCTCACCGCGTTCCCGATGGAGCGCCGCCGCGAGGGCATCCTCGGCGCCGTCGAGGACGCGCTCGGTCAGAGCTCCCAGTAGCGGCCGAGCACGGCGGCCGCCTCGTCCGCGAGCCGGTGGCGCGGAACGTCGGCCGGCGCCGCGGCGCCCCCGGCGAGCGCGTCCATCGTCTCGGCCACCGAGCTCGCCAGCGCGTTCAGGTCGTAGCCGCCCTCCAGCACCGCACCGACCGGCGCGCCGAGCTCCTCGCCGAGCGTGCGCAGCTGGCGTGACATCGCGCCGAACGAGGCCGTCTCGAGCGCCAGCCCGCCGAGCGGGTCGTCGCGGTGGGCGTCGTAGCCCGCCGAGATCAGGATCAGGTCGGGCCGGTACTGGCGCGCGGCCGGGGACACGACGTGCTCGACCAGCGAGAGGAAGCCCGGCTCGCCGGTGCCGCCCGGCACCGGGAGATTGAGCGAGTAGCCCTCGCCCTCACCCCCGCCCACGTCGCCGAGCGGGCCGGTGCCCGGCCAGAACGGGAACTGGTGGATGCTCACGAACAGCACGTCGCGCGACTCGTGGAAGATCGCGTTGGTGCCGTTGCCGTGGTGCACGTCCCAGTCGACCACGAGCACGCGCTCGGCGCCGAGCGCGTCGAGGGCGTGACGCGCGGCGATCGCGACGTTCGCGAACAGGCAGAAGCCCATGGCCGTGGCGGTCTCCGCGTGATGGCCCGGCGGCCGCAGGGCCGAGAAGCCGGTGCGCTCGCCGCCGCCGAGGAGGGACTCCACGAGCGCGCAGGCGCCGCCCGCGGCGCGCAGCGCCGCCTCGTGGGAGCCGGTGCTGGTGGGCGTGTCGAGGTCGAACGCCTCGCCGCGTGCGCACATCGCCGCCACCCGCTCCACGTACTCGCGCGGGTGCACGCGCAGCAGCTGCTCGTCGGCCGCGGCCGGCGCCTCGAGCGGCTCCCATCCGAGCCAGTCGCGGCTCTCGAGCGCGGCCTCGATTGCCCGGATGCGGTCGGGGCGCTCGGGGTGCCCGGCACCGGTGTCGTGCTCGAGCGACGCCGGGTGGTGGAAGAACGGAGGCATTGGCGACGCTACGGTACCCGCGCGCCTTGGACGGAACTTCCAGAACCGATGTCGCGGTGGTCGGCGCCGGCGCCGCCGGGCTGTACGCCGCGCTTGTGGCGGCAGCCGAGGGCGCCCGCGTCACGCTCGTGAGCCGCTCCCCGCTCGCCCAGACGGCGAGCTACTGGGCGCAGGGCGGAATCGCCGCTGCGCTCGCCGAGGGCGACTCGCCCGAGAAGCACGCCCACGACACGATCGCGGCCGCCCGCCACGCCGCGCGCCCGAGCGCGGTGAGGGTGCTCTGCGACGACTCCCCCGCACGCGTGCGCGACCTCCAGGAGCTCGGCGTGCAGTTCGACGCCGACCGCGCCGGCAACCTCGCCCTTGGCCTCGAGGGCGGGCACTCCGAGCGCCGCATCGTGCACGCTGGCGGCTCGGCGACGGGGCGACGGATCACGCGCGCGCTGTCGGCGCTGGCCGCCACGAACGAGCGCATCCGCGTGCTCGAGCCGGTGGCCGCCACCGCGCTCGCCACCGATGCCGACGGCCGCTGCGTGGGGCTCACGGCGCGTCCGCGCGAGGGCGGCCCGCTGGCGCTGTCGGCTCGCGCCGTGGTGCTCGCCACCGGCGGGATGGCGGCGCTCTGGCAGCGCACCACGAACCCGCGCGGCGCGGTCGGCGCCGGGCTGAGCCTGGCGAGCGCCGCGGGCGCGCTGCTCGCCGACCTCGAGTTCATGCAGTTCCACCCCACCGCGCTGCGGCTCGAGGGCCCGCGCGACGGCTTCCTCGTGACCGAGGCGGTGCGCGGCGAGGGCGCGCTGCTCTACGACTCGCAGGGCGAGCGCTTCGTCGACGAGCTGGCGCCGCGCGACGAGGTGGCGCTCGCGATCCACACCGAGCTCGAGCGAACGGGCGAGCCGGCGGTCTGGCTCGACATGCGGAGCGTGGACGCACAGCGCTTCCCGAACATCGCCGCGGCCCTCGCGGATGTTGGACTGAACCCGGCGCGCGACCTGCTGCCGGTCGCTCCCGCCGCCCACTACACGATGGGCGGCGTGGCCACCGACATCGACGGGCGCTCCACGGTCCCCGGGCTGTACGCCGTGGGCGAGTCGGCCTGCACGGGCCTCCACGGCGCCAACCGGCTTGCGTCGAACTCGCTCGCCGAGTGCATCGTGTTCGCGCGACGCGCGGCGCTGGCCGCGTGCGCGGAGCCCGTCGCGGGCGGCGCGGCGTCCCCCGGAGCCGGGCCCGCGTCGGCTGCGGCGGACGAGGGCATGCCGAAGCCGCCGAGCGAGGACACGCGCGACGGGCTCTGGCGCCACGCGGGCCTGCGGCGCGACGCCGAGGGGCTGTCGTGGCTCGCGGGCGACCCGTTCCCGCTGGCGCGGCTGATCGGCGCCGCCTGCCTGGCGCGCCAGGAGAGTCGCGGCGCCCACCAGCGCTCGGACTTCCCCGACACCGAGCCGGAGCTCGACGGCATGCATACGCTCGTCGGGACGCACCAGGAGCCGAGGTTCGAGCGATGGCAGTAGGCACGGAGAGCCTCTTCCGGGAGGCCATGACGCACCTCGCCTCCGGCGTGGCGGTGATCACGGCGAGAACCGAGGAGGGTCGCCCGTGTGGCATCGCCGCCACCTCGCTCACCTCCTACAGCGCGCACCCGCCGTCGCTGCTCGTGTCCGTCTGGCACGGCTCGCGCTGCCACCCGGCGCTGGCGGCGAGCGAGCACTTCGGGGTGCATCTGCTGAAGAGCGACGAGCTGGCGCTGGCGGAGCGCTTCGCCAACCGCGAGCTGGCGGACAAGTTCGCGGGAATCGGCTGGGACTGGGACGAGGACGTGCCGGAGCTGGCCGGCACGCTCGCCTACCTGCGCTGCCGGCGCACCGACAACTTCGTCAAGTACGACCACACGATCCTGATCGGCGACCTCGAGCGAGGGCGGCTCGAGGAGGGAGCGCCGCTCCTCTACGCGCGCCGGCGCATGGACTGGCTCATGCGGCCGATGCAGTAAGTCGAAGGCTGCGCAGGCGTCTACGCCACCTGCTTGCCCACGGCCAGACCCACGCCGATCACCTTCAGCCGGCGCGACAGCGCGCTGTAGGCGAACTCGGCCTGCTCCTGCGAGCTGTAGCCGAAGAACTCGTAGTCGTCGCCGAGCGCGTAGCCCTTCGGCACCAGCACACCGGCGGCCACGGGCAGCAGCTCGTTCAGCGTCTCCTGCACGCGCGTGCGGTGGTGCTCCTCGGCGCACTTCTGCTGGAGGAACCAGGTGCCGTAGGCCACGTGCCTGTGCTCGTCGCGGGCGATGTTCGCGAAGCCCTCGCAGAAGCCGGGCAGCAGCTCGTTGTTCTCGTAGTAGTCGAGCATGAAGTGCTGCCCGGTGAGGGCGAGCGTGCCCTCGATGACCATGTGGTACATCGTGATGAAGTCGACCTTCGCGTCCATGTCGCTCGGGTCGGCGATCAGCCGCTCGCCCGCCTTGACGAGGCGCTCGTCGAACAGCTCGACGAAGGCGTCGGTCACGTCCGCGCGCGCCGCCTCGAGCCGTGCGCGGATGCCGCGGTCGCCCGGGTCGGTGCCGGCCACCTCGCGGAACCAGCGGTCGAAGAACTGCATGTGGCGCGCCTCGTCGACCTGCTGCGTCGTCAGGAAGGCCTCCTCCTGCTCGTCCTCGTAGGCCATGACGAGGCCGGAGAACTGGGTCGTGACGCGCTCCTCTCCGATGAAGAACGAGCTGAGCCCCCAGAGGTGCTCCTCCCGCTGGGCGTCTGACAGCTCCGCCCACTGCTCCTTGTCGCGCTCGAGGTCGATCGCCTGGGACTGCCACTGCTGGCGCTCCCAGAGTCCGTAGAGCTGCTGCGGGTCCATCAGCTGGAGCGTCCGGTTGAGGTACGCGTCGTCCGTGATCGTGGCGACGTCGCCCTGGCTGGTCAGGTCGAGTAGCGAGGCCATGCGCTCGATCCTAACGCGGTGTTTGCGCCTTCCGCCACAAGGGCAAAGGCAGAGCGTCGAAGCCGGGTCGACCGGCTTAACGCGAACTTAACAGTGTGCACGTTGCGGGGTCTGAGGGTGTTTCCAGTGCGGCACGGCCGCTTGCACAGGGGGTTTTAGGGACGATGTACCAGTTCAGTCGCTCGATATTTCGGGAGTTGGCGCCGGGAGTGGTCGCGGGCAAGGGAGAGGACGCGACGGTCACGCGCATGCGCTTCCTGCGCGCGTGCGAGACCTCGATGGAACGGTTGGCGACAGATCGCCACTACTTCGCGAAGCCAGTGCGCACGCTCTTCAACGACGTGCGCCATTTCTTCCCGATCGGTGACCAGCTCCACGTGTACCGCGTGTGCGAGCGCCACATGACGCTCGCCACCGAGTTCGTGGACACGCAGCTGCGCTCGGGGACGACGTTCGACGGCAGCCCGGTGTGCTGTCACGCGAGCACGCGGCGCGGGACGCCCTGTGCGCGGGTGCCGCTGCCGGGCAGCAAGTACTGCCCGTCGCACAAGCATCTGGACGAAGAGCTCGAGGTCGCGGCAGCCTGACGGGCTGACGTCCGGCGTCGCTTACTGTCCTCCCCGTGATCCTCGGGGTGGACGTCGGCGGCACCTTCACCGACGCTGCACTCCTGGCGGGCGACCGGCTCGTCACCGGCAAGGCGCCCACGACGCCGCGCGACCAGTCGGAGGGCGTGATGGACGCGGTGGGCGAGGCGCTCGCCGCGGCCGATGCCTCGGCGGGCGACGTGGAGCGGTTCGTGCACGGGATGACGGTGGGCACGAACGCGCTGCTCGAGGGCCGCGTGGCGCGAACCGCGCTGCTCGCCACAGAGGGGTTCACCGATCTCGAGGAGCTGGGGCGCCAGGCGCGTGCCGAGCTGTACCGGCTCTGCGCCGGCCACCCGCCGCCGCTCGTACCGACCGAGCTGCGCGTGGCGGTGCCGGAGCGCACCGGCCCCGAGGGGGTGCTGCGCCCGCTCGACGAGGACGCGCTGCACGCGGCGCTCGCCGGCGTGGACGCCGAGGCTGTGGCAATCTGCCTGCTCTGGGGCTTCCGCCACCCCGGCCATGAGCTGCGCGCGGCCCGGCTCGTCGAGGAGGCGCTGCCCGGCGCGCAGGTCTCCACGTCACACGAGACGGCGGGCGTGTTCCGCGAGTACGAGCGCTGTGCGACCACGATCGTCGACGCCGCGCTCTCCCCTCTGCTGCGCGGCTATCTCGAGCGGCTCACCGACCGCGCCCGCGAGGCGGGGCTGCCCGAGCCCGAGGTGATGCTCTCGAGCGGCGGCACCGCGAGCGCCGCGACGGCCGCCCGCCACGCGTCGTGGACCGTGCTCTCCGGGCCGGCGGGAGGCGCGGTGGGCGCGGCACGCGTGGCGAGCCGGGGCGCGGACGGCGCGGGCGATGCCGTCGGGCTCGACATGGGTGGCACGTCGTGCGACGTGTCGCTGATCGTCGGCGGCGCCGCGGCCGTGGGCAGCGGCCGGGCGGTCGGCGGGCGGGCGCTCGCGCTGCCAATGGTCGACGTGCACACGGTCGGGGCCGGCGGCGGATCGATCGCGTGGCGGGACTCGGGCGGCGCGCTGCGCGTGGGCCCGCGCTCCGCGGGCGCCGACCCCGGACCCGCGTGCTACGGCCGCGGCGGCGACCAGCCCACGGTCACGGATGCCCACCTGCTCCTCGGCCACCTCGATGCGGAAGCGCCGCTCGCCGGCGGCGTCGCGCTCGACCGAGACGCGGCCGAGCGCGCGGTGGGCGCGCTGGCCGGCGAGCTCGGCCTCGAGCTGGAGGCGACCGCCGCAGGCATCCTCCGGGTCGCGAGCGCCGCGATGGCGCAGGCGGTGCGGGTGGTGACGGTCGAGCGCGGCATCGATCCGCGCGAGCTCACGCTCGTCCCGTTCGGCGGCGCCGGCCCGCTTCACGCCGCTCAGATCGCGGACGAGCTCGGGATGAGCCGCGTGCTGGTGCCCGTGGCGAGCGGCGTGCTGTCCGCGTTCGGGCTCGTGGTGGCCGAGCGCCGCCGCGACCTCGTCGAGAGCGTCCTCCTGACCGGCGACACCCTGACGGCGAAGCGGGTGGCCGAAGCGGTCGAGCGGCTGGCGGAGCGCGGCCGCGAGGAGCTGAGCGGCGGCACCGGGGAGCGACGCGAGCCGGGCGGCGGCGGGGCGCAAGAGCGCGGGGCGCCGGGCGGCCGCTCGCCCGAGGTGCGGGCCACCTACGAGCTCCGTTACGAGGGCCAGGCGTTCGAGCTGCCGGTCGAGGGCGATCCGGCGCCCGATCCGGCCGACCTGCGGCGGGCGTTCGACCGCGCGCACGAGGAGCGCTACGGCTACTCGGACCCGGACGCGCGGCTCGAGCTCGTGACGGTTCGGGTGGCGGTGGCGCTGCCGGGCGCCTCGCCGCGGCCGGCGGCCTGGGGCGGCCTGCCCGGCGGCGCGGTCGACGGACCGGCGGTCGTGGCGCTGCCGGGCTCCACGCTTGTCGTGCCCGACGGATGGGGCGCGCGCGCCGACGACGACCTGGTCGTGATGGAGCGCCGGCGGTGAGCGAGCGCCTCGACCCGATCACGCTCGAGGTGATGCTCGGCAGCCTGCGCGCCGCGTGTGACGAGATGGGTGCGGTGCTGGTGCGCTCGGCGCACTCGGCGAACATCAAGGAGCGCCGCGATGCCTCCACCGCCCTCTTCGACACCGACGGTCAGATGGTCATGCAGGCCGAGCACATCCCGGTGCACCTCGGCGCGATGCCGTCGGCGGTGGCCGCGGTGCTCGGCGAGGAGCAGCGGCCGGGCGAGTCGTGGATCCTGAACGACCCCTACCGGGGCGGCACGCACCTGCCCGACATCACCGTGATCACGCCGCTCTTCCACGACGGCGAGCTGGCCGGCTTCGCCGCCAGCCGCGCTCACCACGCGGACGTGGGCGCCGAGGAGCCGGGCAGCATGCCGGCCTTCTCGCGCACGCTCGACGAGGAGGGCGTCGTGATTCCGCCGACCCGGCTCACGGACGAGGTGCTCCGCGAGCTCGCCGCACGGATGCGCAACCCGCGCCAGCGCGAGGCCGACCTGCGCGCGCAGCTCGCGGCCGGCCGGGCCGGCGGCGAGCGCGTGGCCGCGCTGATCGACCGCTTCGGCCTCGACAGCTTCCGCGCCGGCCTCCGCGAGACGCTCGACTACGCCGAGCGCCGCACCAGGGCCCGTGTCGCGGAGCTCGAGGACGGCGTGCGCGAGGCACGCGACGTGCTCGAGGCCGTCGAGGGAGATCTGGAGCTCACCCTGAAAGCGCGCGTCGACGGGGATCGGATGGAGCTCGACTTCACCGGCTCCGCCGCCCAGCACGACGGCAACCTCAACTGCCCGCTCGCCGTGACCGTGTCCGCGTGCTACTTCGCGCTGCGGGTGCTCACGGACCCGGACGTGCCGCCCTGCGCGGGCGCGTACCGCCCGGTCACGGTGATCGCGCCCGAGGGGTCGCTCCTGAACGCGCGCTCTCCGGCGGCGGTGGCCGGCGGCAACGTCGAGACCTCGTCGCGGGTGGCCGACCTCGTGCTGGCCGCCTTCGGCCACGCGCTCGGCCAGGGCACGATGAACAACCTCACGCTGGGCAACGACGACTTCACCTACTACGAGACGCTCGGCGGCGGCCAGGGCGCCTGCCGCGACGCCGACGGTCCGAGCGGCGTGCACGTGGCGATGTCGAACACGCTGAACACGCCGATCGAGGCGCTCGAGCTCGAGTTCCCGCTGCGCGCGGTCGAGTACTCGCTCCGGCGCGGCTCGGGCGGCGCCGGGCGGCGGCGTGGCGGCGACGGCGTGGTGCGCGAGCTCGAGGCGCTCGACGCGATGCGCTTCTCGCTGATCACCGAACGCCGCCGCCACTCCCCCCCGGGCGCAGACGGCGGAGAACCGGGGGCGCCCGGCAGGAACCTGCTGAACGGCGAGGAGCTCCCGGCGAAGGCGTCTGGCAACCTCAGCCCCGGAGACAGGCTGCGAATCGAGACGCCAGGAGGTGGCGGATATGGCAGAGACTGAGAGAGGCAGGGTCGCCTTCTGCGGGCTCGGGATCATGGGCGGGCCGATGGCAGCGAACCTGGCGCGTGCCGACTTCGAGCTGTCGGTCTACACGCGCACGCGTGAGAAGGCCGAGCGCTTCGCCGCCGAGCACGGCGCCCGCGCCGCCGCCAGCGCACGCGAGGCAGCGGAGGGCGCGTCCGTCGTGATCACGATGGTGCCGGACGCCCCCGAGGTCGAGGAGGTGCTGCTCGGCGACGACGGCGCGGCGCACGGCCTCGAAGCGGGCGGCCTCGCGATCGACATGTCCACGATCGCGCCCACCGCGGCGCGCGCGATCGGCGAGCGCCTGGGCGACGACGGCATCGCCTTCCTCGAGGCGCCCGTCTCGGGCTCCCGGCCCAAGGCCGAGGACGGCACGCTCACGATCATGGTCGGCGGCGAGCCCGCCGACTTCGAGCGCGCGCGACCGCTCTTCGAGGTGATGGGCGAGCGGATCGTCCACGTGGGCCCGCGCGGCCACGCCCAGCTCGCGAAGCTCCTCACGAACACGATGGGCGCGGTGCACGCGGCTGCGCTCGCCGAGTCCGTGCTCGTGGCCGAGAGGGCCGGGCTCGACCCGGCGGCGTTCCTCGAGGTGGCGGCGGGCAGCGCCGGCAACTCGACCGTGCTCGGCCTCAAGGGACGGCCGATGTTCGAGCGCGACTTCACCCCGCTCTTCAAGCTCGAGCACATGCTGAAGGACGTTCGCCACTGCCTGGCCGAGGCGAGGGCGCTCGGCGTGGAGCTGCGGCTCGGCTCGCTCGCGGAGCGCCTTTTCGCCACAGCGGCGGACGCCGGGCACGGCGAGGAGGACTTCGCGGCGGTGATCAGGGCGCTGGAACCGGAAAAGTGACGCTTTTCCCTTGAAACCTCGGCGCTCGTTCGCAAGAATGAGTCGCCCGCGTCCCGTCAGACGACGTTGCAGATACCTCGACGCGGCGTTTCGGAGGTTTCTCTCACCTATGCCAGTTGCTTTAAAAGAATGGGCCGTGACCGTGCGTGCGCTCGCCGAGGGCGAGCAGCTCCTAACCCTGCGCAAGGGCGGAATTCGCGAGGAAAACAAGCATTTCGAGATCGAGCACGACCGCTTCTTCCTCTACCCCACGTTCGATCACCAGCGCAATGACCTGATCCGCCAGTCGCACCTGCCCGAGCTGGCGCGTGCGCTCGAGGAGGGCGTCTGGCCCGACGACGAGCCACCCGCGAAGGCACTGCTCCAGGACGGCGGCATCCCCCAGCCCGAGCGCGTGAGGATCCGCGCGTGGGCGGAGGTGTCCGCGAGCTACCTGATCACGGACCCGCGCGCGATCGACGCGCTGTCCCCGTACTACGTGTGGACGACCGACTACGCGGAGAAGCGGCTGGCCTGGAAGCGGCGCCACCCGCTCCACGTGATGGTGCTGCGCACCTATCGGATCCCGCGGCCCGTGACGGTCAAGGTCCGGCCGGAGTACCACGGCTGCCGCTCCTGGCTCGAGCTCTACCGCGAGCTTCCGTTCGAGGGCACGCCCGTGCTCTCCGACGAGGAGTTCGAGCGGGCCTCCGAGCAGATCGAGTCGATCGCCTCGGACGCAGTGCCGGTCCTCGCCTAGAGCGCCGGTCCGAACCGGCGCACGGCGCGCTGCGGGCGCGTATTTTGCGCGCATGCGACGCCTTGGGAGGCAGGGCATGCTGGCGACCCTCGCCGCGTGCGCAATCGCGATCGCCGCGTCGGGCACCGCCGCGGCGCAGCTTCCGGGGCTCCCCCAGCTGCCCGGCGGCCTGCCGCTCCCGGGCGACACGCCCGTCCAGCCGTACGGGACGAACGACTCCGGCGGCTTCTGGAACATCCTGCCCCCGGGCGCGAACGGCCTCGCCAACGCCGCCGACCTCGCGGCCTTCTTCGCCGCGTGCCCGCCGCCGAAGACGAACTGCCCGAACGCGCCGCGGCCGAAGCACTCCTCGGACGAGCTGAAGATGTACGGCGACCTCGTCTACGCCTCCCCCGGCATCACGCGCGCCGACATCCCCAAGTACTTCAAGGACGCGACCTTCGGCGTTAAGCAGAACGAGGCCGAGCGCATCTACTCGCCGCCCGGCCGCGACGACGTGACCATCGTCCGCGACGGCAACTTCGGAGTTCCGCACATCTACGGGAAGACGCGCGCCGGCACCATGTTCGGGCTCGGCTACGTGGGCGCCGAGGACCGCCTCTTCGTGATGGACGCGCTCCGCCACGCGGGGCGCGGGGAGCTGTCGGCCTTCGCCGGAGGCGCCGCGGGCAACCGAGCGCAGGACCACACCCAGTGGGAGCTGGCGCCGTACACGGAGGCTGACCTGCAGAGGCAGTTCGACCTCGGCGACGACGTCTATGGCGCCGCCGGCGCGGCCCTCCAGGACGACGTGACGAACTACGTGGCGGGAATCAACCGCTACATCACGGAAGCGCGAGTGAACCCGCTGAAGATGCCGGGCGAGTACGCGGCGATCGGGAAGCCCGGACCCGACGACTGGAAGGTCACGGACGTAATCGCCACGGCGAGCCTCATCGGGGGGATCTTCGGGAAGGGCGGCGGCCGCGAGCTCGACTCCGCGCTGCTGCTCCAGGACGCCCAGAAGCGCTTCGGGAAAAAGCGCGGCAAGGGCGTCTGGGCGGACCTCCGCAGCGCCGAGGACCCAGAGGCGCCCGTGACCGTGAAGAAGAAGCGCTTCCCGTACCGCGCCGAGCCCCGAAAGCTGCGCCCTGGCGGAGTCGTGCTGCCGGACCGCGGCAGCGTGCGCAAGGTCGACGTGGTGAAGGGCAGCGCCGCGGCGAGCGCGAGCGGCCGTGAGGACACCGGCCTCGGCGGGCTGCTGGCCTTCCCGCATTCGAGCTCGAACGCGCTGCTCGTGTCCGGGCGCGAGTCGAAGTCGGGCACGCCGATCGCGGTGATGGGCCCGCAGACGGCTTACTTCGCTCCGCAGCTCCTGATGGACGTGGACGTGCACGGCCCCGGCATGGACGCCACGGGCGCCACCTTCGCCGGTGTCAGCCTGTACGTGCTGCTCGGCCACGGTCGCGACTACGCGTGGAGCGCCACCTCGGCCGGCCAGGACATCATCGACACGTTCGCGGTGCCGCTCTGCGAGCCTGATGGCTCGGCGCCGACGATCGACTCGATGCACTACCTCTTCCGCGGCCAGTGCACGCCGATCGAGGTGCTCGAGAAGACCAACAGCTGGTCCCCGAGCCCCGCCGACCAGACAGCGCCCGGTACGGAGACGCTGCACGCCGAGCGCAC
>DASYMP010000001.1:0-16824 GCA_036009005.1 Thermoleophilaceae bacterium | reverse complement strand
GGCGGCATCCTCGAGAACGACTCGGCCGACAAGGCCGCGCGCTTCGTGAACCTCTGCGACGCGTACGGCATTCCGCTGCTGTTCCTGATGGACGTGCCGGGCTTCATGGTCGGCACGAAGGTCGAGCAGGCGGGCATCATCCGGCACGGCGCGAAGATGCTCTACGCGGTGTCGCGGGCGACGGTGCCGAAGGTCACGGTCGTGATCCGCAAGGCGTACGGCGCGGGCTACTACGTGATGAACGGGCGCGCCTACGAGCCCGACATGATCGTGGCCTGGCCGAGCGCCGAGATCTCCGTGATGGGCCCCGAGGGCGCCGTGAACATCATCTTCCGCAAGCAGATCGAGGCTGCCGAGGACCCGGACGCCACGCGCGCCGAGATGATCGAGGGCATCCGCCGGACGATCGACCCGTACATCGCCGCCGGCAACGCCCTGATCGACGACGTGATCGACCCGCGCGAGACGCGCCCCACCGTGATCCGCGCGTTCGAGATGGCGGCCACGAAGCGCGTCGAGCGGCCCTGGAAGAAGCACGGGGTGATGCCGGTCTGAGCGAGCCGGAGCCGATCTACTTCGCCTCCCCGCAGGAGTTCTACGAGTGGCTCGAGGAGAACCACGAGACGCAGACCGAGGTCTACGTGGGCTTCTACAAGTCGCACACCGGCAGGCGCGCGATGAGCTGGTCGGAGTCGGTCGACCAGGCGCTCTGCTTCGGCTGGATCGACACGCGCTCGAACAGGATCGACGAGGAGCGCTACATGCAGCGCTTCACGCCGCGCAAGCCCGGCAGCAACTGGAGCAAGGTCAACGTCGCGAAGGTCGAGAAGCTGAAGGAGGCGGGGCTGATGCGGCCGGCCGGCCTGGCCGCCTTCGAGCGGCGCACGGACGAGCGCACCGGCGTGTACTCGTTCGAGCGCGAGAACGTGGAGCTTCCCGCCGAGTACGAGGAGCGGCTGCGCGCCAACGCGGCCGCGGCTCGGTACTTCGACAAGCGGCCGCCCTGGTATCGCCGGACCGCGACGCACTGGGTGGTGAGCGCCAAGCGCGAGGAGACGCGCCTGCGGCGGCTCGCCCAGCTGATCGAGGACTCCGCCGCCGGCCTCGACGTGAAGCCGCTGCGCCGATGAGCTTCGAGGATCCCTGCATCGTCACCTGCTCGATCTCGGGCGCCGTCGCGAACCGCGACCAGTGCCCCGCGATCCCGTACACGCCCGAGGAGTACGCCGCCGAGGCGAAGCGGGCGGTGGAGGAGGGCTGCTCGATGATCCACATCCACGCGCGCACCCCTGACGGCGTGCCGAGCTACGAGGTGGAGGACTTCCGCGCGATCACGGACGCGATCCGCGGGGCCGTCGACGACGTGGTCGTGAACTACTCGACCGGCGCGATCGGCGTGCCGATCGAGAAGCGGATCGCCTACCTGCGCGAGCTGCGCCCCGACGTGGCCGCGCTCAACATGGGCTCGATGAACTACGCGAAGTACTCCCGCAAGCGGAAGGACTTCGTCTTCAAGACCGTCTTCGAGAACTCGTTCGACACGATCATCGAGTTCGTGACGGCGATGAACGAGCTCGGCATCCGCCCCGAGCACGAGTGCTTCGACTCGGGCCACGTGGCGAACCTCGACCCGCTGATCGACATGGGGCTGCTCTCTGAGCCGCTCCAGGTCTCGTGCGTGATGGGCGTGACCGGCGGGATCCGGCCGACCGCCAAGAACCTCGCGCACATGTCGGAGCAGGTTCCCGAGGGGCGCCACAACTGGGGCGTGATCGCGATCAGCCGCGGCCAGTGGAGCCTGATCTCGGCTGCGGCGGCACTCGGTGGAAACGTGAGGGCCGGCCTCGAGGACAACTTCTACCTGCCCGACGGCGAGATGGCCCGCTCGAACGGCGACCTGATCGCCAAGGCGCGCGAGATCGTCGAGAACGCCGGCCGGCGCGTGGCGACGGTTGCCGAGGCGCGCGAGCTCCTCGGCGTATGAGCGCGCTGTCGGACGTCCGCGTGCTGGACCTCTCGAGGCTGCTGCCGGGCGGCTTCTGCTCGCTGCTCCTCGCCGACTTCGGCGCGGACGTCCTGAAGGTCGAGGACACGGGGATGGGCGACTACATCCGCTGGTCGCCTCCGTATTACGAGGGTGCCGACGACAGCGCGAAGTCCGCGCTCTTCCTCGCGCTCAACCGCGGCAAGCGCTCGATCCGCCTGAACCTGAAGGAGGACGCGGGGCGCGAGGTGCTGCTCCGCCTGGTGCGCGAGCACGACGTGCTGCTCGAGTCGTTCCGGCCCGGCGTGATGGAGCGGCTCGGCCTCGGCTACGAGCGCCTCCGCGAGGAGAATCCCCGGCTCGTCTACTGCGCGATCTCCGGCTACGGGCAGGACGGTCCCTACACGGGGCGCTCGGGGCACGACATGAACTACCTCGGCCTCAACGGCCTGCTCGGGCTGACCGGCGACGCCGGCGGCCCGCCGGTCCAGCCCGGCGGCCAGATCGCCGACCTCGGGGGCGGCGCGCTGATGGCCGCCTTCGGGATCATGGCGGCGCTACGCGAGCGCGAGCGCTCCGGCGAGGGGCAGCTCGTGGACGTGTCGATGTTCGACGGCTCGCTGTCCTGGCTGACGCTCGTGGCCGCGAAGTACCTCGCGGACGGCGCGGTGCCGAGGCGCGGCGAGCCCGAGCTGTCCGGGGGGCTGATCTGTTACCGGCCCTACGCGTGCCGCGACGGCTGGGTCACGCTCGGCGCGCTCGAGCCGAAGTTCTGGCAGGCGTGGTGCCGCGGGGTCGGGCGCGAGGAGCTCGTGGAGAAGCAGTTCGAGCGGCCCGGCTCGGAGGCGCACGCCGAGGTCGAGCGGGTCTTCCTCGAGCGCACGCGCGACGAGTGGCAGGCGTTCGCGTCCGAGCACGACTGCTGCCTCGAGCCGGTGCTCGACCTCGACGAGGCGCTCGACTCGGAGCTGGTGCGAGCGCGCGAGATGGTCGTGCGCCTCGAGCAGCCCGGCGCGGCGTCGCCGGTCTCTCTGCTCGGCGTTCCGGTGAAGCTGTCGCGCACGCCCGGCGGCCCCGCGGGCCCCGGTCCGGCGCTCGGCGAGCACACGAGCGAGGTGCTCGCCGCGCTCGGCTATTCGGACGAGGACATCCAGGCGCTGCTCGAGAGCGGGGCCGCGGCCGGCCCCGCGCACGGCTCGCAGGGGTCGTTTCTCAGCTAGTTCGGGCGCTCAACCTCTGCAAAGGCGGCTCACCCCGGAGTACCTAGCAAGTACCGGGGGCTACCCCCGTTGGGGTACGTGCGGTGCGCTTTCTCGTGGCCATAGCGATTGTCGCCGGGCTGTCGCTCGCGCTTGGCGCTACCCCGTCACAGGCCCCGGAGCCGGGCGAGCCGGCCGAGCTGATCGTTCGCTTCGACTCCGACGCCACGGCGACCGAGCGCCGCGACGTGCGTGACGGCGCCGGCACCGACTTCGCCGCCGCCCTGCCGGTCAGCGGCATGCAGCTCGTGGAGGTGGCGCCGGGGCAGTCCGCCGCCGACGCCGAGCGCGCGCTCGAGAGTTCCCCCGACGTGATCTACGCGGAGCCGAACGCCGAGGTGCACGCGTTCGTCCGCCCGGACGACCCCTACTTCCCGCAGCTGTGGGCGATGGAGAACACCGGCCAGTCGATCCGCGGCGTGACCGGCACCCCGGACGCCGACTCGGACATCGCCGACGCCTGGGACGCGAAGATCGCCGTGGGCACGGTGGTGGCGGTCGTCGACACGGGGGTCGACTCCGCGCACCCGGACCTCACCCCGAACCTGTGGCGAAACGCGGGCGAGAGCGGGCTCGGCCGTGAGTCGAACGGCCTGGACGACGACCTGAACGGCCGCGTGGACGACTGGCGCGGCTGGGACTTCGCCGGGGCCGACAACGACCCGGCGGACGAGAACGGCCACGGCACCCATGTGGCCGGCACGATCGCGGCCGACCGCGGCAACGGGATCGGCGTGTCCGGTATCGCGGACGGCGCGAAGATCATGCCACTGCGCGTGCTCGACGCGGCCGGCTCGGGGAAGGTCTCGGACGTGATCCTCGCCTACGCGTACGCGTTCAAGCAGGGCGCGAAGGTTGTGAACCTGAGCCTCGGCTCAGACGCGTCGTCGCGCGCGGAGCACGACGCGATCGCCGCCTACCCGACGATGCTGTTCGTCGCGGCGGCGGGCAACGGTGGCGCCGACGGCGTGGGGGACGACAACGACGCCGCGACCACCACGTACCCGTGCGCGTACCTGCTTTCGAACGTGGTCTGCGTCGCGGCGAGCGACAACCGCGACGCGCTCGCCAGCTTCTCCAACTACGGCGCGAGCTCGGTCGACCTCGCGGCGCCCGGCGTGAACATCGCGAGCACCTGGCCGGGCGGCGGCTACAGCTGGTCGAGCGGAACCTCGATGGCAACGCCGCACGTGTCCGGCGCCGCCGCGCTGCTCTGGGCCGCCGCTCCGGACTCGCTGCCCCCCGAGATCAGCTCCGCGCTGCTCGCCGGCACCGATGCCCGCCCGGCATTCACCGGCCGCACCGTCTCGGGCGGCCGCCTCAACGTGCTGCGCTCGCTGCGGCTCGTGGCCGACGTGGGCGTGGGCGCACCCGCGCCGGCGCCGCACCCCGCCGGCGGCTCGGCCGGCTCCGGCTCGGGATCGGGCAGCGGCAGCGGCGGGAGCGGCTCCTCGACGTCGGGCGGGAGCGTGGGCGACCGCGTCCCGCCGCGGCTGTCGCTGCGCTCGGCCCGCATCTTCCGCAGCGGGGCGCTCGTGCGGAGTGGCCTGGCGCTGCGCCTGCGCTGCTCGGAGGCGTGCACGGTGCGCGTGGCGCTCAAGCTGAACGGCCGCGTGCTGACCGCGCAAAAGCGCGTCTCGCTCGGGCGCGCCACCACCGGGCGGCTCGTGCTGAGGCTCACCGCGAGCGGCCGCCGCCTGCTCCGTCAGCGCAGGACCTCCACGCCGGTCCTCAGCGCACGCGCGTCCGACCGGACGGGCAACAGCCGCACCATCACGATCGGTCTGCGCGTCAATAGGTGATGACGGTGCGGATGCCCTCCTGGCGCTCCATGGCCTCGAAGGCGTCGTTCACCTCGTCGAGCGAGACGCGGCGTGTCACGAGGGACTCGAGGTCGAGGTCGCCCTGCATGTACAGGTCGACCAGCTCGGGCACGCGGTCGCGGCCCTTCGCGCCGCCGAACGAAGCGCCCGCGATGCGGCGCCCCGTGATCAGGTAGCGCGGCACCACCTCGAGCAGCTCGCCCCTGCCGGCCACGCCCGCGATCGTGCAGAGGCCCCAGCCCATGCGGGCGGACTCCACGGCCTGGCGCATCACCGACACGAGGCCGGTGGCCTCGAACGTGTAGTCGGCGCCGAAGCCGTCGGTCATCTCGAGGATCTGGTCGACCGTGTCGGGCCCGCCGACGAGCGTGTCGGTGGCGCCCTGTTGCCGCGCGTGCTCGAGGCGCTCCTCGGAGAGGTCCACGGCCACGATTCGCTCGGCGCCGGCCAGCCGCGCGCCGGCCACGGCGCCGAGCCCGACCAGCCCCGCGCCGAACACCACGCACGTCGACCCGGGCTCCACCTTGGCGATGTAGAGAGCCGCGCCGACGCCGGTCGTGGCGCCGCACGCCAGCGTGCAGATCACGTCGAGCGCTGCCTCGGGGTTCACCTTCGCGAGCGCGATCTCCGGCATGACCGTCGCCTCGGCGAACGTGCTCGTGCCCATGAAGTGGCGCACCTCGTCGCCGTCGCGGTGGAGGCGCGTGGTGCCGTCCGGCAGGTACCCCTTGTTCTGCTGGTCGCGGATCGCGAGGCAGAGGTTCGTCTTGTCGGACACGCAGTGGATGCACTCGCGGCACTGCGGCGAGAACAGCGTCACCACATGGTCCCCGGGGGCGACGCTCGTCACGTCCTCGCCCACCGCCTCGACCACACCGGCGCCCTCGTGCCCGAGCACGGTGGGCGCGTAGCCGGACGGGTCGGCGCCGCTCGCCGTGTACAGGTCGGTGTGGCAGACGCCGCACGCCGCCAGGCGCACGAGCACCTCGCCGGCCTTCGGACCCTCGAGCTCCACGTCCTGGACGACGAGCGGGTTTGCGAACTCCTCGAGCACGGCGGCGCGGATCTGCATGGCGCGGACCCTAACGCGGGCGGATGCCCGGCCCGCGGCCGGCGGCGCTCACCGTGCGCTTCCACGAAGCCGAGCCGCGCGCGGCCGGAAGCACGGTCATGTCCGGGTGCCGGACCCACGTGGGCACGTAGCGGATGCGGCGGGCGCGAGCCGCGTGGCCGGGCCTCACCACGAAGTCGATCAGCGCGATCAGCCCGTCCTGCGAGGCCGCGGGACAGCAGCCCGCCGTCTGGTTCGAGATCAGGTTGCCCTCGCCGAACACGACCGGCTTGCCGTGCACGCGCCGGATCGGCTGCACCACGTGCACGTGCTGGCCCACGATCGCGTCGATGGCCGGCGAGCGCGTGAGCCTGCGCGCGAGCGCGCTCTGCTCGGGCGTGACCGCGCTCACGAACTCCGCACCCCAGTGGATGTTCACGATCACGACGCGCGCGCCGCGCCGGCGCGCGCGGCGGGCGTCGCGGAGCACCTGGTCCGGGGACGCCCAGTTCACGCTCCACGGGTGCGGCACGGCCTGCCCGTTCGTGACGAGCGTGTAGGACAGGAACGCGACCCGGACGCCCTTCACGCGCACCATCGTCGTGCGGCGGCGCGCCCGTGCCGAGCGCGCGGTGCCGGTGGCCCTGACGCCCGCACGGCGCAGCGCGTGCAGGGTCGAGTCGATTCCGTACTGCCCGGCGTCGAGCGAGTGGTTCGACGCGGTGCTGCACGCGTCCCAGCCCACTCGCCGGATCGAGCGGGCCAGGTCGGGAGGCGTGTGGAAGACCGGGTAGCCCTGGACCGGCCCCGGCACGAGCGGGGTCTCCATGTGGCAGAGGGCGAGGTCGGCCCCGGCGATCCAGCGTCTCACCGGCCGGAACAGCGGCGCGAAGTCGTAGCGCCGCCCGCCGCCGAGCGCCAGCGCGCGCTGCGCGACCGGCGTGTGGATCAGGAGGTCGCCGGCCGCCGCCACGGTGATGCGCGCCGGGCGCTCAGGGGCCGGCGCTGGGGCGAGCGCGGCGCCCGGCGAGACGGGCAGCCCGATGAACGCAGCCAGCAGCACGAGGAGCTCCCTCACCAGAGCACATCATGCTCCTCCATCACCCCGAAGCCCTCGGCGAGCGTCAAACCGCCCGGGAGCGTGCCGCTGAACTCGCCGAAGGGCTGCCTGTAGCGGTTGCGCATCAGGATCAGGTCGAGGCTCGACTCGCGCGCGGACCACTCCCGAAACCGGAGCCCGCCGACCGAGCTGAGGTCGGCCGCGAACTCCTGCGGCGGCAGCTCGCGCGGCTCGCCGTCCACCCAGACGGTGCGCTCGCTGCCGGTCGGCGCGTCGTGCACGCCGTCCACGAGGTTCCAGGCCAGCGCGCGGCCGTCGTCCGTCCGCCCGATGCCCGCCGACCAGCGCCAGGCCGTGTGGCGCGCGTGGTAGCCGGCGGACTCGTCGACGAACCCGTCGGCGCCGTCGAGCTCGAAGCTCTCGCCGCCCACGCTCACGCGGCCGCGCACGTGCACCGGCGCGCGCTTGGAGGTCCAGATGTACGAGCGCCCGTGCGCCGAGACCACCTCCACGCCCTGCGGCGGCGCGAGCTCCAGCTCGAGCACGCTGCGCACACGCACGCGGCGCTCGCCCAGCTCGACGCGGCGGCTGCCCTCGAACAGGCGGCCGTCGGGGAGCGCGACCGCCCACCAGCGCTGCGGCACGCCCGCCACGCGCGCGTCGCCCACGCACAGCATCAGGTCACGCCGGTACACGCCGAGGTAGCGCCAGCGCTTGAGCGGGCGGCCCGCGCGAAGGGGCGCCATGCGGCGCGGAGGCAGGCGCAGCCCGAGATCGCCGACACCCGGGCCGCGTACCGGAAGATCGCGCATGGCCTCGCAGTACACTGCAGATTGACTAGTCAGTCAATCGCTGGGAGGAGCGAACAGGACTGATGCGAGCAGCCGCAGTCCAACTCCAATCAACGACCGACACCGAGGCGAATCTGGCCTCGGCGGAGCGCCTCGTGCGCGCCGCGGTGGCCGACGGCGCGCAACTGGTCGTGCTGCCGGAACGGCTCGACATCCGCGGCGGCAGGTCCGACTACGCGGCCGGCGCCGAGTCGCTCGACGGCCGCCCGGTGAGCTGGGCGCGCGCGCTCGCGCGCGAGCTCGGGATCGACCTCGTGGCCGGCTCCGTGGCCGAGCGCCGCGAGGGCCGGGAGCGCGTCTCGAACACGTCCGTGCACGTGGGGCCGGACGGCGAGCTGCGGGCCACCTACCGCAAGATCCACATGTTCGACGTGGAGGTCGGCGGGGTGGACTACCGCGAGTCCGAGCACACGGAGCCCGCCGACGAGATCGTGCTCTCCGAGACCTCCGACGGCACCGGCCTGGGGCTCACGATCTGTTACGACCTGCGCTTCCCCGAGCTGTACCGGATCCTCGCGCTGCGCGGCGCGCGCATCGTGACCGTGCCCGCCAACTTCACGCGCATCACCGGCGAGGCGCACTGGGAGGTGCTCCTGCGGGCGCGCGCGATCGAGAACCAGGTCTTCGTGATCGCGCCCGGCCAGGGCCGCCGGCCGGGGCCGGAGGGCGACAGCTACGGCAACTCGATGATCGTGGACCCGTGGGGCGAGGTGCTCGCGCGCGCGCCCATGGAGGGCGAGCACGTGATCGCGGCCGAGCTCGACCTCGCCCGCCAGGACGAGCTGCGCGAGAAGCTCCCGAGCCTCGCCAACCGCGTCGACGCCGCCTACCGCTGGCCCGAGGGGGTGACCGCCTAGTGGCCGCGGCCCAGAAGGACGCGCCCGACAAGCGGCGCATGATCCTCGACGCGGCCGTGCGCGTGTTCGCGCGCCAGGGCTTCCACCACTGCCGCGTCTCGGACGTCGCCGACGAGGCGGGCGTGGCGTACGGGCTCGTCTACCACTACTTCAACTCGAAGGACGAGATCCTCAACACGCTCTTCCTCGAGCGCTGGCAGATCATGCTCGACGCGATCGGCGAGATCGACGCGCGCGACCTACCCTCGCGCGTCAAGCTGCGCTCCGTCGCCGGCTTCATCATCGATTCCTACCGGCACGACCCCGACCTGATGAAGGTGATCATCGTCGAGGTCACGCGCGCGGCGAACTCGTTCGGCGCGCTGCACCTCGACGAGATCCGCAAGGCCTACGAGGCGATCGCCGCGATCGTGGAGTCGGCGCGCGAGGAGGGCTCGTTCAAGTCCGGGATCCCTGCCGAGTTCGCCGCGATGTGCTTCTACGGCGCGATCGAGCAGCTGCTCACCGGCTGGATCTTCGAGGTGCTGCCGCGCAGCGACGCGGACTTCGAGGGCGCGAAGGACCTCGTGGTGGAGGCCATCTGCGGAGGACTCGAGGATGGCGAGCACGCGGTGCGTGCGAGCGACCCCAATTCCGGTGTGACGAGTCGCCCGGCCGCGTCTGGTTGAATCAGGCGCCTATGGACAACGACATCGTCAAGCGCCTCATGTGGGGCGGCCTCTTGGCCGGCGTCGGCGCGCTCGCCACGATCGTGTCGACCCGAATCGCCGCGGCGATCTGGGTAAGGGTCTTCGACGAGGACCCACCGATCGACTGATGGCCGACGAACAGCCCACCACGGAATTCCAGGCGCAGAGCCCGCTGAGCGTGGAGCCCGAGGAGGACGTCTTCGCGGAGCGGCCCGAGGCGTTCGTGGGCGCCGCCTTCGCCGGGGGCCTCGCGCTCGCCCTGCTCCTGAAGCGGCTCGCCCGATGACGCCCGACGGGCTGCCCCCTCAGGACGACGCCGCCAAGTCGCTCGGCGACATCGTCGCCGACGTCTCGGAGAAGGCCTCGCAGCTCGTTCGCGAGGAGATCGAGCTCGCCAAGGCGGAGGTCACCGACAAGATCTCGAAGCTCACCCGGGGTGCCGTCGTCGCCGGCGCGGCCGGCGTGTTCGCGGTGTTCGGCATCACCACCTTCTTCCACGGGCTCGCCTGGTTCCTGAACGACGTCTTCAACTGGGAGGACAACAACTGGGCCGGCTTCGCCGTGGTGACCGCCCTCCTGTTCGTGCTCGCGGCCGTCGCCGGCCTCCTGGCGTTCCGGCTCTTCAAGAAGGGATCGCCGCCCACGCCCGACATGGCGATCGCCGAGGCCAGGAAGACGCGCGCCGAGCTCGAGGCGCAGAAGGTCGAGCACGATCAGGTCCACAGAAGCCTCGAGCGAGGCGAGGAGGTCAAGGCGTAGTGGCAAGCGGAACCCGAAACCCCGAGATGATCCGCGCGTCGATCGAGGAGACGCGCCGCGAGCTCGCCTTCTCCGTGAACGACCTGCGCGGGAAGATGAACGAGCTCACGAATTGGCGCGGCCAGCTCGTGCGCAACCGCAAGGCCGCGCTCGTGAGCGCCGCGGTGGCGGGCTTCGTGATCGGCGGCGGCGTCGCGGCGACGTTCTCGCTCATCGGCCGCCGTCGCTAGCTAGTCTGCGGCGCGCTCAGTCGGTACTCGACAAGGGAGAACCCATGAAGCTGCTCGGCGCCGGGCTGCCACGCACGGCGACCACGACCCAGATGATCGCGCTCGAGATGCTCGGCCTGCCGTGCTACCACATGCGCGACATGATGGGCGACCCCGCGACGAGCGTCCCGCAGTGGCGCCAGGCGCTCGAGGGCGACGGCGACTGGGACGAGATCTTCGAGGGCAAGGAGTCGACCGTCGACTGGCCCGCCGCCTACCACTGGCGCGAGCTGATGGACGTCTACCCGGACGCCAAGGTCCTCCTGAGCGTGCGTGACGCCGACAGCTGGGTGCGCAGCATGGAGAGCACCATCACCCAGATCTTCTACGGCGACACGCTGATGCACCACCTCGCGCGGGCTCAATACCACGTCGACCCCCACTACGCGGCCTGGATCGACCTGTTGACCGAGATGAACTTCGGAGAGCGCGGCGTGTGGGCCGGCACCAACGGCGAGCCCGGGCCGATGGCCGAGGCGATGGAGCGCTGGAACCAGACCGTGATCGACACGGTGCCGTCGGAGCGCCTGCTCGTCTGGTACCCGACGGACGGCTGGGAGCCGCTCTGCGAGTTCCTCGACGTGCCGGTTCCGGAGCAGCCGCTTCCGAACGTCAACGACACGGAGAACTTCCAGAAGAACCTGATCATGGGCCCCGCCGTCGCGGCGATCAACGCGTGGTGGGAGGAGACTCACCCGCCCGAGGATCCAGCGGATAAGCGGCCGGCTGGCCCGGCAGCTGCGTCGGCGTAGCCCCCGGCGGAGGCTCCACCTCCGCGCTGCCGTAGCGGCGCCGGTGCACCACGGCCGCCACGGCCCCAGCGGGGATCGGTAGCCAGAACGAGACGAGCCGGTACGCGAGCGTCGACACGACGGCGGCGCCAGTGCCGACTCCGGCGAGCGCGAGCGTTCCCGTGAGCCCCGCCTCCACGAAGCCGACCCCGCCCGGGGTGAGCGGGAGGTTGCCGAGCAGCTGCGCCGCGCAGAACGCGAGCAGCACCAGCGACGCCCGCGGCGTGGCGCCCACGGCGTAGAGCGTCGCGATCAGGGTCAGGTAGTCGAGCACCCAGCGGCCCGCCGCGAGCAGGAGCGCCTCCCACCACTGGCGGCCGAGCACGCCGACCACGATGTCGCGCTCGCGCAGGAGCCGCTCGGGGAGCCCGGCGACCGGCTCATGGTGGCGGCGCAGCCGGTTGAGGAGCGCCTGCGCCGCTCGGCCGATCAACTCGAGCGGCTGGTCCCAGACGACCGACGCCGCGCCCACCACGACCATCAGGACGAAGACGATCGCGCCCGCCAGCGCCGCCCTGGTGAGGTTCGGGTCGACCGCGACACCGGTGAGGATCGCCGGGAGGGCGAGCAGTGGCAGCGCCAGGAGCGTGGCGAACACGACGAGCGCCGATGCGGTGATGCCGGACGCCGCCGCCGCGGAGGGCACGCCGGCGCGCACGAGCATCGAGTACTGCACCGCGCCGACCGTCGCGAGCCCGCCCGGCACGACTCTCCCGAAGGAGTTGGCGGCGAGCTGCGACAGGATCACCGCCCGCCAGCGATCGGTGCGGATGGCCAGCCGCAGGATCCCCCACATGCAGGCGAAGCTCCCGACCTGGAGGGCGACCATCGCGGCGAACCAGAGCGGGGTGATCTTGTCCAGCTCGTCGAACGCGCCGAACACCCCGATCAGCGCCGGCGCGAGCAGATAGAGCGAGAGCGCCGTGATCGCGAGCAGCAGCCCGCGACGGGTTAGCGCGCCCGGTGACATGCCGAGCAGGCTACGCGGGCACGGGGTCGGGCGGCGCGGGTGGGGGGTCGGGCGTCTTCAGCGACAGCGTGCGCAGATCGACGTACTCGCGTATGAGGATCTGAATCGACGCCGCGATCGGGATCGCGACGATCGCGCCCAGCACCCCGAGCAGCGTGCCGCCGCACAGCACCGCGACGATCGTGATGAACGGATGGACGTTCACGGTGCGCTTCTGGATCTGCGGCTGGATCAGGTTGTTCTCGATCTGCTGGTAGACGATCGCCCAGATCGTCCAGACGATCGTGGCGGTCGGGAAGTCCTGGAACAGCGTCACGACGCCGATCAGGACGGCCGCGATCGTGGCCCCGATCATGGGGATCAGCGACATCAGGCCGGCCATCACCGCTAGCGGTCCGCTGAAGGGGACGCCGAGGATCGTCAGCACGATGTAGGTGGCGATGCCGGCAATCACGGCGACCGTGAGCGCGCCGGTCACGTAGCCGCTCACCGCGCCCGAGATGTTGTCGGCCGCGCGGCGCAGGCGCTCCCGCTGCCCCGTTGGTCGCGCCGCGATCACCTGGTCGACCCAGCGCCTGCCGCTGCCCAGCAGGAAGGCCGTCATGACGAGAATGGTGAGCAGCGCGAACAGCGAGCTGACGATGCCGAAGCCGATGTCGCGCAGCGTCCCGGCCGCGCCGCCGAGCCGGCCGGGCAGCTTCGCGGCCTCGTCCTGGAGCTTCTGCGTCACGTCGTAGTCCGCGTTCAGCTTGCGGAGCCGGTCGTTCTTCTGGACGAAGTTGGTCACGTCGTCGGCGTACTGCGGAACGTTGTCCGCGAAGTTGTTCGCCTCGCCGATGAGCGGCGGCACGATCAGCGCGATCAGCAGGATCGGCACCAGCAGCAGGCCGGTGTAGACGATCGTGATCGCGAAGCCGCGCTTCATCCTGCGCTGGAGGCGGTTCACGGGCGGCGACAGCGCGATCGCGAGGAACGCCGAGATCAGGATCCAGCTGATCGGCTTCCGGAGAAGCCAGACCAGGTACAGCGCGGCCAGCACGCCGACGATTACGAGCACGATGCGGACGATGCTCCGCGTGGACAGCATCAGGGCCGTATTCGCCCCGCGCGAGCGGCCTCCTGTAGCGGCTAGTCGACGAAGTGCTTCGGGATCGCGCCCATGCCGAGCAGGCCGGGCCCGGTGTGGGCCGAGAGCACGGGCCCGATCTCGCTGATGATCGTCGGGTCCGATCCGAAGATCTCGCTGCAGCGCGCCACGAGCGCCGCGCACTGGTCCGGGGCGTTGATGTGCTGCGCCGACCACGCGTCGGCGCCGGAGTCCGCGCACGACTGCCCGTACTCGAGCAGGCGCTCGAACATGCGCTTCGAGGTGCGCACGCGCTCGACCGGCGTCATCTCGTTGTCGACCGTGAGGATCGGCTTCACCTTCAGCGTCGACCCGATCCAGGCGCTGGCCGCGCCTATGCGGCCGCCGCGGCGCAGGAACTCGAGCGTGTCGATCGCGAACCAGAGCCGGAGCTCCCTGCGCGCCTCGGCCACGTGCTCGGCGGCCTCCCTGGCGGTCGCGCCGTCGCGCGCGGCCTTCGCCGCCGCGAGCACCATGAAGCCGAGTCCGCCGGCGGCCGTCGTCGAGTCCACCACCTCGACCAGCTCGCCGCCCCTGCCGTCGCGCGTGAGCGCTTCCTTCGCCTGGCGGGCGGCGTCGGGGGTGCCCGAGAGCCCGCCCGAGATGTGGACCGAGATGACCTCGTTCCCCGCCTCCAGGAGCGGCTCGAAGACCGACGTGAAGTCGCCCACCGAGGGCTGGGAGGTGGTCGGGAGCTGCTCGGCCGTGCGCAGCTCCTCGAAGAACGCGGGGTAGTCCGTGATCTCGACCTCCGGCAGCGTCCGGTCGCCTCCGAAGACGACGTAGAGGGGGACCACGCTGATGCCGTGCCGCTCGACCAGCTCCGGCGGCAGGTAGGACGTGCTGTCGGTCACCACCGCGAGGGGACACATGCGCGCGGCACCCTACACTCGGCGGCCTTGGCCCGCGTGCTCGTCACCGGCGCAACAGGCTTCATCGGATCCCACGTGGCCCGCCTGCTCCACGAGCGCGGGGACGACCTGACGCTGGGGGTGAAGGAGGGCTCGCCGGACCTGGCCCTCGAGGGGCTCGACGCCAGGCGCGTGAAGCTCGAGGTGCGCGACCGCCGCTCGGTTCGCCGCGCGCTCAAGGGCGTGTCGCGCGTGTTCCACTGCGCGGGCGTGACCTCGGTGCGGCCGGCCGACGCGGAGCTCCTGGCGGACGTGAACGTGAGCGGCACGAGGATCGTCATGGAGGAGTGCCTGCGCGCGGACGTCGAGCGCGTGGTCTACACGTCGAGCGCCGCCGCGGTCGGGCCCGCCACGAACGGCAAGGCGGCGAACGAGAAGCAGCCGTTCGCGGCCACGCGCCTCGACATTCCCTACGTGAACTCGGTTCACGAGGCCGAGCTCGGGGCGATGCTCCTGGTCGAGCGCGGGCTGCCGCTCGTGTGCGTGAACCCGGCGATCTGCCTCGGCGCGGGCGACCACCTCCTGTCGTCCACCCGGCTCGTCCGGAGCTTCCTGCTCGGGCGGATCCCGATCTACACCGACGGCGCGGTGGGGATCGTCGACGTGCGCGACGCCGCCGCCGGCCATCTGCTCGCCGAGCTGCGCGGTGAGGTGGGCGAGCGCTACCTGCTCGCGGGCCGGAACTTCACGTTCGAGCGGCTGTTCGCGGACCTCGGCCGGTTGTCCGGCGTGCCGACACCGGTGCGGATCCCGCCGCGCGCCGCGCAGGCCGCGGCCGCGGTGCTGAGCGCGGGCGGGCGCTCGTGGCCGCTCACGCCGGCGGAGGTGCGCGCGGCCGGCAACCACTGGACCTACCGGGCGACGAAGGCCCAGCGCGTGCTCGGCTGGAGGGCGCGCCCGCACGAGGAGACGCTCGAGGCGACGGTGTCCTGGCACCTCGAGCGCGAGCACGAGCGAATCGCGCGCACGCGCCGTTCGCAGCAGCTCCAGTACAAGCTGGCGGGCCTCGCGCTCGGCACGGCCGAGGGCGCTTTCGGCATCGCCCGGCGCACCGTCCGCCTGCCCTGGCCGCTCACGTAGCGGCGCCGAGCTGGCGGGGGGTGGGCGCGGCGCCGCCTCCAGGGCCGTGGAGGCGGCGGCGCCGATGGGTTCCCTGCGAGCGCCAGTCTCTTCACTGAACCTCTCACGGGTTCGGCGATGCGTCAAATACCCTGCGGGGCGTGACGACGCTGTATCGCTGCAAGGCCCCGACCGACCTGATCTGCCGCTGCGGCAAGGTCGCGCGGCGGATGCGGGCGATGGAGCTGGACTTCGACGAGGTGCGCGTGCCGTTCCTGAAGCGCGACCGACCCGAGGTCGAGGAGTTGACCGGACAGAGATGGGTACCTGTCCTCGTGCACGGAGACGACGTGATCCATGACTCGCACCGCATACTGGAGTACCTCGAATGGCTAGATCGCAAAGACGCCTAGGCGGCCCCGGCCGCGTGACCCGCGCCCGCAGCGCCGCCCGCGGCGCCCGCCGCATGTGGCCCTACGTCCTGATGGCCTGGGAGCGCTGGCAGTCCCTCTCGCCCGAGGACAAGGAGCGCTACAAGAAGCAGGCCCGCGGATTCGCGCAGCGCGGCAAGAAGACGCTGGACGATCAGCGCCGCCGACGCCCCCCGCGCAGCTGACGGCGTGAGCTCAGGCCGCTGCGGCGGCCGCGTCCCCTGCCAGCTCGCGGCGCAGTGGGCCCACCTCACGCGGACGGTTCACCGCCAGGGCGGCCACCAGGCGGTCGTCTGAGTCTCGGTAGCGCGCCGTGAACGACTCGGCCTCTCCGTCGATCTCGGTGGTGGTGGGGCCGTCCGCGTGGCCCACGTGCTGGAGGCGCAGGCCGAACTGGTCGGACCAGAAGTACGGCAGCTCGTCGTAGGGGCGTTCCCGGCCGAGGATCGCGTGCGCAACGGCGCTCGCCTGGCCGGCGGCCGAGGTCCAGTGCTCCACGCGCACGTGCTCCCCGAGCGACTGCCGCCACGACGACGCAACGTCTCCGCACGCGTACACGCCCGGGTGGGCGGTGCGGCCACAGCCGTCGGTCTTGATCCCCTCGCGCGGGTCGCCCAGCAGGTCGCACGCCGGCGCGGCGCCGATGGCAACGAGCGCGGTGTCGCACTCGACGTGCGAGCCGTCGGTGAGCTCGATCCCGCTCAGCCGGCCGTCGGCGCCCGTCACGAAGCTGCCGAGGCCTGCAGCCATCCGCAGATCCACTCCGTGGGCGCGGTAGCGCTCGGCCAGCAGCGCGCCGACCTCAGCTCCAAGCACCCTGATCAGCGGGGCGGGCTCGAGATCGATCAGCGTGACCTCCGCTCCGAGCGATCGTGCCGTCGAGGCCACCTCTGCACCCACGAAGCCCGCGCCGATCACCGCGAGGCGGGTGCCG